>CAYOBW010000323.1:0-7827 GCA_964402115.1 uncultured Victivallales bacterium
TGGCACCATACTACAACCTGTGGGGGATGGTGAGTCAAGTGCATAGCCCTAACACTCGTTAACCTGGCCCAGATCGCCTCGGGACTCAACTGCTCCGCAATCGCGCGCAGACGGTTGAAGAACGTACCGATGCGGCACAAGACCATCTGGACCTTGTCAGCCATGGCGTGGGTCGTGAAATCGGCTCTGGTGCCCGGCTGCGGTGCCAGGCATGGTTCCGGTGCCTGCCGACGCCAGTGCCAGGCACGACGAACACCAGTGCCAGGCACGACGAACAAGTGCCCGAACAAGTGCCAGGCACGACGAACAATCGGCTAGCACCGTTCGGAACCGGGCAAGGCATGCCGCGAAAGGTCTGTGTGCGCGTTGCGGGGCATGCGTGTTCCGGACCACATTCACGGCCAGTCATGCGGGATTGGCGCAGATCGAGTTCGCAAAACGAAGGCGGGGAATGCGATGCGCAGGAGTTGACGAATCGTACCGCGAGAATTGGGATTGGATCGCTACCGGATCGATGGGGTAGCGAGCGAGCAGCACGCCGCATCCCGCTCGCGACACACATGGTGACCGACACGGCGGGGTGATCGCATTGACGACCATCTCGCCGGTCGCTTGCATGCGGTCAGTTGCGGCAAGCCTCCTAACCGGCTTGCACAGGTTCGTACAAACGCCTGTAGCAGACGAGTCGTACACCGGGGGCGCTCTCTTCGTCAGCCTCGGCGGGCGGGCGCGAGTGCAGACTCGTAAGAGACATGACCTTCGCGACAAAAGCGCGGGTGCCGATCACCAGGCCATCGACCCAGTATCGCATACGCTGGTGAGCTTGCGGACGAAAGGGCAGCGGCCCGCACGCTGCGGCCAGCAAAGCCTTGGCCTCGTCCCCTCGCGCATTGAGTGCACGAATGAGTAGGAAGTGCCGTTGGAGAGTATCACACAGGTCGTTTAGGCTGTGCACGTTCAACAACTCCCTGCAACATGGCAGGATCCGCGCCTTCACGTTGTCGGCGAACGGGTGGCGGCCGGTGCTACACCAGCGACCGTAACTGCAGAAACGGTACGTCGCTGGATCATCAACCAGGAAGGCCCGCATGGGGTTCATCTCGATGTACTTCCAGCAATCCCACACGGCCACGCCGCCCTCCAGCAGCGTATGCTTGAAGCGACTCGCCCACAAAGAACCGCGTCGTGGATCATCGAGCGACAGGTTGAACCAGCGGCTGAACTGTCCCTGCAGGTCGTGCATGAAGCAACTGATGTCGCGCATTTGTGCCGCCATCTCGCGACAGGCCGCTGAGCCCGGCGCCAATTCCCGCCGAAAATGGTGATAAGCGGCGTAACGCTTGCACACCTCTTCATCCGGCAGGAGTGTCGCCGGCGCGTAGAGCAGGATGTGAAAGTGGTTCGATAAGACCACAAATGCCAGAACCTCAACAGTATACAACTGGCACAGGCGTGTCAGTAACGCGATGAAATGTTCTTTCTCCATATCGCCGAACGGCAGGTAGGACGGACTCCCCGCCACTCGATTGTAGACGTGATAGAACATCTCCTGTCCTGCCGGCTTCAAACGCAGTGGTCGCATGGCCTGTCTCCCTGTCTGCATGGAGATTCGTTATCCCCATCTGCGTAAAGGAAGCCGCGCCACATCCCGTTTTCCGCGAAAATCGCAAACTATCTTCGCTCGACATGCCGAGCCAGTCCCCTGACATCCGACACCCTTGACGTGCCTGGCACCATCGAGGGACTGTCGGGGCAGGAAGGTGCGGGTCAAGCCATGTGGGTACGGCCTGCCGCTGAAGCTTGGCGCCAGCGTGGCGCATTTCGTATGGCAGGGGGAGGCGAGACAATGGCGCCCGATGCCTGGCACCACAGAGGCTCCCAATGCCTGGCACCGCTGACGGGTGCCACTGCAATCCCGCGGCCGCTCAGAAGGCGACTGTCAATTCGTCGCAGCTCTAATCTCCGACTTGATCCTGCGCGTCTCGCCGTTCACCCGCACCGTCACTTCGCGAGGCACGGGGGAGGCCACGCGGTACGTCGTCACCTTGCCATCCCGCCACGCGAGGTCCACCGTGAAATTGCCGCGCGCCTTCAAGCCCGTCACGGAGCCGCGCGGCCAGGCCGACGGCAGCGCGGGAAGCAGCGAGAGGCAGTGTTCAGGGTTCCCTGTTCGCAGTTCAGACGGAGGCCGAACACTCTCCCCTGCAGCCACTTCCTTCCCCCCTGAACCCTGAACCCTGAACGCCGCAACCTCCTCCTGGCTCTGCACCAGCAGCTCCCCGATGGCGGCGGCCAGGCCGAGATTGCCGTCGATCTCCCATTCCGCCATGCCGCCGAAGCTGGCGGAGAGATTCGGGTTCACCAGCCGTGTGAGCTGCAGGCGCAGGATCTCCGCCACGTTGTCGCCCGCGCCCAGCCGCGCGTACACCATCGCCGGGAACGCGCCCTGCCAACTGCCGACCGACCCCCTGGCCCAGTGGTTCTCCGTGTCCCAGATCTTGCGCAACCCCGCGGCCAGCTCCGGCGTGCGCCGCGCGTCGATCTGGTTGCAGCCGACCAGGCCCCAGCTCGAGAGCACCTGGCACTCCGCCGTGCGCTTCCAGTCCTCCGGCCACTCCTGCAGCATCCCGTCGGTCGGGCTGACCTGCATGGGCGCGAGCCGCGGCAGGGCCTTCTCGATGTCGGCGCGCAGCTCCGCGTCCGTGCCGAGGATGGTCGAAGCCGCCACGCAGTTGAGGAACAGCTGCCGGACCATCTGCATGCTGGCGGTCGGGCCCATGCAGGTGCAGCCGCCGCTGCCGTCCTGCTTCCGGAAGCCATTCTCGAAATTCGTGTCGGGCCCGGTGACCAGCCAGCCGTGCGACGGCTCTTCCATCAGCCCGCCGGTCAGGTAGAACCGCGCCGCTTCGCGCATCACGGGCCATGACTTGAGCAGGTATTCCCGGTCCTGCGCAAAGGCGTAGTGCTCCCACACATGCTGGCAAAGCCAGGCCCCGCCGACCTGGAAGATGGTCCAGATCGCGTTCCCGGCCACGGGCCCCGCCTGCCGCCAGATGTCGGTATTGTGGTGGGCCGTCCAGCCCTTCGCGCCGTACAGCTTCTCCGCGATGTGCGCCCCGTCCACGCTCAGCTCCTCCGTCAGCGCGATGAGCGGCAGGTGACACTCGGGCAGGTTGGCTGCCTCAACCGGCCAGTAGTTGATCTGCGCGTTGCAGTTCAGGGTCCAGTTGCAGGCCCAGTCGGGATTCATCTTGTGGTTCCAGATGCCTTGCAGGTTCGCCGGCTGCGAGCCGGGGCGCGACGAGGCGATCAGCAGATACCGCCCGAACTGGTAGTAGAGCGCGGCGAGCGACGGATCGCCCGCCGGCGTGAACCGCTTCAGGCGCACGCTCGTCGGCAGCCGTGCCGCATCGGTGCTGCCGAGGTCGAGCGCGACGCGCCCGAAGAGCCTCCCATGGTCGGCGCGGTGTTCGGCGCGGAGCGCGTCGTAAGTCCTCCCGGCGAGCGGAGCCTGGTACGCGGCGCACAGCCCCGCCGGATCGCGACCCTCGCGGCTGGGGCTCTTGTGCGGCCCGTTGTAACTGGTGGCGGCGACGAGGGTCAGGGTGACGGCGTCACAGCGCTCCGCAACCAGGTCCGGACCGGCAACGGTGATCGTCCCGCCCTCGCCGCGCGCCGCCAGCCGCGCCTCGAACGTCATACCGCGGGGATTCGGCCCTTCGTCATAGACGATAGCTCCACTGCCGTACGAATCGGCGTGAAAGGGCACGCGCCCGGTCAGGCGAACCGCCGCCTCCGCCGCCTTTGTCTCGTGGCGGATCAGGCTGTCCAACGTAGCCTTGAAGGAAACGCGACCAGGCTTGTCCGCCGCGATGCGGACCACGATGGCCTGCGCCGGATGCGAGGCGAAGACCTCGCGCGTGTACCGCACGCCGTCGTGCGTGAAGGTCGTGCGCGCCAGGCCGTCGCCGAGGTCGAGTTCCCGCCGGTACTCGCCCACTTCGCCGGCAAACGGAAAGGCCAGCCGCATCCACCCGAGCGGCTGGTAGGCTTCGTTGAACTTGCCGTTCATCTTCTGCTCAACCAGCCGCTGCGCCTCGCCGTTCTTCCCCTCGCGCAGCAGGCGGCGGATCTCCGGCAGCGCGGCCAGGCCGGCGGGATTGAGGTTGTCATACGGCTCACCGGACCACAGCGTGTCCTCGTTGAGGTCCACGCGATCCTCCACCACCCCGCCCCACACCATCCCGCCCAGCCGGCCGTTGCCGATCACCGAGGCCTCCGTCCAGCGGGTCGCAGGGCGCGTATACCAGAGGGCCAGCGGCGAGTCGGGCGGACGCGGAACGCCCGCGTAGGTGAGCCCATCCGGCGCCGCCCCTCCCCCATACCGCTTGCCATCGACGTAGAGCGCCGGGCTGCCGGCAGCGTCGAAAACCGCGACAGCGTGCACCCACTGCCCCGTGAACGCGACGGGCACGTTGAGCTGGTCGGCGCCGACGATCAGGCGCAGGGCATTGCCGGGATGCGTGTCGAGCAGGAAGCCGTCCATCCCGCCCGGCGTGATCTTGTCCACGATGCGGCCGGCCGCGCCATCCGGGCGGACCCACGCCTCGACGCTGCCGCCGGCGGCGCCGAACGGCACGGCGTTCGTCAGCGTGTCCGCATCGCCCTTGTGCCACACCATGGCGGCTCGCGCCGTCCCGACGCGCCCGGCCCCCAGCAGCTCCGCGACCTCCTTGGCGGACAGGGCGTGATCGTGCAGCCGCACCACCCCGATCTCACCGCCCAGCCGGTTGGCGCCAACCTGGTCCACGCCAATGCGGAGCGGCAGCGCGTTCTCGGGCAGTTGACCGAGAGCCGGGCTAAGACCGGCTACGGCCAGCACGAGCAGCGAGACAGAAACGCCGACAAGGCCATGCATGCGCATCAAACCCCTCCTCTTTCCATTCACACGGTGCAGCCCGGCGTCCGCGGCTGACGCCGGCCTGCACCCCGTCCATCCCGCGGTTTCACTGCGCCGCCGCATGTAACCACATTGCCAGCCTGCCATGCAACGGATCACTCCTTCACCTCAGCCGTTCGCATTATGGCCGCAGACCGCCTGAAGGCGGGACTCCAAACGTCGTAAACGCGCTGGAAACCCGTTTGGAGTCCCGGCTTTAGCCGGTCTCAGACACCTTCCGGTGGCCATAATGCGAACGGCTGCCTTCACCTCTCCACCCCCTCAAACGCCAGCGTCTTGCCAGCGCGCGTCTCCACGGCCACCACCCCGCGCCCGTCCGCGGTCAGCGGCTGCAGCCGGCCGTCGCGCCTCACGCCAATCGAGGGCCACGGGGAGAGCAACCGCAGCGTTCCGCCGGCCGTGGACCGCACCGCGACGCGCACGACCGCGCCCCCCTGCTGCCGCGCGGACACGAGGAAGCCGCCCTCGGCACGGAGATCGGCATACTGCGCGTCCACATCCTTCGGCCACGCGGGGAACAAGCGAATCGCAGCGCCGACGCTTTGCAGCAGCAGCTCCGACACGATGCCAGCTGCTGCCATCTGCTCGGAGTAGTTGCCGCGCGTGTCGTTGCCGAAACCGTCGCCCTGCAGCATCAGGAAGCCGTTGGGCATCTGGCGCTCTTTGAAGGTCTTCGTGATCCACGCGTGCGTGCCGGGCATACTCAGGCGGGCGCGGGCGCCAGCCAGCATGATGGATGAGTTGTAGCGTGTCGTAACGATGGATTCGATCGTGCGGGCGAAAATCGCCTTTTCCTGTTCCGACGACCACCAGTTGACCTCGCCCACGGGGAACACCGGCAACGTCGGAACGGGCACGTTGTACTTGATCGGTTCGCCGCCGCGCACGTCGGCAATCACCGGCGGGTTGCGCTGCGGCGTCTGCGGATAGTCGGGCACGAGGTCCAGCGCCGCCTGCCAGCGTTTCACCAGGCCCTCGTCGCGGCCCAGTGCCTGCGCCCCCTGCACCGCGGCCTTGAGCGTGAAACGCGTCCACGCAATGTCGCACGGGGTGTCGTCCACGCCGAACCCCCGGTGCTCGGGACTGTAGGTCGGGCCGTACACGGCCTTCCCCTGCGGCGTCTTCCGGCACTGTTCGAGAAATGCGGCGTAGAAGGCCGCCATCTCCTTCACGACCGGGTACGCCACCCGCTCCAGGTACTGGCGGTCCGGTTGGTAGAGGTGACCCAGCCACACGTTGTGCGCCTGCCAGCCGTTGGCCCCCGGCACGTACGTCCACGGCAGGTAGAAATTCATGTGGCGGTTCTTCGACGCGCAGGCGGCAGGATCGAAGATCTGGTGGGTGAAATGGTTCACCGGGTAGAAAGCCCCCTCGAGGCCGTAGGTCTCCCTGGCGAACCATTTCCCGCGGGGCAGGTAGTCCACCATATACCGGTTGTACGGCTCTGCCAACTCCGCGTGGTTGCAGGCGAAAGCGCCCCAGAACGCCTGCTCGAAGTTGTAGTCCGTGGTCGCGCAGCCGTGCCACGGCATCACATCCGTCGCGCAGCCCATGAACAGCCCGATTGGCGGGACGCCCGGCTTGCTGCAACAGCGCAGGAAGTACAGGTTCCGGTACCAGACCGCTTCCAGGTACGGGTCGGCGAGCGCAACGCCGGACTCGCTCCAGAACGCACGCCACACCGCCTCGTGCGCGGCGAGCTGTTTCGCGCCGTCCTCCGCCAAGACCTCGCCAGCCAGTTTCACCGCCGCCGCGACGGGGTCACACGCCTCCAGGGAGGTGACGACGGCCACCACGTGGCGGGTTTCCCTGGCCGCGTGGGCCAACGCAAACGCCATGCCCGGCCAGTCCCCGTCGCCGGGAACGGTGGTCAGGACCCATTCGGCGCGGTCCTGCGTGCCGCGCTTGGAGGCCGGGAGGAATCCGGCGGCGCAGGGGATCAGTGTCAACGCGTCCGCCGTGTCGAACACCAGGGCGTTCCGCCCGGCCAGCACGCGGACGGTGAGCCTGGCACCGTCTACCCTGGCGACCTCCGCAAACGCGCGGGCGAGGTCGAGGCGGGAGGTGTATCGGGACGCCGCCATGACGGCAGCGCCGGCAAGCGACTGCGGCTGCGCATCGGTGGTCACCGCATGCAGGCGAAGTTCGGCAGGCTTGCCGTCGTCGGTCCAGACGTAGAGGTCCACGCGCTGGAGCGTCGACCCGGCAGGCAGATCGAATCCCGCTTCGGCCGCATCGCGCTGCGCCGGCTGCCAGCCCGATTTCACGCCGGTTCCGGGGAAGTCGAGGTACCACTTGGCGTTGGGGCTGCCGGACAGCCTGGCCGTCACCCTGCGCACGGCTCCGGAAACGCGCGGCACGAACCCCCAGCCCGCACTGTCGCCGGCACGGCCTTGGATCCGGACGACCACTTGCGAGGCTGCCCCGTCACAGCCAATCGTCGCCTGGTCATGCGCCCGCGCCGTGCTCCATTCCGGCGCGGCGCCGCTGCCGGCGCCGAACTCCACGTGTCCGCAGATGAGGGGACACGGATAGGGCTTGTCCCACGACGGCGGGTTGCCGGCCCGTGGCTGCGCCTTCCAGGTGTGGTTCCGGATGTCGATCCGGCAGAGGTCCGGATCGTTGGCGGTGTCGAGCCGTCCGTCGCACGCATCGTTCTTGGTGATGGAGAAGCGGAGCTGTCCGTGGCGGACCCACAGGATGCCGTTCAGGTCGCCGTTGCCGAGGATCAGCGAGCCGGGGATTTGCGGCGCCATCGACGCCTGCACCACCGCTGCCGCCTCCAGCGACAGTGGGAAAGGAACATCCGCCGCGCGCGCGTCCCGCGGGCACTGGAACAGCAGCAAGGCGACAGCCCCCGCGACCGG
>CAYOBW010000324.1:0-7775 GCA_964402115.1 uncultured Victivallales bacterium
TGCTGGATGCGATACGGATCGACGGCGGCGGTCAGGGGCGCGTGGAGGTCGAGGGCGCCGTCGCGCCCGAGGGCGATCGCGTCGATCGCGTGACCGTCTGCTTCACGGACGGCGGCTCGAAGAGCCCTGTCAGCGTCGAACTGTGCGACATCGCGAAAGAGGGCGACCGGTTCGTCAAGCGCAACGAACTGAGCGCCCGGGTGACGGCGCTCGTGTTTAACCGTGCCGAGGGGAAGCCCCGCATGGGGATTCGCCTGGCGTCGCTCGCACGCAAGGGCAAGAGCGAGGGCCTGTGGTCTCGCGTGAAGGGCGGGCTGGTCAATCTTCTCATCCCTCCGATCGGCATCACGCCCGAGGGCAACCAGGCCATGATCGACCTGGGGGCCGCCCTGGATGCGAACTCACCACGCTTCACGTTCCCGCTTGCGCGGAACCTGAAGCCGGAGGGGTGAGCGCGCCTGTGGCCGCCAGCGGTACATGAGCATCTTGGCCTGCGACATGGCTCGAAACCCCTGCTGCTTGCGTCCGCGGTCTTACGCAGCGGTCAGACGGTGTTGACCGCGAAAAAAAGTGCGGAGGCGGCCACTTCGCTGTTTCCCGCATGCGCGGGGCTGTGCTAGTTGTTCACACGCGCACCGTTGGACGTGGCAGGGCCACGCAACCGGCGGGACGCGTGAAGGTGGTTCTCACTATGACAGACATGCGCGATTGGATGCTCAGGGTGGCGCTGGGGGGACTGGCGTGGGCCGGGGCGGCGCTCGGTGCGCCAGCCACGGGCCCGGCTCCCGTCTTCTGCATCGGGACCCCCGATGGCTCGGCGCTGGAGTTCGGGCTCGTGGCCGAGCGGTGGCCGGGCTACCAGGCGGCTTACCCGCAGCCGATCGTCTTCACGGTCGGGCGCGACAAGGCGCGCGCGTGGCCCTACATCCACCCGAGCCGGCTGGACATTTGGGCGGGGGGGCGCGATCACACCTTCACGATCCGCTTCGAGCTGCCCGCCGTACCGGCCGGGCCGCTGCATCTCTGCGTGGGCCAGGTCGAGTCGCTGAAGAACCCGCTGCTGACCGTGGCCTGCAACGGGCGTGAGTTCGGCAGCCGTCGCGTGCCGGAGGGGTCCGGGGCCGGCGACGGCAACCCGGGCTCGGCGGGACGCCCTGCCGCCATGGTGTTCCCCGTGCCGCCCGAGGCGTTGCGGGCGGGCGCGAACGAGTTGACGCTGGAGCTGAGCGACGGCAGCTGGATCATCTACGACTACGTCCTGCTCGGGCCGTCGGCGACGCCGCCGCGCACGAACGAGGACGAGGCGGACCTGCGTGAGCGCGTTCAGGCCGCGCTCGGCGGCGGCGCGACGGAGATCGTCTTCGCCGTACGCTCCATCCTGCATGAGCATTGGTACGCGAACTTCAGCTACTTCGCGCCCGACAGCAACCGCAAGGCCTACGGCAAGGCCGGCCGCCTGTGCCGGCTGAACCTCAAGACGGGCCAGGTCACCGAGCTGCTGGCCGACCCCGAGGGCTCGATCCGCGATCCGGCCGTGGACTACGACGGCCGCCGCATCGTCTTCGCCTGGCGCAAGGGCGGCACGGAGAGCTATCACCTCCACACGATCCAGTCCGACGGCAGCGGGCTGCGGCAGATCACCGACGGCCCGTACGACGACTTCGAGCCCTGCTGGCTGCCCGACGGCGGGATCACGTTCGTGTCGAGCCGGTGCCGGCGCTGGGTGAACTGCTGGCTCACGCAGGTGGCCGTGATTCATCGCTGCGAGGCGGACGGCAGCGGGCTGCGGCAGCTTTCGGCGAACGTCGAGCACGACAACACGCCGTGGGTCCTCCCGGACGGGCGCCTGCTGTACATGCGCTGGGAGTACGTGGACCGCTCGCAGGTGCATTACCACCACCTCTGGACCATGAACCCGGACGGCACGGGGCAGGCGGTTTACTTCGGGAACCTGCACCCCGGCGACGTGTACATCGACGCCAAGCCGATCCCCGGCAGCCAGCGAGTGGTGTTGATCAAGTCGCCCGGCCACGGGCAGACGGAGCACATGGGCCACCTCGCCACGGTCAGCCAGCGCCGCGGTCCCGATGCCCTCGCCGAACTGGTCACGATCAGCGGCAGCGGCTCCTGCCGCGATCCGTGGGCGCTGTCGCCCGACCTCTTCCTGGCAGCGGACGGGCGGCGCCTGGACGCCTACAACGCGCGGGGGCGCCGGGTGACGCTGCACGAGCTGGCCGGCGTAACCGACAACGTCTGGCTGCACGAGCCGCGCCCGCTGGCGGCGCGCCCGCGCGAGACCGCGATCCCGCCCCGCGTCAACCTCGCGCAACGGACGGGGCGGTTCTTCCTCAGTGACGTCACGTTCGGGCGGAACATGGCCGGCGTGCAGCGCGGCGAGGTCAAGAAGCTGCTGGTCATGGAGAGCCTGCCCAAGCCCATCAACTTCACCGGTGGCATGGACCCGCTGAGCTACGCGGGCACCTTCACGCTCGAGCGCATTCTCGGCACCGTCCCGGTCGCCGCCGACGGCAGCGCGTACTTCGAGGCCCCCGCGACGCGGAGCCTGTTCTTCATCGCGCTCGACGCGAACGATCTCGCCATCAAGCGCATGCAGAGCTTCACGTCCGTCGCGCCGGGCGAGACGCTGGGCTGCGTCGGGTGCCACGAGCACCGCGCGCTCACGCAGCCCATGGACGGCGGAAAACGCCGGCCGCTGGCGCTGGCGGGCGGGCCGAGCCCCATCGAGCCCGTGGCCGGCGCGCCGGACGTGTTGGATTTCCCGCGCGACGTGCAGCCGATCCTGGACCGCCACTGCCTGCGTTGCCACAATGCCGACAAGCGCTCGGGGGGGGTCTGCCTCAGCGGCGATCGGGGGCCGATGTTCTCGCTCGCCTACTACGCCCTGACCGTGAACGGGCAGCTCGCGGACGGGCGGAACCTGCCGCGCAGCAACTACGGCCCGCGCCAGCTCGGCAGCGGCGGGGCGCCGCTCCTGCGCAAGCTCGATGGCGCGCACCACGACGTCCGCCTCACGCCTGCCGAGCGCACGGTCGTGCGGCTGTGGATCGAGGCCTGCGCGCCCTATCCCGGCACGTATGCCGCGCTGGGGTGCGGCATGATCGGCGGCTACCAGCAGAACGAGCCCGTGCTGAATCCCGACTTCCAGTGGCCCGAGACCAAGGCCGCGCAGGCTGCGTTCGACCGGCGTTGCGCCGCCTGTCACACGGCCAAGTCGCGCCCGCTGCCGCGCGCGCTCTCCGACGAGAACGGCCTCAGCTTCTGGCAGCCGAGCATGGACGATCCGCGGCTGGGCCGGACGCGCCACGTCGTGTTCAATCTGACCCGCCCCGAGCTGTCGCTCTACCTGCGCGCGCCGCTGGCGAAGGCGGCGGGCGGGCTGGGGGTGTGCCGGCCGGTCGATGCGCCGGCGGGCACGGAGGGCGCCATCTTCAAGGGGCCGGACGATGCCGACTACCTGGCCCTGCGGGGCATGGTGGAGGCGGGGCAGCGGCGGCTCGATACCATCAAGCGCTTCGACATGCCGGGCTTCAGGCCGCGGCTGGAGTGGGTGCGCGAGATGAAGCGGTACGGGATCCTGCCGGCGACGTTCGACCCGGCCGCGGATCCGATTGACGTGTACGCGGTGGAGCGGCAGTACTGGGACGCCTTGGGCTACGGGCAGTAGACGCGCAGCACGGGAGGGAGGCCGACCATGGGCCGATTGACGAGGCACACAGCAGCGGTTGTGGCGGGGCTGCTGCTTGCGGCGGGCGGGAGCGAGGTTCGGGCTGCCTGGCGCGACCGGGGTCCGTCGCCGGCGGAGCGGAGCGTGTCGCTGCGTCTCGCCCTCGAGGACCTCCGGCAGACCTTCGGCAGCCGCTACCCCGGCGCCGACGGTTATCTCGCGCGGCTGGCCGAGCTCGACCGGAAGCTGGCCGCCGCCAAGGGCGCTGAAGCCGCGGCCGTGGAGGCCGCCCTCGTCGCGCTGCAGCAGGAGGCGTTGCTGGCGAATCCCGTCCTGGCTTTCGACCGGTTGCTGCTGGTGCGGCGGGCCGACAAAGGCAAGCTGGGGCTGCCGCAGAACTGGCAGGGCAACTGCGCCGTCGATCGGCGCGGCTACGACAACGAAATCGCGGTCCTCGCCCCCGTGCGGCCGGACGGCAAGCTGACGACGCTCTACCGGCCGCCGGAGGGCGAGTTCGTGGGCGACGTGGACCTGCGCTTCGCCGGTGACCGGCTGCTCTTCTCCATGCCGAAGCCCGGCAAGGGCCGGGCGGACTGGCACGTGTGGGAGATGGGCGCCGACGGCAGCGGGCTGAGGCAGGTGACGCCGGACCTGGAGAGCGTGGACCAGTACGACGCCTGCTACCTGCCGAACGGCCGCATCCTCTTCGACTCGACAGCCGGCATGCAGGGCGTGCCGTGCGTGGGCGGCAAGACCCACGTGGCCAATCTCTACCTCATGGACACCGACGGCCGCACGATCCGCCAGCTCTGCTACGACCAGGAGCACAACTGGTGCCCGGTCGTCATGAACGATGGGCGCGTCATGTACTCCCGCTGGGAATACACGGACACGCCGCACTACTTCACGCGGCTGCTGTTCGCCATGAACCCGGACGGCACCGGGCAGATGGCGCTCTCGAAGAGCAACTCCTACTGGCCGAACGCCACCTTCTACGCGCGGCCGATTCCCGGGCACCCCAGCCGCATCATCGCGGTCATCTCCGGCCACCACGGCCTGCCGCGGATGGGCGAGCTGATCCTGTTCGACGTGGCGCAGGGGCGCTACGAGGCCGGCGGGGTCGTGCAGCGTCTGCCGGGGCGCGGCGAGCCCGTGGAGCCCCTCGTGCGCGACGGGCTGGTGAACAACAGCTGGCCGCTGTTCCTCCATCCCTATCCCCTGCACGATCCGCAGACCGGGGGCGGCGCGGGCAAGTACTTCCTCGTGGCCTGCCGCCCGCGTCCGGCAGACGGGTGGGGCGTCTACGTGGTGGACGTGTTCGACAACCTCGTGCCGGTCTACACGGCGGCTGGGCAGGCGCTGTTGGAGCCGCTGCCGTTCCGGCCCGCCGTCGTGCCGCCGGTCATCCCCGACCGCGTGCAGCTCGGCGCCACCAACGCTGTCGTTTACATGGCCGATGTGTACGTGGGCAAGGGGCTGGCCGGCGTGCCCCGCGGGACCGTGAAGGCCCTCCGCGTTTTCGAATACCACTTCGCCTACCAGGGCATGGGCGGGCACATCAGCATCGGCGTGGACGGCCCCTGGGATGTGCACCGCATCCACGGCACCGTGCCGGTCTACCCCGACGGGTCGGCCCACTTCTCCGTGCCCGCCAACACGCCCCTGGCCGTGCAGCCGCTCGACGCCGAGGGGCGGGCCATCCAGGTCATGCGGAGCTGGTTCACCGCGCAGCCCGGCGAGCGGCTGTCGTGCGTGGGCTGCCACGAAAGCCCCACCGAGGCGGCCCCGCCGCGCGTCACGCAGGCCGCCCGCGCAGCGCCTTCCCCGATCCAGCCGTGGCGCGGGCCGCGGCGGGGCTTCAGCTTCGTGCGCGAGGTGCAGCCCGTGCTGGACAAGTACTGTGTCGGTTGCCACAGCGGCGCCGAGCGGGCGGACAAGCGCGCGCTGCCGAACTTTTCGGCGCTGCAGGCCGCCGGCCAGGCCGGAGGCCGCCGGCCGGGCGGCTTCGACGCGGCCTATCTCGCGCTCCACCCCTACGTGCGGCGGCCCGGGCCCGAAAGCGATTACCACGTGCCCAACCCTTACGAGTACGCCGTCGACACCAGCGAGCTCGTGCAGCTGCTGCGCAAGGGCCATCACGGCGTGCAGCTCGACGCGGAGGCCTGGGACCGGCTTTACACGTGGATCGACCTCAACGTGCCGGACCACGGCACGTGGGGCGAGCACCGGCCCGTGCCCGTCAAGCAGGTGGAACTGCGCGCGGCCTACCGGAAGCAGTACGCCAACGTGACCGAGGACCTCGAGAACTACCCCTTGCCCGCGCCCGCGCCCGTCGCCTTTGTGGCGCCCGCGCCGCGTCCGGTTGCGCAGCCGGTTGCGGCCGTGCAGGTCGAGGGCTGGCCGTTCGCTGCCGCCGAGGCCGCGCGCCGGCAGCAGGCCGCGGGCGACCCCGCGGAGCTGACGCTCGACCTGGGCGAGAACGTGACGCTGGTCGTGCGGCGTGTGCCGGCGGGCGCGTTTATCATGGGCGATGCGGCCGGCTGCGCCGACGAACAGCCGCCCGCCCGCGTGGAACTGGCGAAGCCGTTCTACATCGCCCGCTGCGAAACCAGCAACCGGCAGTTCAAACGCTTCGCGCCGCAGCACGCAAGCGGCGTGCTGAGTGCGTTTAACAAGGACATGGGCTCGCGCGGGGAGCCGATGGAACAGCCGGACCAGCCCGTTGCGCGCGTCTCCTGGACCGAGGCGCAGGCGTTCTGCGCCTGGCTGTCGCAGTTGACCGGGCGGCGGTGCGCCCTGCCGACCGAGGCACAGTGGGAGTGGGCCTGCCGCGCCGGATCGGATGCACCCCTGGCCTACGGCGGCGTGGACGCCGACTTCTCGAAGCTGGCCAACCTCGCCGACGCGCGCTTGGTCACGCTGTGCCGGCGCGATTCGCCCAAGTGGCTGCCCCATATCCCCGGCGTGAACGATGGGCATGTCGGCCCCGCGGGGGTGGGCGCTTACGCGGCGAATGCCTGGGGCCTCCAGAACATGCACGGGAACGTCGCGGAGTGGACGCGCTCGGCGTATGCGGCGTACCCCTACCGGGCGGATGACGGGCGGGAAGGGGATGCGCCGGCCTTGCAGAAGGTCGTGCGCGGCGGATCGTTCTACGATCGGCCGTCCCGCGCCCGGTCTGCGTTCCGGCTGGCCTATCCGGCCGATTGGCGTGTGTTCAACGTGGGGTTCCGCATCGTTGTCGAGGAGTAGGCTGTCGACGCACGAATCCGGGGACATTTGGTGGCGTTGACCGGCCGTTCAGGCAGGCCGAACGTCTTACCTGTGTGTACGAGCGATTTTTACTGTCTTAAGGCCCATTGGATGGTAGACAACGAGCGCGTTTCGGCTTACAAAACACGGTCACGCAGGAGGAGCAGGATTCTTATGTCAACTAACGCGCGAATGACGGTGCAGGGGATGGTTTGGGTCTTGGCGTTCGGCTTGGCCGGCTCGGTGCGAGCCGAGAAGTGGCTGTCGCCGGAGGATGTTGTGGCAACTCCGGACGGTGCACGGCTCTACGTGACCGAACATACGGCCAAGCAGGTGGCTGTGGTTGAGTTGGCCGGGCGGAAACTCGCCGGCACGATCGCCTTGAAAGCCGAGCCGACCGGTTTGGCGCTCTCGACCAACGGCGCCGTCTTGGGCGTCACGGTTGGCGTGGCCGAGGGGTACCTGCAGCTCGTCAACACCGTGAAGGGAAAAGTGGCGGACACGATCGAAGTGGGGCACTCTCCGCGTGGCCCCGTGTTCGCACCCGGCGGGCAGGTGGCGTACGTCTGCAACCAGTTCTTGAACAGCGTGGCCGTGGTCGACCTCAAGAAGGGGGAGGTCGCGGCGCGGATCCCGGTCGTGCGCGAGCCGATCGCGCGCACGACGCGATTGCCATCACCGCCCAGCAGGTCGGCCACCGGCTCGGTGGCGGTGCGCAGTTGCTCGACGTTGGACCTCACCCATTCCTTGCGGCCGACGACCACGCTGCGATGCGCCCCGAAGGGCGCCTCCCGGCCGGTGACGTCGGCCACCGGCCGGACCGCGCGCTCACTCGCCC
>CAYOBW010000325.1:0-7733 GCA_964402115.1 uncultured Victivallales bacterium
GTCTCCATCGCGTGGGCAGGCGACGAGGCGTGGAGACGGCGGTCCCCGCCGTTATTGCCCTCCCCCCCCCCTGCGTCACTGATGCGTTACGCTCGCACCCACACATTGACGCGTGGGATGAAGCAGCGTAAGATATTGATTGGATAGTGGAAAGGCAGGTGGGAAATGCGACGCATGGCATGGATGGCAGTTTGCGGATGGCTGGCGGTACAGGGACCGGTTCTGGCGGGTCCCCACACGCGGACGGTACAGGGCGCTTTGATCGGCACAGCCTTGGGACTCGTCGTCGGTAAACACGTGGACGGCATGCGCCAAGGGGTGGCCGCACCGGTCATGGGCCTCGCGGGAGCAGCCGTGGGCCACTATCTGGACCGGCAGGAGGCGGATCGCAACCGGCAGCGCGCCATGGCGTACGATCAATCCACCCCCCAGCGGCTGGCCAATGCCGACGCGCGCGAGTGGGCGGGCACGCCGCCGCCGGCCACAGGGCAACCGACCGACGCCAACACGAACAACCGCCACCCCGGCGTGGATCTGATCAAGTTCTCGATCGTCACGGCAAGGGGCGCCGGTCGTGACATACCCATCCTGCGCACGGGCGGACGCTTCGTCGGACCACAGGGTGAAAGCTACGACCAGTTGCCGACGACCGAGGAACTGACGCGGCGCTATGGCGGAGACGATCGTCAGCCGTAAGGCTGACGCGGCGGATTAAGCATCAGATTAGCGTCCGGCGACGACAGCGACGGCGTGTCGCCTGCGTAAGGCGGCTGCCGTGACTGTTAGTGCCACGCCCAGCATCAGCCACTCTTCAGGCTCGGGAACCTGCAGGCTGAAATTGTCTATGCCGTAGTTCTCCTCGCCGGTGCCATTGCGGAAGATGTAGACGCCCACCCAGTCAATGGCCTGCAAGTCGGCCAGGTACTGCGACTCGCTCATGAACGGGCTGATATCCCAGTCCTGCCAGTTCGCCAGAGGCGCCTGGAATGTGGACCACTGCCCGGGCTGTACGCCGGTCGCATCCAGCACATACCCCCACGTGTTGCCACCGTCCACGCCCCACCGCACCTGCAACCCGCCCGGAGCGGTGTCCTCGGCCCAGAAGTCGAACTGCAGCCAGTCTTGCTGCGACCAGTTGCCGGCGAACAGACTGGTAGCCGGCGTATGCACGGTGTCATACCAGTTGGGTCCGGGATCTACCCCAATGGCCGGAAAGTCAATGCGGAGGTAGCCATCGGGATTCCCGTTGGCGCCGGGGTTGGTCAGCGCCGGCCAGTCCCCGCGATCACGGGACCACCCCATCACCGTGCTGTCATCCCACTTGTGTTCGCCGAGCACGATGGCCTCGACGCATACCGCCGGGAAGAGGAAAGCCAAAGCCATGGCCAGCGATCCAGCCAAGCGGATCGACCACACGCCGCGTTCCTCTTTAATCAGCCTGCTCATGCTGTCCTTTTCCACTGAAGCGAATCTATTCTACGCGAACCCGGTAGAAATAGCGACCTTGATTCGTCGAGGAGGGATCTACAAAGTGATTCTCCGGCGGTCCGGCGGGCACACCGGCGGCCAGCGGCGCGAAAGTCGCTGCATCCGGAGCATCCGACCGCTCAACGGCGTAAGTCCGGTTGGAGATCGAGTGCCAGCGAAGCACCACAACCCGCCCCTGCAAGCGGAGGCTCGCTTCGGCAATAGCCACCGCAAAGAAGGAGGCAGCGTTCGTCGGATCGGTGCCCGCCCGGTACTCGGCGTAGTTGCTCATACCGTCGCGATCGGCATCGACGCCGGCGTCAGAGGCGTCGCCGGGGTTGAGTCGGTGGGAGGTCTCCCAACCATCGGCCATACCGTCTGCGTCACTGTCGACAGGAGCTACTATCCCGGTCAGGACAACGTCATCCACCGCCGCGTCCTGCGCCGCCGGACTGCCGTGCCGACGAACCAGCACGCCGACCCAGTTCGCGGGATGACGGTCAGCTTCGAACTGGGCAACCGAGTTGCTCGCACCCATCGTCCAGCCGGCCGCAAGATCCACCGGCACATCGTAGGCGCGCTCCTCATTGGCCGGCGGCGGAGTCAGCACGCACTCCCACACATTTCCGGCAGCGCCGCCCTGGAACTGCAAGGCCAGACGACTGGGCGGCAGCGCGCCACTGCGGAAGCGGAAGGCGATGCGCGTCGGGCAGATGTCGGGAGGCAGGGGCAGGCGCGCCACATCCTCGCCAAACATCGGCGCGGCGCTCTGCAGTTGCTGCCGCACGTTCAGGTAGCCGCCAGGGTTCGAGAGGCTGGCCTGGGCCGTCAGATTGGTCCAACCGGCCGTCCCGACCTGCGA
Organism: uncultured Victivallales bacterium; assembly: GCA_964402115.1. Lineage (GTDB taxonomy): Bacteria > Verrucomicrobiota > Kiritimatiellia > UBA8416 > CAYOBW01 > CAYOBW01. Next base: position 2,330 of record CAYOBW010000325.1, read on the forward strand.
CCACGTTTCGGTATGCGACCAGGGGTCGGCGCGCGCCCCGGCGGCGACCAGTCCCAGCGCCAGCACCGCGACGGCCATCGTCACGTTCACGTCACGCGTTGTGCCTTGCCTCATCATGCGAGCCTCATGGCAGCTTGGGTTTCCAGGTGAAGTTCGTCGCCGCGTAGTTGGGGGTGTGGTAGTAGTAGTACGCTTGGCCGGGCTGCAGGGAGAAGGTCGCCAGATTCCCGCCACCCGTGCCGTCGCCCCACCAACGCCCATCCAATTCGTCCCCTGCCGCGTGATTGTCAAGCAGCATGTAGTAACGCCACCCGTTGCCCGCGCGCACCCAGATCTGGTCGCCGCTGTTGCTGGCCGTGCGGTCGTAGCTCCGTCCGCCCGTGCCGTACTGCTCGAAGCCTAGCTGGTTCTTGTCGGCGCTGCCAGCGGCATGCCCGCGGGCCACCGGCAGGGGCCAGCCAAACAGCGTCCACCCGCCGTGCTCGGTCTTGACCGTGAAGGCGGTGACATTGGTTTCGGCAAACGTCCGCCCCGCGAAAACGGTATTGGCGCGCGCCGCCGCGTTGCTGTGTACGACCCACAGCGCCTGTCCGGCCGTCATGGTGACGTCTGCCGGCGCCACACCGTCCTCTGTCCAGCCGTGGGTCACGGAGAGGTAGTAATCGACCCACGCGCCGGATCCGTCTATCCAGCGCACCTTGTCTGCCTGGGCCTTCGTATCGGAAGCATACAGACCACGCGCGAGTTGCCGGCCCAGCGTGGCGTTGAGGTTGTTGGAGGCCGTCGGTCCGTAGTGGACCGGCACGCAGATCAGCTCGGAGCGGTTGGACGGACGATCCTGCACGAACATGGCCCACTGCTCGGCATTCGTGCACGCCTCCCCGCCGAAGGTCGCCCCCACGTCGTAGAACCGCGCGGTGTAGAGGCTCGCGGCTCCCACGTCGGTCAGGGCATTCGTACCCGTCAGCGTGTCCCGCACAGAGACCGCAGTCAGCTTGGCATTGGTCGCTATGTTGTTCGCCGCTTGCACGCTGAAGGAGCGGCCAATCAGATCGCCCGCATAAACGCTTGTGACCGTGCTTCCGCCGCCGATCAGCCTGAAGGCAATGTCATTCGCCAGGGGGCTGGTCAGATCGCAGTCCAGAACCCGCATGTAGGAGACCGCATTCGTGGGATCCGTTCCGGCCAGATACTCCTGTTTGTCCGTCCAGCCATCGCGATCGGCATCGCTGGTGTCATTCCGATTCGTGGCCGTTCCAAAGTAGTGGAGTTCCCAGCGGTCGGAGATGCCGTCCCCGCCATGGTCAATGTTCAAGGGCACGCCGCTACCGGTGTTGCCGCCAACGCTGACGCTGTCGAGGTAACCGTTCTTCCCACCGCCCGCAGCCGCAACCCTCAGCTTGCTCACCGAACTGCCGCCCGCGCCGGCGCGAAACGCCAGATTGGTCGCCAGCGGGCGCGCGAGCCGGTTGCTCACGCCGTCGCATGCGTAGATCGACCACTTTCTGCCGGTGTAGTCCAGGCGCACTGTGAGCCGCGTCCAATCGTTCTCCGGAACCGTGAACGCCGGCAGCGTCATCCAGGTCGTGTTGCTGAGCACCCGCAAGTATCCCTGGCTGTTGACGTAAAACGCCGCTGCGGAATTCGTGCCGGGAGTCGGATCGCCGCCGGCCATCCGTCGCGACGGCTTAACGTACCAATCCACCCAGACGTCCGTGGCGGCATCGCTGACATTGCGCCATAGCACGGCATTGCTGATACTGCCGGCTTTGGTCCCGCCAAAGACCGTATCGGCCTCGACATTGACACGGCTGGTGGCCACCGCCCTCCACCCGTTCTGACCGTTCAGCATGCCATCGGACCGCTCGTCGAACTTCTCGACAAACGGCAGGGCCGCCCACGCGGCGCCGCCCCACAGCGCCACCGCCGCCGCCGCTGCCACCGTTGTACGCTTGCAGTTCATGTCCCTGATCCACCTGCCCTGCCCGCCCTCACGGCCAGCAGGGCACACGCGTCTACTCTACTTCGAACAGCATCCCGTCGTCCACCGCCGTGCTCATGAGCATGATATCGTTGCCGCCGCTCGGCGCCTGAGAGTCGAAGTCGGCATCGTAACGGATGAAGAACAGCTTGCCGCCCACTTCGACGGTGCTGTCGGCGGGCAACCCGGCGAAGTGGCCGGAGGTGGCGCCACCCCCGGTGTTGTTGACGATCCAGATCATGTCGCCGTTGGCCGGTGTGTAGCCGGCGACATCAAGCGTGAGACTGGCAACACCGTCCCCAAGGTCCACGGCCCCGCTCGTCACCTTCACCTGTCCGTACGCGCCGGGGGCTGCCGAGTTCACCTTGGCCCGGAGTGCGCCGCCGCTTTGCAGCGTCACATTGCCCGCGATGGACAAGGTTCCCACCTCGTCGGCGCCTGGAGCCAGCGCACCGCCGCTCGCGACGGTAACGCCCCGGCTGACGGTTCCGGTCCCTGCCAGCGTAGCCGTGTTGTTGACCGTCACCGCGCCACCGCCAGCGCTGAGCGAACCGTCCACCTGCAGCTTCCCGCCAGAAACCGTCGTGTCACCGCCGTAGGAACAGGATCCGGAGAGAGCCAGGACGCCGCTGCCCGACTTGCTCAAGCCGCCCAGGCCGCCAACCGCACCGGAAAGCGTGGTGGTTCTTGTGTTCTCCGTCTTGAGCGTACGGATGGCGGTGCCCAAGTCGACGACACCCGTCAGCGTCAACTGATTCGTGCCGCCCACGATCAACGTCGTGTCCCCGGCGCCTGTGAAGTCAATGGCGTTGCCAACCACACGCGCACCACCCACGGCGAAGACGCTTGCGCTCTCCACCAGAATGCCCGGGCTGACGATCAGCCCGCCCGTGCCGAGCGGGCCGGAGGTGAGTGCGGGTGGAGCGCCCACGGAGTCCCTGCCCAACCCCAAACCGCCGTCAACCAGCGTCACGCCGCCGCTGAAGGTATTGGCTGCCGTGAAGATGGTGTCTCCGCCTGTGCCGCTCACACTCGCCGAGCGCCGATACTTTCCCGCGCCGGAGACGATGCCGCCAAATGTCTGCTCCGTTCCGCTGGTGTTGTACGACTGCAATTCCGTCGTCCCGGAGGCGCCGTTGGCGAGCACCAGCGGACGATCAAAGCTGAACCCGCCGCCGGAGAAGCGGACATGGAACACACCGGCACCGCTGCTGGCGGCGTTGCGCAGGGTCAGGGTACCGCCCGTGCCGGAGACGCTGCCGCTGGTCAGATTGAGCAGCACGGCGGCGGCAGCGCTGGTCGTAGTTATGGAACTACTCACTGTGAGACTGAGGGGATTGGCCACCGGATCGCCGACGGCGCGGTCGGCCGTCGTGTTCAACGTGCCGCCGTTGAGCACCAGCGTCCCAGCGCCGCTGCCCAGGGTAGCGTCCGCGTCGAGGCTCAACGTGCCAGCCGTAAGGGTTGTGTCGCCGCCGTACGTGTTGACGGCGGTGAGCGTCTGGGTCCGCCCCACGCCCTGCATCACCAGGGACACCTTGCGATTAGCGGCGCCGTCCATGATCACGCCGGCATAGGTGTAACTGGTGGTAAAACCGCTCAGCGTCAGCGTGGAAGGCTGGTCGGCGCCACTACTGTTTGTGACCAAAGCCAGCGCACCGCTGTTGTTGGTTGGCATGTCCAATCCGGCTACCGTCTGGTTGTAGCCCGCCAAGTCCAGTCCCGCCTGGCCAGTGGGTGTAGCGCTCGACCAAAGGAGTTTGGCGCCGGTGGCCAAGGCATCATCCTGTCCAAGAACAAACATTCCCGCTGCGTTGAACCTGGTCGTTCGCCAGGTGTTTCCTCCGGAGGCAATCGTCCATGTGTTTCCGTTTGAATCGAAGGTTGCGCTGGGCAGGGTGACCTGACCGGAAACCGTGCCGCCGGTCGGGTTCGTGCCTCTCAGGGAAAACGCGCCGATAAAACTGGCGCCGCTGATCGCATTGCCGAGGACCAGTGTCGAGACCCCATCGTTGCCGAAGACGATGAAGTTCGAACCGGCGCCGGCGACTGTAATGGTTCCGCTGATCGTACTGTCTCCGGAACTGGCGTAAACGTAATTGCGCCCCGTTGTCGAGTCGATGGCGATGGCATTACCGATGGTGACACTGCCGGCCAGCTCCAGAGTCCAGGCCGTCGTCAGCGCGCTGGTGGATTTCAGCTCCACCGTGCCGCTGCCCAAGGCATTGGAATTGCTGACGGCAATACGTCCCGTTCCCAAAATCGTCGTGCCCCCCGTGTAGCTGTTGCTGCCGCCCAGCGTCAGCGCGCCACTGCCCTGCTTGACCAGGGAGCCTCCCGTCCCGCTGAGCTCACCGACATAAGTTGTGCTGCTCGCATTGCCTACCGTGAGTGTGTGGCCCTGCAGGTCGACATTGCCTCCCGTGGTTCCGCCGCCAGCCAGGGACCCAATGGTCTCACTAGCGTTGAGCTGCAGAGTGGCGCCAGTCGTATCGCTCAGACTGACAGCCCCGGCGTCGGCAATTGCAGCCCCGCCGGCCAGTACGAGGGTCCCACCGTTCACCGTCGTGGCGCCCGCATAGGTGTTCGCGTTGGTGAGCGTCCACGTGCCGGCGCCGGACTTGGTCACCGCCACGGTCTCGCCGCCGGTTCCGTCGTTGATCACGCCGGAGACCAGGCCGTTGCCCGCACCCTGCAGGTTATACGTGCGCGTTGCACTTCCGGCGTTGCTGGTCAGCGTGCCCGACAGCGTCAACAAGTCCGCCTGCGACTCGAGGTTGTAATGCACGCCCTGGGCGCCGCCGGTTAAGGTGCCAGTCCAAGTGTTGTTCCCCGCCAGGTTACTGAGGGAGGCGGCACTCGCGGTGGCACGGCCTTCCAGAGAGACAGCCTCGCCCGTGACCGTGATGCCGCCTGCCAGTTCCAGCCTGCAGGTGTTGGAGCCGCCGCGGATGGTCACGCCGGCTGCGGTCGTACCGAGCGCCGACGCGCTCGCGATGCGCAGAACGCCGTCGTTGCCGCTGGCATCCGCACCCACCGTCGTCAGCCCCGTGTGGGCGTTTGCGCCGGAAAGGACCCACGTCCCGCTGCCCTGCTTCAGCAGGGGGTTCGTGCCGTTCGCCACAAGCGCGCACGCCAGCGTATTGGCGCCCGTGTTGCTGCCCTGCAGTGTCAGCGTGTAACTGGCTCCCGTCCACGCCAGGCTGCCGGTATTGCTGAATGTGATCGTGTCACCCGCGGTTGCCCCGGAGGCGTCCAGCCGGTTGACCGAACCCAGGCTGAACAACCGGTCGCTCGTCTGCGCCCCGACGCCCGAGAACGTGAGCGTGCCCATGATGCGGAGATTGGCGGCCGCGTTCCCGGATGCACCAATGCTGCTGTTGAGTCCGCCATCCGCCAGGTACTTGACCTCCAGCGTCCCGC
>CAYOBW010000326.1:0-7720 GCA_964402115.1 uncultured Victivallales bacterium
CCGCGGCCGCCTACGGCCCCACCAGCTGCACGGACACGGTATCGCTCACGGCGGCTCCCGCCTTGAGCGGACGGCGCTCCGAGCCGTAGTGCCCGCTCAGGAAGCCGTCGGCGCCGCCCGTGTGGAAGCCGGCCACCAGTAGCCGCAGTCCGTCGCCGTGGCGCCACGCCCGCGCGGCCTGCCTGCCGCCCCCATCGGCGCGCAATCCCACCCCATCCCCGCCACACAGCGTGGCCCAGCGCAAGCCCGTCCGCGTCGCGCGAAAGTCGTTCGACCCCAGCGCGTTCTCATCCTGCTCCCACGGCCACGTCGGCGCCTGGCGTTCGTCGCCCCGCCGCCCGCTCAGGGCCGAGGTAGCTTGACCGCGCGGACGCCCGATGTGCCCCTCCGGGTAGCACGACCACTGCGCCGTGCGCTCCCAGGCCAGCGTCCCGCAGGCTGCGGCCACGTCGAACACGACACCCCATTGCCGCGGGTTGACCGCGGCCCCCACCTTGAAGTCGTACACGACCTGCAAGCCGCCGGCGCCGCGGAAAACCAGCTCGTAGCCGCCGCTGCTCCCGTCGTACGTCCCCTGCACCGTCACGCGCACGTCGTCGCCGTCCACGCGGGCCGCGACCGACGTGGCGGCCCACCCCGCGTACACATCCGTGAGCGGCGCGATATGCTTGTCGTGCTCGGTGGCGCAAGGGCCGGCCGTCAGCGGCAGAATCAGCAGGTGCGGGCCGCCGGTCACCACCGTGGTCGCACCCTTTGCCCCGCCGCGGAGCAGCCCGGTCTTGCGGTCCACGATCCACGTGCAGTCGCCGGCCCGCACGGTCCACGCGTCGGCCGCCTCCGTCAGCGCGCAGCGCGCGGGCGCGACGGCCCGCGGCTCGCTGGCCGCCGCCGTTTCCGCCCCCACGACCAGGTCGTATGCGTCAACCGACACGCCGCGCGGGTCCGTGAAGCGCAGGCGCAGACGCGCCCCCGCCGCGAGCGCGCCCTTGACGGGTACGGCCAGCCGGCCGGCCTGGCGCGCGGGGAGTTCCGCCCGCAGCTCGCCGCGCTCCGAGCCCAGTTCCCATGCGATCGCGACCTCGCGCAAGTCCGTGAAATTGAACCGGTTCTCGATCGGCACCAGGAGCGGCTGGCCGGGTTCCGGACGCACCAGCGGCCGCTCCTCGATGCGCACGGGCGAGTAGCTCTTCTGCACGTGCCAGGCCTCGGGCTTCAGCCGCCGCCAGCCATCCAGCGGGCCCCACTCGCCGTAGCCCACGGCGCGCCCGTCCGGCAGCAGGAACACGTCGTCGATGCCCGACCAGATCGTGCCGCCCACGTTCCCCGTGCTGCGGTACATCGCATCGTACATGGGCTGCAGCGCGCGCCCGTAGTCCTCGCGCACGCAGGGATCGGTGACGATCTCCCGCCGGTTGTAGCAGTTCAGGTGGCAGTACTCCCCGAAATGCGTCGGGCGTACGCCCTTGTCCGCCTCGGCCGGCCCGTTCAACCCCGGGTAGTGGTAGTTGGCCAGCGGCAGGATCCCGCTGCCGGCGTTGTTGTACGTGCCCCAGCACTGGTCGTGAAACGCCAGGATGCGCGTCGGGTCGGCCAGCGCCACGCACTGCGCCACGGCCTCGAACGCGCCGCTCCAGCGCGACTCGTTGGCCAGGGAGCGCACGATCACGCTCGGGTGGTTGGCGTAGCCCTGCACGGTCGCGAGATTCGCCTGCAGCAGCAGGAAGAAGAAGCGGTCCTTCTGCAAATCCTCGGGCTTCAGGCGCTCGTTGGCCCCGTGCTGCACCCAGCACACCGGCGCCTCCAGCTCGACGAACAGGCCCAGCTCGTCGCAGTGCCGGATGAACTCCTCCGCCGGCGGGTAGTGCGACGTGCGGACGATGTTGCAGTTCAGCGCGCGATAGAGCTCGGCGTCCTTCCGCCAGAGCGCGTCGTTGAGCGCGCGGCCCAGCAGCGGGTGCACCTCGTGGCGGCAGACGCCGCGCCACTTGATCGGCCGCCCGTTCACGAAGACCTGGTTGCCGCGCACCTCCACCTGCCGGAAGCCGAACCGCTCCTCCACGCGCGCGCCGCCGTCCACGTCGCACACCAGCGTGTAGAGGTTCGGGTGCTCGCTGTCCCACGGCAGGGGGCGCTCGACAGGCAGCTCCAGCGCCAGCGCGAGGACGTGGCCGGGCGCCGGGGCCTCGACGCGCCGCTCGGCGCGCGCGACCGTGGCGCCGGCGGGGCCCACCACGGCCAGGCGCACGGTCACGGCGCCAGAGCCGGTCGCGGCGTCGTTCGCCAGCTTGAGCCGCGCCTGCACGACCGCGTCGCGAAAGCCCGCGTCGAACGGCGTGGCGATCTTCAGCTCCGACAGGTTCACGGCGGGCACGGCGAAGAGCTGCACCTTGCGCACGATGCCGCCCAGCGAGTGCGCGGCATACTGGCTCCCGCTGGCCAGGCGGTCCGCGAGCGACTCGTTCTGCACGGTGAGCGCGAGGGCGTTGTCGCCGGCCTGCACGGCGTCGGTCACGTCGAACTCGAAGGGGATGAAGCCCCCCTCGTGCTCACCCACCAGGCGGCCGTTGACCCACACCTTGCAGAGGCTGTAGACGTTGTCGAACCGCAGCTTGACCCGTTTGCCGGACCAGTCGCGGGGCACGGCGAAGCTGCGCGTGTAGGCGCCCGCCGTGTTCGCCGGCACGGTGAACCCCTGCATGACCCACTCGCCCGGCACGGCGATATCCCGCCAGGCCGCGCCCGTCGTCCCGGCGGCCGGGAAGGCGGCGGCGGGAGCGGGGTTGAACTTCCACGTGCCGTTCAGGCTGAGCAGCGGCTCCTTCACGCCCGGCACGCGAACGGGCCGCGGCGTCAGGCGCGGGAGGCCCTCGCGCATGAGCGCCTCGACGCGTGCGCGCTTCGGCCCCGAGACGGCCAGCGCGGTGACGACAGCCTGCAGCGGCGTCGGGTCCGTGGAGAGCACTTCGATTTCCGAGACAACGGCGTTGGGGCCGCTGAGGTGCGAGACTTCCACGTTCATCTCGCCGTAGGCGTAGGCCAGGGCAGGCAGTTCCACCTCCTCCCGCACGAGGGTGCGCGCCGGCAGAGCCAGCTTCTCGCGCAGCACCTGGCCATCGACAGCGAGCTGCACCTCGCGCGCGCCCGCGTCGGCGAGCAGCGTCAGCCGCAGCTTGTAGGCAGCCGTCGGCTTCAGCCCGCCGTAGCCGAACACCACGCGTCCGCCGAACGCCACGGTGCGCGCCGGGTCGGCGGCGCCCGCGACCGCCAGGGGCAGTTCGGCGGTCGTGTAGGTGTAAGCCGCGCCCTCCCGCAGGTGCGGCTGCCCGGCCGCCGCGCCCGCGTCGTCATAAGCCACCCGCGTCCACTCGGCGGCGCCCGCCGTCAAAACCAGCGTTCCCAGCGCGATCGAAACCAGCCCGCAGACCCGCATCGTAGCCTCCATTCCTTCTACCGCACGATCAGCAGCGTGCCGCCGCGCTCCCTGAGCCGCTCCAGCCTCACGGCATCGGCGATCGCCGTGCCGCCCGTGGGATTCGTCAGTTCCACCACCAGCGCGTTCGCCCCCACGAGCCGCGTCGTGAAAAGCGCCTGCCAGAACACATCTTCGAACCAGTCACCGACCGGCGCCACGCGCTGGTTGACCGTCGCCGACACGCTTCCGTCGGCCAGGCGGTAGACCGCGTCGGTCGGTCGGCCTCCGCCGGTCGTCCAGGTCGCCGACACCCGGTACAGCCCGGGCGCGAGGTCAGCAAAGCGGAACGACGCGACCGCGCCGCTGCCCGCCGTCACGAAGCGAATGGACAGCCGGTGATCGCCCGGGTCCGCCTGCCAATCGGCCCAGCTGCCGGTTTCCGCGTACGTGCCCGCGTTCCCGGCCGCCGCTTCGCTGTCGACCACGTGGACGCTCTCGACGTCGGCCGCGACCCCCTCCAGCTTGACGGCATCGGCCAGGAGCGTGGAACCCGCCGGCCCCGCGTTGCGCACGGTCACGACGAGATTGCCGTCGGGCACGTCGAACACCCGCGACGACACCCGCGCAAAACCGGGAACGGCGGACGAGTCGGCGCCATGCACCTCCGGCCAGAAGTCGTGATCGCGCCACGCGGCCTGACCGATCACGCCAATAACGCCCCGGCCACCGTCCAGCGCGTACTCCGCCGCCGCCGTGCCGACCGGCCGGAAACTCGCGTAGACCAGCACCCGTCGCGCCGTCAGGTTGGTGAAGGCGAAGCGCGCCACGGCGTCGGGGGAGGTCGAGGCCCGCTCGTCGCCGCCCAGGCGGTCGGGGCTGTTCGTCACCCCGGTCCAGGCCCCGGCCAGCTCCTGGTAGCCGGGGCCCCCGTCATCCACCAGCGGCAGGCGTTCGACGCGGACCGCGTCGGCGATCAGCGCGAGCGTATTGGACCCCTTCGCCACGCGCCACTCCAGCGCCCCGTCGGCGCCCACCTCAGCCGTGCAGAAGTCCTGCCAACGCGACTCCTCGAAGAAGCCGTGCCGCGGCTGCACCTGCTGGTTCACCACAAAAGCCGGTCCGCCTGCCAGCGCGTTCGTCACCACCGTCGGCCGGTTCGGGCTGGCGGTCCAGGAACTGCCCACGCGGTACCACCCGGCGGGGAGTCCCCCGAACGCGAAAGTGGCGGAGGCATTCGTCGTGACCGAGTAACGGATGCCGGCGCGGTGATCGTAGGGGTCCGCCAAGTAGTCCTGCCACGTCCCCGCCGTCTCCCTGTAGACGCCCGCATTGTTGGTCAGCGCCCCTTCGCCGGCGTCGATCACGTAGACAGCCTCGACGTCCGACCGCACGCTCTCCAGGCGCGCCACGTCGGCCACGAACGCCCGCCCCGGGCCGAAGCTGCCCGTCCGTTCGGCCAGGATGGTCACGGTGCCGTCGGCCACGTACAACGTGCGGTTGCCCAGCCGCGCCAGGCCGGCGCCGTTCGCGCCGGCCACGTCCTCCAGGGCGATGTCGGATTCCAGCGGGTTGAGCTGGCTCACCGTGCGCCGCGCGCCGGGTTGCGGCAGCAGGCTGTAGCGCGCGCCGGTCGTGCGACCGCCGTTGTTCGCCCAGCCCGCGTAGGCCAGGTAGCGACCTGACGTCACATTGGTGAACGCGTACAGCACGCCGACGGCCTCGTCGTTCGAGAAGCGCAGATCGTTGCTGTAGGCGTTCGCATCGCCGGTCCACACGACCCAGCCGGCGCCCTGCTCGGCATAGCCGGCATCGCCGTCATCCATGTGGTAGACCTGCCCGCCGAACCCGCGGGAGGCCGTCACAAGCGCGCACGCCGCCCAGACAAGCCCCGCCAACCGATTGCCGATCACGCCCTTCACGCGCCACGCTCTCCCGTGCCTACCGCAATTCGAGCGGCCAACCCTGCCCCGCCCATTGACCAGCGCCTTCGCTTTTCCACAAACGCTGCCGATTGTAGCCGCTAACCCCACAGGGGAACAGCGCAACGTCAGGGTAAACGCAGCTTATCGAATGCTTCCGCGACCCTCGCTCTCAACTCCCGCAGAACCGCAGAACGGGGGCGCGACTGCCGGCTTGCGTGGCCGGGCGCGGGGCGCTACCATAGCGGCTGCAAGGGCGGAAACCATTCACTGCTGCAAGGGCGGGTGGGAGGGTTGCCGCAACGGGATCGGATCGAGAAAGGAGTGTGCGCGTTGAAAACGCTGCAAGTTGGAGACAAGGCCCCCGCCATCAAGCTCATGAGTCAGAACCGGGAGAAGGTCGCGCTGGCCGATTTCGGGGGGCAGCGGGTGCTGGTGTACTTCTACCCGAAGGCGGATACGCCGGGCTGCACGCAGCAAGGTTGCGCGCTCCGCGACACGCTGCCGGTGCTGGGGCAGGCCGGGGTGCGCGTGCTCGGCATCAGCCCCGATGCGCCGGAGGTCCAGGAGCGGTTCGATCGGAAGCACAAGCTGGGCTTCCTGCTGCTGGCGGACGAGGACCACAAGGTCGCCGAGGCCTACGGCGTGTGGGGCGAGAAGAGCCTCTACGGCAAGACCTACATGGGCATCATCCGCTCGGCGTTTCTCGTCGACGCCGAAGGTCGCCTGGCCGGCGCCTGGTACAAGATCAGCCCGGCCGACACGGTCCCGACCGTCAGGCAGGCGCTCGGTCTGTAGCGCCCTCAGCCGCCCCACGACAGGATGGCAATGCCGGCGAAGGCCACCACGGCGCCGATGACCGACCGGGCGGTGATGCGCTCGCGGTGCAGCGCCACGCTGAAGGGGATGATGAGCACGGGGGTCAGCGCGACGAAGGTCTGGGCCAGCCCGGTCGGGATGCGCTGCATGGCGTAGAGCATGAGCGCGACGCCCAGCAGCGGGCCGATGGCCCCGCCCGCCGCCACCAGCGCCAGCGCCCGCGCGTCCCGCAGCGCAGCCGCCACGCGCCCGTAGTCGCGCAGGACCAGGAACAGCAGCGCGAAACCCAGGAGGCCGCTCGTGGCGCGAATCTGCGTGGCGGCGAACACGTCCGGCACGCCGCCCAGCCCCAGCTTACCCAGCACCATGCCCGCGGCCTGGCCCACCGCCCCCGCCAGCGCCAGCAGCAGGCCACCCCATAGCCGCCGCCCCGCGGCGCCGGCGCCGCCCGTCCGCAGCGCGCCAGGCGTGCCCGCAATCACCCACGCCACGCCGGCCAGCGTCACGCCCATCCCGAGCCAGTGCCGGGGCGCCAGCCGCTCGCCCATGGCCAGCCAGCCCAGCAAGGCCGCCGTCGGCGGCGCGAGCGACATCACGAGCAGGCTGAGCCGCGGCCCGATCACGAGGTAGGCGCGGAACAGGCAGAGGTCGCCCAGGAACAGCCCCACCAGCCCGGAGATGGACAGCCAGGCCCAGGCTGCGCGCGTGGCGTGCAGCGGCACGACGCAGCCCGCCGTCGCCACGCCGTACACCGCGAGCAGCAGCCACGCCACGACCAGCCGCAGCAGGTTGACGGGCATCGAGCCGATCCGCCGGCCGGCGGTATCGAAACAGACCGCGCTGAGGGTCCAGCACACCGCCGTCCCCAGCGCCGCCGCCTGACCGAGGTGGTGGGCCGTCAAGCCTCGGGCTCCCCGCTCGCAGCCGCCGGGGCGCTCGCCACCCCTTCAAGCGTTTCGATGACCAGCTCGCGGCCCGGCAGCTCGCGGTTGGCCGCCTCCAGCCGGGCGCGGCCGGCGACGACGCACACGCGGCTGTCCCGCAGGGCCGGGGCCAGGACCTCCTGCGCGGCCTGCCGCAGCGCCGCGCCGTCCACCGCCAGCAGGGCGGTCCGAAAGCGCTGCCGCCGGTCGTACGTGACGCCGGTCAGGTGCCGCATGAGCGCGGTATGCACGGCCGACCCGGGGCGCACCGGCTGGTCGAGGGCCTTCAGCGTGCCGATCACGGCCTGCTCGACCGCGGCGGGCGAGAGGTCCATGCCGCTGGCCACGTGGTCCATGATGCCGGCGTAGGTGTCGAGCGTCTCGCGCACGCAGGGGTCGCGGTAGCTCACGCACGCGAAAAGCCCGCAGGACTGGGCGTACGACGCGGAGCAGCCGTAGGCGCCGCGGCGGGCCCGCACCTCGTTCCACAGGTAGCCGAGGCTGAGGGACTGCGCCAGCACGAGCAGCGCGGCGGAGAGCGGATGGGCCGCGCCCACCGCCCGCCCGGCCTGCGCCACGAACGCCACGTCGGAGGGCAGCGCCATCCCGATCCGCCGCGGGGCCGCCACGGGGACAGCCGCCGCGGC
>CAYOBW010000327.1:0-7682 GCA_964402115.1 uncultured Victivallales bacterium
CACGGTCGTCATGCATCGCACCATAAGTATATTATGGCGAATGACATGGGAGAAATGGAGGCGGGCTACTTCCGTTTCTAGGATAATTATTGCAGGCGGCAGTCGGCCTTTACCGGAAATTTCAGGACAACCGGTCCGAGGAGGCCGGAGGGCAGAAGAGGGGACTGGGCACTGAAGCTCCTGGACAGATTGGTCCGAGTGATCCGCGCCTCGGGGCTGCTCTTTCGGTCGCCCACGAGGCGGTTGTTCCACGTATTGACCACGTCGATTTCGAGCCGGTTGGGTCCGGGCTGGACCAGCGGGGTGATGTCGATGCGGTAGGGCTCCTTCCAAAGGACGCCGACCTCGCGTCCATTCACGCGGACGACGGCAACCTCCTTGACGCACCCGAGATCGAGGACGACCGGAGTCCGTCCGCCGGCGGGCGCGTTGGGAAGCGGGAACTGCTTCCGGTAAGTCGCCGTGCCGGAGAAGTACTGGACCCCGGAGTCGGGGTGTCGGGCCCAGTCGCTGAGCGACTGCATCTCGATCACGTCCGGTGCGCCGCGTCCTTTTTGGAAAGACACACGCCACGGGCCGTCGAGGGCCTGATCGGCCGGAACGTGTGCCACCGCCACGGTTCCCGTGCGGCCTCCGGCCGTCTCGAGCCGATAGGCGCCGGCCCGCCACACCTTCGTCCGGACGGTCCCCGCCTCCATGGCGCACACCTCAAGCTCCGGACGGTCCCCGGCCCAGGTCGCCGCGCCGGATTCGGGGGATCGCTGGATGCCCACGAGATGCTCGCGCCGCCCGCCAGAAGCGAACACGACGAACACGGACGAGGCCGGGGCGAGGTCGAGCGGGAGCTGGGTGCAGCCGTCCTGGACGACATACTCGTGGCAGGGGGTCACGCTGCCGTCTTCGGCACGCCAGAGGCTGGGGATGCGCCCGGGACCGGCCCTGAACCGGGCGCGGAACGCTTCACGGTTCGTGCTGCTGTTGGACACGAAGTAGATGTCCTCCCCGGCGGTGGCGCGATGGATGTAATCGATGTGCCGGTCGTCGTTGCCGGCCACGTTGGGGACGAAGTCTGGCGGAACGCCCAGGCCGGCGAGGACTTCCCGAAGCGGCACATTCCACATCACGGCGCCCTGGCCGAAGCGGTGCGTGCGCACCCGGTCGCCATCGCAGTCGCCCCAGATTCGCGCGGCCAGTTCCCCGACCTCGCGATCGCAGTCTGGGAACCCCCGCAGGCTGTTGGCGCGCTCCGGCTTCGGACCGACAAGGGTGGCGCCCGCTTCCACGAGCTCCCCAACCCGCCGCAGCACGGCGAGCGAGATGGTCTTGCGGTCGGGCAGCACCAGGAGGCGATAGCTCATGCCGTCGGGCAGAGCCAGCCTGCCGTCCTGAACCTTCATCCGCGTTAGGATCACCTCCTCGTTGATGTAGTCGTAGTCATACCCATGGCCGAGCGAATCCAGGTTGATCGGTTTGGGCCGTCCGCAGTGGGCGCAGAACTCCTTGCCCCATTGCGACTGGATGGTCGGGGCGATGCGCCTGGCGGGCACGAGGTTCGGCGCCTCGTCGCCGTAGTACGCGCAGACGTCCGCGACGAAGAGGCCCTGCTGCAGCAGGTGGCAGCAGCGCGACATGTCCGCGAGCATCGGCCCGGCCTGGTTCCACCAGGTGGAGTTCACGTTGAAGTGCTCGCCGGCGTGGTAGGCGAACCCCGGCAGGCCGGCCTCGGGCGGATTGTGGGTAAACGTGTGGAAGGTGACCTGGTTGAGGCCGGCGCAGAGCGCAATGTCGAGCAGCCGTTTGTACGCGGCGGGTCCGTCCTGCCAGTTCTGCCAGCCGGTGAACGACTCGGCGTTGACCAGGCGCTTGCCGTAGATGTGCGCCGCGCTGGCGGCCTCCTTGGTGACCCAGTTCTTGCGGTGATTCCAGAACTCGCCCATGGGGATGTCGGCGACCCCCAGGGCCTTGAGCGGGTCCACGCGGGCATAGCCGCCGTGACCGCCTTCCGCCAGAAGGCTCAAGCCGCGCCGGTTGAGGAGTTCGCGCGCCCGGACGAAATGCCCCTCGATCAGCAGGTCGCTGACGGTCTTGCGGTAATCGTGCTGGAAGCGCTCGCTCCGTTCCTGATCGCCCACCGTCCATCCGGCCAACACGGGTAGCCAGGGAGTCGGATCGTACCCGTTGTGCGCCAGAAAGGCCGGGATGAAGTCCGGCGTCCAGTCGAGGGCGGGCCGAACCTCGTAGCTGTCCAGCATCAGGACCTTCAGGGCGCCGAATCCGCCGCGCCCGGCCGCCAGCGTATCCAGCATGTAATTGAAGTGCGCATCGGTGGCCTGACGGCTCAGGTGATCGATGATCAGGCCGCGGGAATTCGGGCTCGGACAGTTGAGGAATTCCCCCGTGTTGTTGCAGACGAAACGTAGAATACGCCATGTGCCGGCCGGGACCGACCAGATTAGTCGCCCGTCCGCGGCCATCCGCGCATCCAGCCGGACCGCGGCGTCCGGGCCGGCTAGCGACTTGCTTCCCGGATCGGGCACGGCTACTACGGCGACGTCGCGATGTTGCTCCGAGACCTTGTCCGGCAACGGCAGGAGATTCGAGAACGCCGAAGGCCCCTCGACGCGCAGCTCGCTCCATAGCAACTGCTTGCTGGCGTCCTGCGGCGTAATCCACGTCCCCCCGGCGTTCCAGCTGCTGGAAGCGAAGAGGCCGAGTTCGAGACCCAGCCGTTCCGCCTCGTCCAGCGCATGGCGGATCGAACGGACGGAATCGGGCCCGAGAAACGAGGGGCCGGCGGGAATGATCTTCTCCGGGTCCTTGATGCTGCCGACGTCCCAGATGATCCCGCCGCGCATCCCTTTCGCCTTCATCTCCTCCAGCTCGCGGGTGATCTGCTTCCGATCGACATGGCCGTTCAACCAAGCCCACAGCGCGGAGGGCCGGGCCTGGATCGGCGGGTCGCGGAACTCCTCCTCCAGCGGGGCGGCAACCGCCCCGCCATAGAAAACAGCAAGGCATGCGGCCAGCAGGATGTTGTGGATGGTCATAACCGATTCGACTCCTTCGAGGCTCTGGACCATGGGTCCAGGCGATAAACGTGCGAACGCCTGATCGTGACCGGGCCCAGCAGGCCCGATACGCGCAGATACCTGTCGGCATCGGGCTCTCCGAGGCGTTGGGGAGATCGCGGGTCCTTGCGGGGGTTGGGCGGGCCGTCCAGCACATTGGTGTAGGTCTTGCGCTCTGCGGGCGGCAGCTTGAGGTCGCCGACCAGGCGGTTGACCCACTGGTTGGTGACCTCGACTTCGAGGACGTTCTCGCCGGGCTTGAGGCAGCCGGTGATGTCGGCGGCGTAGGGGGCCTTCCAGAGGACCCCGACCTCCCGGCCGTTGAGTCGCACGGTGGCGATGTCGCCGACGAAACCCAGGTCCAGGTAGGCCCGGCCGTCTGCCGCAGTCGCCGCCAGGTCGAGGGTGAAGGACCGGGTGTAGCGCACCGTGCCGGAGTAGTACTTCTCGGCGCGGTCCGCGGATTCCGTCCAGGACTGCAGCGTGTCGTAGGTGGAGGAAAAGGGTTTGCCAAGCTGCGGCCGCTCGAGGAAATCGACCCGCCACGGGCCTTGGATGGTGATCGAATCGATTGTGGCGGGGTGGTCGATGCGGCGGGCCTTGCCGTCGGCGAAGGTGACTTCGTAGCGTCCCTTTTCCAGCACCTCGAGCGCGCCATCCCGGACGTACACGCCCGACAAGCTCACTTCCAGCGGCGTGTTGCCTTCGTTCAGCGCCGTGCCGTCCCTGGCGATGCGGACGATACGTTCCACCGCCTTGGCCTTGCGGAAGACATAGAACGCTCCCCCTTCAGGTTCGAGAGCGACCGGCAGATGGTGATAGCCGTCCTTGCTTTCCACGACCTGCACCGGCGTGATCGTTCCGCGCACCGGATCCCACCGTTCGACCACACGCGCGCCATCGACGCGGAAGGAGCACGTTACATGGATGAAGCGGTCGGGCAGGGTGGGCAGGTAGCGGTAGTCCAGATCGTCGATGCCGTGCCGCGCCCACTTGTTGATCACGTAGTAGACATCCACCTCGCCGTCGGCCGAGCAATGATGGATGTATTCCAGCTCAACGCCTTTCGCAGGCCGCCAGGCGAGATCAGGGCCGATCTTCAGCGCCTTGAGCACCTGATCGACGGGCTGCCCGCTGAAGACGCGCCCCCTGCCGTGTCGCTTTACCGCCGGGGCCGCGCCCTCGGCCGCGCCCCAGAGCCTCTTGACGATCGCCGCAAACTCCCTATCTGATTCCGGATAACCACCCAGTCCGAAGGGCCGCCGCGGCGGGTTGCCGACCAGCACCATACCCTCGCCGACCAGCGTCTCGATCTTTCGCAGCAGGGGAAGGTGCATCTGCTTGTCGGCGGACAGCGCGAACAGGGCATAGCTCTTGCCGTCGGGCAGGACGATACGGCCATCCTGGACGCTGGCGCGTTTGAGGAAGGCGTCGGCGTTGCACATGTCCCAGGCATATCCGGCGGGAATGTCGTTACGTTCCAGCCGGTGGAGAACCGCGAACTGCGGGGCGCGGCTGCCGAGGTATCCCAGCACGTCGGCCACGTGCAGCCCCTGCGTGAGCATGTGCTGGGAGCGGTTGATGTAGCCGATGAAGGCCTTGGCCTCCTTCCACCAGGTCACGTTGCGGTTGAGGTGGGTGCCGGCGAAATAGGCGATCCCGGGCAGGCCGAACTCATCCGGCGACGAGTCGTAAGTGTGCCAGTTGATCCGGTTCACGCCGGTGCAGAAGCTGCGGTCGAGCACGTTCTTCAGCTCGCCCGGCGCGCGTTCCCAGATGGGCCCCACGGAGGTGGGGGCCTCGGCGGCCAGAAAGCGCTTGCCGTAGATATGTGCCGCGCTGGCGCCGAGCGCCACCTGCATGCGGGCGGGTTCCGCAACCCGGTGGGTCGTGGACCGCGCCCATGCCTCGCCCATGGGAATGTCGTTGACGCCCAGGGTGCGCAGGCCGTCCACCGGCGGCTGGTGCGGTCCGGCGGACTCCATGTGCAGGGCGATGCCCTCTGCGTGGGCGAGTTTCTTGAGCAGTTCGTAGTTGTCCTCCGCCGCGAGGTCGCCGACGGTGAGGCGGAAATCCTCGAGGAAGCGGTTGGAGACCTCGCGGCTGCCGACGATGTGCCCGGCGAGCACCGGCAGATAGGTCCGGATGTCGTAGCCGCGCCGCTCTTTAAAGGACGCTTCGAACCCCTGGGTCCAGTTGCACAAACCCATCTCCCAACTGTCCACATGCAGAAACGTGAGGCTGCTGCCGTTCTTCCTGGCGATGTCGATCAGCGGCTTGGCGACGTCGTTCCACTGGGCGGTCACGCCGGTCTTGTTGAGCGGGTCGTAGCAGAGTCCGCCGCGGTAGCCGGCGCTGGCGTAGCTATTTCGCTTGCCGGTGGAGGTCATGCCGTAGCGGATCACCGTCCAGTCGCCCGCCGGCACGTCCCAGCGCAGCGCGCCATCCTTGAACCGATCTGTCAGGTCGATCGTCTGTTCCGGGGCGATGGCCTGGTCCGCGCCATCCCCGGGGAACTCTTCGTAGTAGCTTTTCAGGTTGAAATCGTTCTTGTTGTAAGTCTTGACGCTCCAGTTCCGGATGATGTCATTGCCGGTCTTCCCCGGCGTCTTCCTGACCGCCTGCACGGCGACATCCTGATAGAAGATCGCATCGGCCGGCGGCATCGGCAGCTGCAGCTCAACCTGGCCGGGGCCGGAGACCGATGTTTCCGCGAACACGAGTTTCTTCAGACCGTTGTCATTGGCTATGTGCGGATTGCCGGGGTCGCCGCAGCCGCTCTGAATGTTGAGGCTGATCTCGAGGCCGACGCGGTCGGCCTCCCGGATGGCGTGTGCGAAGAGGTCCTTCCATGCGTCGCTCATGAAGACCGGACCCTGCGGGCCGCTCTTGGTCCCATTGTCGCACAGGATGGCCCCGCCGATGCCATTGGTCTTCATGGCCTCGAGGTCGCTGGTGATGGATTGCCTGGTCGCCAGCCCCGCGTGCCAGAACCACCAGGCGCGCATGAGAGCCTTCCGGGGGATGTCGCCAAAGCCCGACAAGAGGGCAGGGTAGTCGATCACCGGCTGCGTGGCATACTCTGTCGCCAGGGCCGACGTTTTGGCAGCCGGCCCGTCGGCACTCACTGCTCCTGCGAGAATCAAGCCGACAAGAAGACCATGGATTAAGTGGCGCGTTTCCGTCTTCATATGGTTAGCAGGCGAGAAGCAGTGGTTGTGATCCTCTCAGTTTCCCACAGTGACGATCCGCACCGGGCCGAACAGACCGGACGGCATCAGTGTGGTGTAATGCTGGTCCCCTCTGGGTGTTTCGAACTTGGTGATGTTCGTTCGAGTGCGGCGTTGGTCGGGCGGCAGGTGCGCGTCGCCGATCAGGCGGTTCGGCCAGAAGTTGACCACCGCGATCGACAGGCGGTTGTTCTTCTCGGATAGCAGCCCCTCGGGAACGGGGATCTGCCAGGGCGGGCACCAGGCGATCCCCAGCTCCTGGCCGTTGAGGATCACCCGCGCCATTTCCCGCACCTCGCCGAGCGAGAGATGGGCCGAGCTTCGCCCAGCCTTCCACTCGGCGGGCAGATCGAAGGTGGCGTGGTAGACGGCCTCGCCGCTGAAGTGCCGGACCGCGTTGTCGGAATGCTGTGTCCAGTCCTGAAGTTTCTCGAAAATCATCCGCCCGCCCGTCCCGCCGTCCGGGTAGAACCACGCGGGGTCAAATGCCACTTCCCACGGACCCGTGATCTCGAACCGCGGCGTCACTTCGGGGAAATTCCGCCCCTGAGGCCGCGGCGGACCGCCCGGGTCCGGCTCCCTGAAGACGACGAAGCCGCTGCCGAAGGCCTCCAGCGCCAGCGGAACCTCGATGCGGCCGTCCCCGGTCTCCCGCCATTCGGGCAGGGTGCGGACCGTGCCGTCGACGGGGTCCCTGAACTCGGGGATCTTGCCTTGGACGCGGAAGCGCGCGTCCGCCCGCACCGGATGGCCGGTCGGGTTGTTCACGAAATAGATGTCCGTCCCGCCAGCGCGGCGGTGGATGAAATCCAACCGGCCGGGCTCGGCCCCGGCGCAGGCGAAGTCGGGCAGGAGGCCGGTCTCCTTCAGCCAGGCCACCGCATCGCGCCATGTGACCCGCGGGGCCTGTTCGCTGCCGCCCCACAGCCGCTCGATGAGCGCGCGGGCTTCGGCGTCGCCGGCCCGCCACGCCGACAGCCCGGAACTCGAGTCCGGCCGGGGGCCGACGAGCACCGCGCCTGCCGCCGCCAGCTCGTCGAGCTTTCGCAGCACCGGCAGCGACAGGCAGCGGTGCGGCGGAAGGGCCAGGGCCGCGTAGGTCATGCCATCCGGCAGCACGATGCGACCTTCCTTGACCGTCACGCGGTGGAGCAGCACGTGCTCGCTGGCCACATCGTAATCGTAGCCCGGCGGCAGTTTCGCTGGGTTCGTGGCTCGGAGTCCGGCGAAGTTGGGAGCATGGTCGCCATAGTAGTACAGCACGTCCGCCACAAACAGCCCCTGCTGCAGCAGCCACTGGCAGCGGTTGATGTAGGAGAGGAATCCCTCGGAACTGGGTATCCCCTTTACTCTAGCGGCTAATGCCGCTATTGTTTGTGTATGA
>CAYOBW010000328.1:0-7648 GCA_964402115.1 uncultured Victivallales bacterium
CCGACCCGGAGGCGGCGCGCGCCCTGCCGGTCGGGCCCGGCGGCGTGATCGATGCGTCGGCGGGCACGGCCGCCCTGCGGGGCCAGATGCTGCAACTGACGATGCGCGACGGGGCCAGCGAGATCACGCACTGGATGAACCCGGCCGAGTACCCGGAATGGGTCGTGCGCATACCGCGGGCCGGGCTCTACAACGTGGAACTGACTTACGCGGTGACAACCGAGTCGCAGGGGAGTACCGTGCTCATCACGTGCGGGGAGGCGCTGCTGCTGGTGCGGCTAAAGGGCACGGGTGGCTGGGACGTCTATCGCAGCGAGACCGTGGGCGAAATGGATCTCCAGTCGGGCGTGCTGCGCCTGCGGGTGAAGTGCCTGGACATGAAGGGCATGGGCGTCATGAACTTGCGTGAACTGGTGCTGCGTCCGGCGACGGCGAAGGGCGCCGGGAAATCGCGGGAGTAGGCCTGGCCGCGGGGTACGGTGAACCCGGCGGCCAGGCTGTAACGGAAGAAGGAACACAACGATGAGACAACGGGGCTGGGTGCGTGGATCGGTGGCGGGTGTACTGGGGGCCTTGGCGCTGGGGGCGGGCTGCATTTCCGTGGACCTGGAGTCGCTGCTGCGGCATGAACTGCGGGAAGTGACGCTGACGAAGGCCGCGGGGTGGGGCGCGAACCAGAAGGTCCTCGTGTTCGACCTCAGCGGCGTGATCATGAACCGCGGTGCGGGAGGGGGGTGGGGCGACTCGGCGATGTGCTCGCCCGACTACGTGAAGGCGGTGCTGAACAAGGCGCGTGCGGACGAGAATGTGAAGGCGGTTGTGCTGCGCATCAACTCTCCGGGCGGCGAGGTGACGGCCGCGGACATCATCGGTCGGGAGATCAAGCAGTTCGCCGCGCAGACCGGGCGTCCGGTCTACGCCATGATCCTGGGGACGGGGTGCTCAGGCGCCTACTATGCCGCTTGCGGCGCTGACCGGATCTACGCGCACCCGTCTTCCATTATCGGGAGCATCGGTGTGATCGCCTCCTTCCCGCAGATCGTCAAACTCGCGGACAAGGTGGGCGTGGAGCAGGTGGTGATCAAGTCAGGCGCCCTCAAGGATATGGGCAGCATGCTGCGGCCGATGTCCGATGAGGAGCGGGGGGTCATGCAGGGGTTGGTGGACGACTTCTACAACCAGTTCCTGGACTGGGTGGCGGCGGCACGTCCGGCGTTGAAATCGCGCGAAACACTGAAGCCCCTGGCCGACGGCCGGGTGTACACCGCGTCGCAGTCCCTGAAGAACGGGCTGGTGGACCGCCTGGCCACGCTCGACGAGGTGGTGGCCGATGCGCGCAAGGCGGCCGGGCTCAAGGATGCGAGCGTGGTGGTCTACAGCTACGCGGAGAGCGCCGACGCGAACCTGTACTCACCGGTCAGCCAGGCCAGCCTGCCGCGCCTGAGCGTCGTGGATCTCGGTGCGAGTCTGCCGGTGCCGCTGCGCCAGTCGGGGTTCTTCTACCTCTGGCAGCCCGGCTGGTGATGCGGTGCGGGAAGCGGGGACCTCAGCCCGCTTCCTCCTCCGCCCGCAGCGCTTGGGTGGCTTGGACCATCGCCAGGTAGCCGGCGACCGGCACGTAGTCGGGGATCGAGTTGCCTGTGCCGAGGGCGTAGCCGCGCGCCTGCCGGCGGTAGCGGCGCCCGCGGTCGAGGACGGTGGCATAGACCTCGGCAGGTGACTTCTGGCACAGGATGTCGAGATCGATGCCGCCCAGCAGCCCGAGGCGGTCTCCGTAGGTCTCGATCCAGCGCTCGAACGGGGCGATGGCGTCCTCGTTCGAGTGCTTGGCGCCGATGCCGAGGGCGATCACGTCGTCCATGATCTCGAAAATGCATCCGCACGAGTGCCAGAGGAAGGGCTTGCCGGCAGCCCTGATGGCGCCGATGATGCGGCGGTAGGGCGGCAGGATGTGGGTACGGATGACCGCGGGGGAGACCAGGCACGCGCTGCGGAAGCCGAGGTCGTCGCCGAAACGACACACGGCGAAAGCGTCGCCATGGCGCTGCAGGAACTGCCGCCACAGCGTGGTCATGAGGTCGCCGATCCGGGCGTAGAGCGCGGCATACAGCTCCGGGTCGTCGGCCTGCAGATAGGCCAGGTACTCATAGCCCACGAGGTCCTCGCTGATCTCCAGCACTCCGTTGCCCACGCCGCCGATGGCCTTCATGCCGGGCGGCAGGCTCGCCGCCAGCGCGGCAAACCGCGGTTCCGCGACGGACCAGAAGCGCGCCGGCAGCTCCGCCCAGGGGTAGGCGTCAAAGTCGCGTCGGTTCTGAATCGGCCCAGGCCGCCCGCCCATGATCGCGCCGTGGTCCGGCAGGATGTCCACGATGCAGACCTCGAACGAAACCGTATCGTAGGTCATCTCCCGGAAGAAGTCGCAGAAATGGCGGAAGAAGGCCCGGCGGTCGGCGTCATCGCCGTCCAGCAGCGCGGCAAAGGCCACGCCCCGGATGCGCTCCATGATCGACGGGCAGACGATGTGCTCGTAAAGGGGCAGGCGCGCCGGACGCCGGTTGGCCAGAACGTCCAGAAGGTGCCGGTAATCGGGCTCGAAACCCTGCATGGCGCGCCCCTGTTGTATCAGGGTTGTCTGGCGGCCGCCGGCGCGGCGTTCGTGCGGACTCCATCCGTTACCTGGCCCTTCAGAGCGTTACGCAAGGCCTCGGCAACCTCCGGCGGTTTGACGGCGTTGGCGTCCATGAGCTCCAGGGCCAGGTTGCGGATGGCCTTCTCACGTCCGGTGCGCAACGCGCGCGCACGGTACTCGTCGTAGCCGATCGGCCCCGTCTGGCGGTGCTCCAGCACTTGGATGATGTGAAATCCGAATTTCGTTTCGACCACGGGTCCCACTTCGTTGACCTTCTGGCTGAAGGCGGCGTCTTCGAAGGCCTTGACCATCCGCTGGCGGGTGAACGGGGGCAGCTCGCCGCCCTTGTCCTTGCTTGGGCAGTCGGAGTGCTCCAGAGCCAGCTTGGCGAAATCACCGCCTTTGACAATCTGCTGGCGAATATCTTCGAGCTTCTTGCGCTTCTCGGTCTTGAAGGCGGCCGCCTCGTCGGGCGCCGTGCGGATGAGGATGTGGCGTGCCTTGACCGCCTCCGGTACGACGATGTTGGCTTTCTCCTTCTCGTAGTCGGCCTTGATATTCTCCTCGACGTTGATCTTCTCCTTGGCCATGTATCGCTCGATCAGGCGATCGATCTTGAGGCCGTTGACGACCTCCTGGGCGAGGCGCTCTTTGCCGGCGGGACTGTTGGCCATCGCCTGCTCCAGCGTGGTGCCGGGGGGCAGCTTGGCCGTGAGCGCCGCGTAGGCCTTCTTCTCGTCCTCGGCCGAAATCTTGATGCGCAGACGGTCGGACTCCCGGACGAGCATGGCCTTCAGCAGGAAGTCCTGGATGACGGTCGCCTTCATCCGACGCCGTGCTTCCGGCACCTGCACCGGCGCCATCATCTTGAGGCGCGGGGCGAGGCGCAGTTCGACCTCCTTGTCGCACTCGCCGACCGTCAGCTTGTGGTCGTTGACGGAGACCAGCACGGTTTCGGGGTTGAGCGGGACCGGCTGCGTGCCGGTCGCGGCATTGGTGGCGCCCGCCCCCTCACTCTTGGTCGCGGACGTTTTGCCTTTGCAGCCGGCGGTGAGCAGCGAGCCGGCGACCATAAGAACCAGTAGCACCTTCACGGGGTTTCCTTTCGGCGACGGCGTTTCGAGCGACCGGCACGTGCCGGTCCCATTACGCCGCAAGCATGTCGAGCGCAATATAGCGGGGGGTGGGGCTGATGTCGAGGTGGTAATCGAGGAAGGCGCCGAGGAACAGGCCCGCCGCCCGAGCCTGGGTGCGCGTGCAGCGGGTCTGGCTCGGCCCGCGGGGGGCCGGGGCGCTCTGCCAGGCGCGCAGCATGGCCTGGACGTCGGGAGTCAGGGTCAGCGTGGCGCCATCCGTGGCGCGCGTGCACCGGGGGCAGAGCAGGGCGCCCCGCGCCAGGGCGAAGGGGCGGGGGCCCCCGCCGCTGGCCGGGTGCGGTTGGCCGCAGGCCGGACAGCTCTGCAATTGCGGCGCCCACCCCAGGAGCTCGGTCAAGCGCAGCTCGAACCAGTACACCAGCGGGAAGCTGGCCCCGACGCCCGCCAGGTGGTCGAGGAGCGCCTCCGTGAGCCCGTACAGCGCGGGGTCGTGCGTGTGGTCGAGCGCGACGCGGCTGACCAAGTGGCAGGCATACGCCGCGCAGGCCGACGCGCGCCAGTCGATGCGGAGGCGGGGTCGGGGGTCGAGGGCGGTGCATTCGCGCAGGATATGCACCCCCTGGCGGTCGCGCGCATAGTAAAGCAGTTCGCAGCTGTAGAAGAGATCGAACTGGCCCAGCAAACGGCTCTTCGGCCGCTGTACGCCCTTGGCGAGCGTCACCAGGCGGCCTTCGCCGGGTGTCAGCCAAGTCACGATGTGCGACGTGGACGACCACGGTTGCACGCGCAGGACCAGCGCCTCGGTCTTCTCGACGGTTCCCGCCGCGTTGGAGGGGGCGGGGCTCATGGTGGCCCCGCGGGGGGCTGCGTCAGCGCGGACGGTTCCACGTGGCGGTTGACCATGGCCGTGATGGCTTTCATCGCCGCCGCGCGGTCGTGCGACGCGACACCTGGCGGGACCGCGCCGGCGGAGACGATGAAGGATAGCGACTCGGCGACGGTCAGCGGCAGCCTGACGACGGATGCGGCGGGAACAATGATGAGGAAGCCTGACGTCGGGTTCGGTGTGGTGGGCACGAATACCGACAGGAGCCCGGCCGTCTGGCCGTCGGGAAGCGCGTCGCACACTACTTGGGGCGCCGGCGCCGCCAGGAAGCCCATCGAGTAGATGCCGGGATGCGGAAACGGAACCAGCACCACCTCCTTGAAGGGCGTCTTGCGTCCGCCGAAGAGCGTCGTGCTTACCTGCCGCAGGGAGCGATAGATGCCCTTCAGCAGCGGCGTGTGCGCGAGGACGGAGTCCAGCAGGGCATAGAGCTGCCGGCCGAAGAAATTGCGGCCCAGCAACCCAAGGAGGTAGAAGCCGGTCAGGATGGCCAGCAGCGCGGCCACGCGCACGGGAAACCCGGTCCAGCCCTGGCCGTAGTGGCTGAGCGACAGGGCCTTGATCAGCCAGTCCGTCGAGACGTTCAGGAGAAAGGCGACGATGAGGAAAGTGGCCGCGACGGGAATGGCCAGCGTGATGCCCACGAGGATGTTGTTGCGGATGGACTTGAAAACCGTGCGTAGCATCAGGCGGTTCCTTTCGCGGGCAGCAGGGTGGGCAGGCGTGCACCGTCAGCGGCGGCCGCGCGCAGCCAGCGGAGCTCGCGCCGGCGCATGCGGCGGCGCGCGGCCGGGTCGTTGTCGTCAGCGCCGGTCAGGTGGTCGCAGCCGTGCGCCACGTACAGCGCCAGCTCGTGCCCGGGCGACCAGGCGGGGCGGCGGACCGCCTGCCGCAGGCCCTCGGCCATGGCGCGCTCGACGTTGACGACGATTTCCGCGGCCGGCCTGGCCGCGGCGCCGGGCAACGCCGCGTAGCGGAACGTCATGACGTCCGTCGGCTGCGCGTCTCCCCAGTAGCGCTGGTGGGCAGCGATGGTGCCGGCGTCATCCGTCAGGACGACGTCCAGCGTGCCCCATTCAGCGCCCGGCGCCAGGCTCCGTGCCTGGCTCGTCAGGGTGACGCTCAGTTTCCGCAGCGCCGGGATGTTCACCCGGTGGCGGTGCTGTCGGTTGTGTATCGTTATCTTCATCGCGTGGATAGGCCATGCGCACGTGGAGCATGTTGACCAGTGTAGAGACGAACGAGCCCTTGACCTGTGGCAGTTCCGCCAGGGTCAGACCGCACTCGTCCAGCTGCCCGTCGCGGAACTTCCCCAGTACGATTTCGTCCACCACGCCGCCGAGCGCCGAACGCGTGGGGCGCTCCAGGCTGCGCGTGGCAGCCTCGACGGCGTCCGCCAGGCTGATGATGGCCGACTCGCGAGAGGCCGGCTTCGGCCCGCCGTGGCGGAAGGCGCTCTCCTCCACCAGCAGGGCGCCGCCCATCCATCCGGCGCCGCCTGTCTGGCGCTCCCGTTCCTGCTCCTGCTGCTGCCGGGCCTTGTGGTGGAAGAAGGTGACGACGCTGGTGCCGTGGTGCTCGCGGATGATCGCGAGGATGGGCTCCGGGAGCTTGTGGAAAGTCGCCAGGCTGAGCCCCTCCTTGACGTGGCCGGTGACGATCAGCGCGCTCATGCTGGGGGACAGCCGGTCGTGCGGATTGTAGCTGTCGCGCAGGTTCTCGGCGAAAAAATGCGGCTTCGTCAGCTTGCCGATGTCGTGGTAGTAGGACCCGACGCGGGCGAGCAGCGCATTGGCGCCGATCTCGTCCGCGGCGGCGTGCGCGAGCGTGGCTACCACAAGGCTGTGGTGGTAGGTGCCGGGCGCCTCGATGGCCAGCCGCTGGAGCAGCGGGTGGCCGAGGTCGGAGATCTCGAGCAGGGTGACGTCGGTAGTGATGCGAAAGAGGAACTCGAACAGCGGGAGGACGAGCAGGGCCAGGACGGCCGACAGCGTACCGCTGAGCAGGCAGGCGGCGGCCTGCTGGACGACCACGGTCACCTCGGCCTGCTCCCAGCCGACTGCCGTCACCGCGAAGACGCAGGTCACCTCCGAGAGTCCGATCAGGAGGCCGGCGCGCATGATCTGGGCGCGCGTGCGGAGGTGGCCGGCGGTGGCCGCTCCAATGGCCGTGGCAATCATGCCCGCCACCAGGATCGGCAGGCTGCGCTCGGCCATGCCGTACATCACGAGGCTGGTCCAGAGGCCGACGGCGATGCCGGCGGCGCCGTCGAGCAGGATCGTCACGAGCAGGGGCGCGAGGGGCAGGGGCAGCAGGAAGCCCACGGATTCGGCCGGCAGGGTCTGGCTGGTCTGGAGCCCGTAGATGGTGATGCGGGCGAGGGCGGTGGACAGCAGCGCCACCGTGGCGAGGAGCAGGACCCGCCGCGGTGTGGTCAGCAGGGCGGGGCGGAGCACGGAGAGGTAGAGGCCGATGGCGAAGAGGCTGACCAGCAGGCTGACGCTCTGGCCGAGAAACGGCAGGAGGTCGCTGGGCCTGGCAACCTCGGCCAGCAGGGGTTCGGGACCGCCCAGGTACAGCGTCAGGGCCCACAGGAGCAGGGCCATGAGCACGGCGAGGATCCGGTTGCGCCGCACCGTGGGGTCGTCGTGGGTGGAATCCACGCGCCGCAGCCAGGAACGGGCGCGCCGCAGCCGCGCCTTGGAAACGTCGTTACTCACTCCTCGCACTCTCCCGTCCGCAGACGACCGTCCGCCTCGCCACGCACCCGGTCTGCCCGTAAGCGCTGTTGAGTGTAGGACAGCAACCGGGTGGTGTCATGCGAAAAGCTCCGCAGATACGGCTTGCAGGGCTGGGGGGCGGTTGTGTAGATTCTGCACACATTTTTCTGCTTGTCCGGCTGACGCTGGCCCGCGCCGCACGGACAGACCGATCTGGAGAGGTGGCTGAGTGGCTGAAGGCAGCGGTTTGCTAAACCGCCGTACTGGGTTAACTGGTACCGGGGGTTCGAATCCCCCCCTCTCCGCCAGATTG
>CAYOBW010000329.1:0-5516 GCA_964402115.1 uncultured Victivallales bacterium
CGCCGTCCCACGTAGGCCGGTCCTCCCGGGCCGGCCGTGATACGTGCCGGCGGGATGCCTGTGCGTACGGCATAACGGCGGGGGCCGCCGTCTCCAGCCTGCGGTCCCGCATGCCGCCATTCTCCACCGACAAGGGATCGCCCTGGAGCCGGCGGTCCTCCGCCGGTAGACCACACCGTGCAGCTGCTGCCATGCTGCAACGTTCACGCCAGTTCCCACGGATTCAACAGGAGCACGCCAGTTGCAGCCATATCGCGCGTATTGCGAGTGACAACGACCATGCCATGCACCAGCGCGGTGGCGGCAATCAACCCGTCCAGCACGGGCACGACAAGCCCCTGACGCTCAGTCGCCGCGGTGATCATGCCCCAGCGTTCGGCAACTTCCTCGTCGAGCAGCAGCCAGCGACCCGCGAAGCGCAGTTTGAGATCGTGATCCAGCCAGTTCTCGAGCCGCAAACGCTTGCGACTGTTCGGCAACCGTGCGATCCCCTTGCGAAGTTCGCCCAGCGTGAGCACGCTCAGGAAGAGGTGCTCCTCCTGTTGCGCCTCCACCCACTCCGCGACGGCGGGTGCTGGTTGCAGTTGCGCCAGTTCCGAAATGACGCAGGTATCCAGAATGTACTTCACAACGGGACCTCTCGCCCGGCATCCCGGCTGCGCACCAGCCACCGCGGATCGAGGTCAGCCAAAGGGGACTTGCCGAAGAAACTCACGAGGCCCTGCCCCTCTTCACGACGCGTCAACTGACGGAACTGCTCGACAGCCACGACCACCACCATGGGCCGCCCACGACGCGTCACGGTTTGCGGCCCCTGACGGCACGCTCGCTCGACCACCTCGCTGAAACGTCCCTTCGCATCCTGCAATGCCCAACTTGCCATGGCAACTCCTTTCAACTAGTCAGCCTAGTCTGTACAGGAAACATCTGAAGGAGTCAACGGCCAATGCTCACACGGCCAATGCTCACAGCACCGGCTCCAGCACGAGCCTGTGGCGGTACTCGCGGTTGGCGGGCAGGCGGTACTGGCTGTGCACCTGTGCGCCCCAGCTGTCGTCGCCGCCCACGCCCATCTGGCGGAAGTCGAGGTTGACGGTCAGCGCGCCCGAGGGCTGGATCTCGTACGGGTGCTTGCGCGACTCGAGTTCGGCCTGTTTGAACGGCCAGGCGCTGAACTCCAGCACGGGCTCGCCCACGGCCCGGAAGCCCAAGCCCCGCTTGTCGGTGAAGCTCACCCACCGCACGTCCGTGCGCTGGCCGGTCTCGCTCGGCTCGGTGTATCCGTACCAGAGACTATCGGCGGGCGCCTCGTACAGCCCCACCGCGGCGCCGCTCTTGCGGTCCCAGTAGTTCTCGTGCGGCCCGCGCCCGAACCAGCGCGCCTGCGCGAGATCGGCAACAACCTCCAGTTGCAGGCCGACGCGGGGCACATCCGGCAGCTTGCCGGCGGGCAGGAGCGCGTGCTCGATGGCGATGCGGCCGTCGCCGTACACGGTGTACGCGATCTCCCCGCGGCTCTCGCCCGCGGGCAGCGTATACGCCACCGTCACGCGCGCGGCGCGCGGATTCGCGTCCGCCAGCGTGGCCTGCGTCACCTTCCGCTGCGCGCCCGCCGCGCGCCACACGCCGTGCCGCCCGCCGAAGCCGTTGCCGCGGTCGTTGTCGGTCGGCGCCCGCCAGTAGTTCGGCGTCAGCGGCCCGGCCAACAGCTCGCGCCCCTTGACCGACCACCCCTCGAGCGCGCCGCTGGCCTTGCCGATGCGCACCACCACGTCACGCGCCGTGAAACGCCATCCCGCCGCGTCCTCGGTCACCTTGAGCGCAGGCAGCGTGTCCACGGCCGGCGCGACCGCGGGCGGCACGGTCAGCGGGACGGGCACCTGCTCCCACGCCACGACGTGCCCCTGCGGCGCCCACGGCGTCCCCGCGGGCAGCGCAAAGGTGAGCGTGAGGAAGTACTCCGCGCCGGGCTTGGGCCGCACGACCTTCAGCGGAACCGTCACGTCCTGCGCGGCGCCGGGCGCAATCGCGAGCCGCCCGAGGGTCCCCTGCTGGAGGCCGATGCCATTCTCCTCGAGCTTCCAGGTCGCCTCGAACGCGTCGAGCGCGGTGAAGCAGTAACGGTTCTCGATCCGCACACGCCCTTCGGCGGGGGCCACAGGCGTCACGGCGACGTTCTGGTAGCACTTCTTGACTTCCCAGTAGTGCGGCTGCGGCGTGCGGTCGGCCTGGATGAGCCCGTTGCAGCAGAAGTTGTCATCGTTCGGCTGATCGCCGAAGTCGCCGCCGTAGGCCCAGTACCACTCCGGCGCGCCGGCCGATCGCGGCTCCTGCCGCAGCTCCCGCAGGTCCACGTCGAGGACGAGGCCGTCGCGCTCGCGGGCAGCCTGCGCCAGCGCGGCCGGCGGCAGCGCGCGGTTCCAGATCCGCACGGTCTGCACCACCAGCGAGCTCACGCGGTCGCGCTCTTCGGAGTTCCGGCCGATGTTGACCGGAAAAGCGCTCGGCTGCAGCGGCGTCGCCAGCGGCTTTTCGGCTACCTGCTGCCCGTTCACGAACAGCCGCATAGCCTGCCCGTCGAAGGTCGCCGCCACGCCGACCGGCTTGTCCGCAAAGCCGGCAGCCACGCCAGCCGAAAGGTCACTCCACGCGCCCGTCCAGAGCACGAACACGAGCCCCTTGTTGTCGAGCCGCAGTTCGTACTGGTGGTCGCCCTTCGACACGATCGGCGCGAACGCGCCCTCGCAGCGCCCCTGGATGACCGCCTCGATCGTCAGCGCCGTGGTCAGGTTCAGGGCCGGCGCGTCCGGGAACTCCACCGTGCCCTGCACGCCCTGCCCCTCGACGCGCCGCCCGCGCACCTTGCCGGTCAGCTTACCCGGCGAACGGTCCGCGACCGCGTACGTCTGGGGCACCGGCCGGCGGATGCCCTGGTTGACCCAGTCCCAGATACAACCGCCCTGGAGGTACGGCGTTTTGTTGAACGCGTCCCAGTAATCGGCGAAGTTGCCCTCGCTGTTGCCCATGGCGTGCATGTACTCGCACTGGATCAGCGGCCGCGTCTGCGGCTTGGAGGCGTAGGACAGCATCTCGCCGATGGACATGTACATCGGGCAGAAGATGTCGGTGTTCCGCGCGTGCCCGGCGCGCTCGTACTGCACGGGGCGGCTGGCGTCGCGCTGCTTGATCCAGTCGTAGGTCTTCTCGAAATTGACGCCGTTGCCGGCCTCGTTGCCGAGGGACCAGACGATGATGCAGGGGTGGTTCTTGTCCCGCTCGACCATGCGGATCGTGCGGTCCAGGTGGGCGGCCGCCCACGACGGCACGTGCGCAAGCGACTCCTTGCCGTACCCCATGCCGTGCGACTCCACGTTGGCTTCGTCGATCACGTACAGCCCGTACTCGTCGCAGAGGTCGTACCACTCCGGCACGTTCGGGTAGTGGGCGGTGCGCACGGTGTTGATATTGCCCTGCTTCATCAGACGGATGTCGTTCAGCATGCCCTCGCGCGAGACGTGCTGCCCCTGCTCGGGATCGTGCTCGTGGCGGTTGACGCCCTTGACCATGATCCGCTTGCCGTTGACGAGCAGGTTCCCGTCCTTGAGCTCGACGCGCCGGAAGCCGATCCGCTCCGCCAGGGCCTCCAGCGTCGCGCCCGCGGCATCCTGCAGGGTCAGCACCAGCGTGTAGCGGTTCGGCTGTTCGGCCGACCAGAGCCGCGGCGCCGTGACCGGCAGCTCCAGCCGGAACGTTTCCGCGCCGGCAGGCGCCTGCGGCGCGCCGGCCACCTCGCCAACCGCCGCGCCGCGATCGTCGAGCAGCCGGGCCAGCACCTTCACGGCGCCCGCCGGGGCGCCCGGCGCGCGCTGCAGCTCGCCCTGGACCACCAGGCGCGCGTCACGGCAGGCGTCGTCGAGCAGGGTCTGCACCTCGAAGTCGCGCATGTGCACGGCGGGCGGGGCCCAGAGGTAGACATCGCGAAAGATCCCGCTCAGGCGCCAGAAATCCTGGTCCTCGAGGTAGCTGCCGTCGCACCAGCGATACACTTCGACCGCGAGCGTGTTGGCGCCGGCCTGGAGGTACGGCGTGACGTTGAACTCCGCGGGGGTGCGGCTGTCCTTGCTGAAGCCCACGTAGCGCCCGTTGATCCAGAGGTAGAAGAACGAGCTCACCCCGTCGAAGCAGAGGTAGACCGGCCGTCCGGCCCAATCCCCGGGCACGCTGAAATTACGACGATAGGCGCCCACGGGGTTGCGCTCGTCGTAGGCCGTGAAGTGGCGGGGCGGCTCCGCGGTCACGCGCGGCCACTGGACGGCGAACGGATAGCGGATGTTGGTGTAGATGGGCGTCCCGTAGCCACGCATTTCCCAGTTCGAGGGAACGTCGATCGTCTTCCAGCCGCTGACGTCATAGCCTGGCGCCTGGAAGCCCGTCGGGCGCCCCTCGGGGTTCGGCGCCCAGCGGAAGGCCCAATCGCCGTTCAGTAAGCGACAGTACGGGGACTCCTTGCGCGGGGTCCGCAGGGCCTGCGCGGCGTCGGCGCAGGGCATCAGCGTGGCGTGGGGCCGCTCCCGGTTCAGCCCGACCAGCTCGTGGTTCTCCCACTCCTTGCCGGTCGGCGCCTCCTGGGCGGGCGCCCCCGCCGGCACAACCGCAAGACCGATGACGAACACAAGCACGTAGCGCAACATGGCCTTCCCCTCCTCCTACGCGGAGCACACCCCGCCGGCCACGCACCGAACGCCGGGCTCATCCGCGGGGAGGTACTCTACGGGCAAAGCGCGCCAGGAAAAAGCGAATTCTCCTTGCCAGCAGCCCCGCAACCTGCCTTAATCGCACCCAATCGGTGGCATTTGACTGCCGACCAGCAAAACAGGAGATCGACATGACACGCACAACAACCGTTTCGATACTATGCAGCCTGGGCCTGACCCTGGGTTGCGGACCTTCCCATTCCGCCGACCAGGCCGCACCCGCGGCCGCCACGCCGGCCGTGGCCGCCGCGCCGGCCGCCGGCGCCGTGGCCATCCCGCCGACGTGGCTGGAGACGGCGCTCGGCCCGGAGCTGGTGCTGGCGGACGGCACGAAGGTGGCTACGTCCACGCTGGCCGGCAAGCAGATCGCCCTCTACTTCTCGGCTCACTGGTGCCCGCCCTGCCGTCAATTCTCGCCCGTGCTCGTGAAGACTGCCAACGAATGGGCGGCGGCGAACAAGGCAATCGCCGTCGTGCTGGTCAGCGGCGACCGCGACGCCGCGGCCATGAGCGCCTACATGCAGGAGCTCAAGATGCCCTGGGCGGCCGTGCCTTTCGACAGCGCCGCGCGGACCCAGCTGTCGCAGCAGCACGGCGTGCAGGGCATCCCCGCGCTGATCGTGCTCGACGCCACCGGCAAGGTGCTCACGCGCGAAGGCCGTGCCAGCGTGACCGGCAAGGGCGCCGCCGCCGTCGACGGGTGGTGAGCGGCAACGCGCGGGTCGGACACGCACGACACGTGGCGGCAGGCACTGCTGCCGG
>CAYOBW010000329.1:5616-7628 GCA_964402115.1 uncultured Victivallales bacterium
GTCACGCCGCGTGCTCTCGTCGGCCAGATACCGACCATCGCCATCACGCCGGTGGCGGACGGGCGGACAGGCGCCTACGAGTCCAACGTGGCCGGCACCTGGCTCATGGTGGAGCGCGTCACGAAGCTGATCATGGAGAACGTCCGGCTGCCCGACGGAACCCC
This sequence comes from uncultured Victivallales bacterium, assembly GCA_964402115.1. GTDB lineage: Bacteria > Verrucomicrobiota > Kiritimatiellia > UBA8416 > CAYOBW01 > CAYOBW01. Next base: position 5,781 of record CAYOBW010000329.1, read on the forward strand.
GGTGCGCGTCGTCGCCGCCCCGGAAATCGTTTACGGCCCGCGCACGGCCGCGCTCGCCCAAGCCTACTACGCCACGCAGGGTGTCAGCGCCAACATCTGGGTCAGCCGGAGCTGGGCCTACTCGGACGAGCTGATGGGCGCCATGATGGGCATCGGCAGCTCCGAGTGGCAGCAGGCCGCGTACGGTCTGAACCAGACCGACCGCCCCGGCGCCGTCTGGCTGAAGGCCTTCACGGCGGCGATGGACGAGAAGAAGCGCCCCATTTTCTCGATCTACAGCCCTGACCTCGAGGACGAAAACGGCCCGATGAACGCCTACGTGTCCGAGCGCCTCATCCGCTTCGCGCGCGCCGCGGCCGCCGTCGCAGAGATGCGTGGCAAGAACTACCTCTCGGTCGGCAGCGTCTCGATGGGCATCATCGGCTCCGACGTCCGCCGCAACCTCATGCTCCAGTACCTGGGCATGGGCACGGTCTCCTACGACATGGTCGGCGTGAAGGGCCGCATGGACAGGGGCCTCTACGACGCCGAGGAACTGGAGCGCGCGGTGGCGTTCATGCGCCGCTTCGCCATCGACTTCGGCGCGGGGCAGCGGCCCGGCGCCAACGACGACCTGCTGCGCGACTGCTGCAAGATGACCCTCATCGTGCGCGACCTGATGATCGGCAACCCGAAACTGGCGGACGCGGCGTACGGCCGCAAGTGCGGGTTCAAGGCCGATGTGGAGTTTGCGCAGGGCACGAACGCCATCGCGGCCGGCACCCAGGGCCAGCGGCAGTGGACGGACCTCTACCCCAACTACGACCTGACCGAATCCGTGCTGTGCAGCTCGTTCGACTGGAACGGCTACCGCGCGCCCTTCATCGTGGCGACGGAGAACGACTCGAAGAACGCCATCGGCATGCTGATCGCGAACCTGCTCTCCGGGATGCCGCAGCTCTTCGCCGACATCCGCACGAACTGGACGCCGGCGAGCGTCAAGAAGGCCACGGGCATTGACGTCGCGAAGCTGATTCCGCGCGGCATCATCGACAAGCGCAATTCGGGCGCGGGCGCGCTGGACTACGCACTCGACGTCTTCAAGATGGTCAAGGGCGGCGGCAAGCTTGGGGCCCAGGGCATCCACGCGGCCCTGCTGGCCGACCCCAAGGCGCAGCAGAAGCTCATCGCGCAGGCCATCGCCAACACCACGTACATCGCGGCCAACCTCGAGTACTTCCCCGGCGACGGCCTGTCGAGCCACTACCGCACGCCGGGCGGCATCCCGATGACGGCCTATCGCTACAACGCCATCGGCGAGCAGCTCACCTGCTCGGTGGTCGAGGGCGAAACGGTCGAGCTGCCGAAGAAGGTTGCCGACCACATCAGCCGCGTCACGGACCGCACCTGGCCGGAGTCCTACTGGACCCCGCGCGGCATGACGTCGTTCGAGTACATGTCCCGCATCGGGCCGAACCACGACGCCAACTCGTTCGGGCTGCTCGGCGCCGACATGCTGACGGTGAACGCCATGCTGCGCATCCCGACGGACATGCACAACGTGCCGGCGGCGGATATCTTCCGGCCGACACTGTGGGATCGCTTCGGCGGGGACGACTTCCGCACCTGCGCGTACCTCGGGCCGGTTTACGCCTGAGGCGTGCTTGCTGACATGCCCCGGCTACCGCAGACTGGCAAGCCTGCGGTGCCGGGGTGTGCTGGATCCCGTGCGACCGAAAGCCGTTCGGCCGAGAAACGGACGTAGCCCGTTTCCATTTCTCCCCTGTCATTCGACACAATATTCTTAGGTGCGATGCACGACGACCGTTTGGTGACGGCTTGAGCCGCCGAGCGGAAGCCCCCCAGCCG
>CAYOBW010000330.1:0-7609 GCA_964402115.1 uncultured Victivallales bacterium
CTGGGGTTCTGCAGCGAGACAGGCGAAGGCACGCCGGTTGATTTGGCTGAAGCCTTTGCCTGGTATCTCAAGGCCGCGGAGCAGAACCACGTTGTCGCGCAGTGCAATGTGGGCAATGCCTATACGTCGGGCGGGGGCGTGGCCGCCGATCTGCCCGCGGCCTTTCAGTGGTACAGTCGGTCGGCTGCCAACGGGTACGCGAAAGCCATGAATAATGTTGGTCGCTGCTACCAGAGTGGGCAGGGCATCGCGCCCGACCTGGCGCTGGCGGCGCAGTGGTATCGCAAGGCCGCCGAGGCCGGCAACATGTACGGCATGTACAACCTCGGGGTTCTCCTTGAAACCGGCCGGGGCGTACCAGCCGATGCCGCGCAGGCTCTCGCCTGGTACCAGAAAGCGGCGCAAGCCGGATACCAGGGTGCGGCCGCGGCTGTGGCGCGCCTCACGTCCCCGCCCGCGGCAGCCACGCCCGCGAAAGCTCCGCCCGCCGCCACGCCCCAAGAAACGCCTGAGCAGAAGAGCGCCGTTGTGGAGGTCATCGAGCTGATCGAAGCCGTCCACAACGCCGTCAAGAAGGAGCCGAAGTAGCGCCCGCACGGCTGCGCAGGCGCAAACCACTGCAACCTTGACCCGGCGGCGGGAAGATGGTCGTATAGCCGGCGCAGGCGACGCTGAACCTCGCGGGGGAGGTGTCGCGGGGAGGCGAATCGCAAGATGGGCATGGCGCGCATGGCGATACTCAAGCACGTGGACGCTACCGTGGGCGCCACGCTGTGCCGCCTCCTCGGCGCGCTGAACTACCGGGCCCGCCGCGGCATTCCGTACACGGACGACACGGTCGGCCCGGTCCGGCGCATACTGGTCGTGCGCCCGGGCGGCCTGGGCGACATGCTGCTGCTGCTGCCCGTGTTGCGTGCGCTGCAGGCCCGCTACCCGGATGCCCGGCTCGACCTGGTGTGCGAGCGGCGCAACCTGGACGTCGTGCAGCTCGCCGGCCTGAACGTCGGCTGCCTGCCCTACGACACGCAGCCGTTCGCGCTTCTCCGCGGCCTGCTGCGCGGCCATTACGACCTGGCCGTGGACACGGAGCAGTTTCACAACTTCTCGGCCGTTTTCGCGCTGCTGTCCGGCGCGCGGGTACGCATCGGCTTCAACATCAACCCGCGGCGCAATGCACTCTACACGCACCTGATCGACTACGCGCCCGCAGCGCGCGAAGACGAGCAATTCGCCCAGCTCCTGGCGCCGCTGGGCGGGGATCCCGGCCCAGCGCCTTTTGCAGGCTGCCTGGCTGGCGCCAACCTGCCGCTGCCACCCGCGGCAGCAGGGGCCTGGCCCTCAAGCGGGGAGGGGCGCAGGGGGGTCGCGGTGCTGCACGCCGGCTGCAGCACGCCTTACAAACTCTGGCCGCCCGAGCGTTTCGCCGCGCTGGGCCAGCGGCTGCGGGATAACCCCGGGGTGGATTTGGTGCTGGTCGGGGGACGGGACGATCTCGTGATGCGCAACGCGCTGCTCGCCAACCTCCGCGGCGCGGGTGGGGGCGTCGTGGACCTGGTGGGACGGCTGACGCTGATGGAGACCGCGGCTGTCATCCAGCGCGCGCGGCTTTTCGTGGGGCCCGACTCCGGCCTGGCGCACCTCGCCGCCGCGCTGGGTACGCCGTCCGTGGTGCTGTTCGGCCCATCGGAACCGCGAAAGTGGGGGCTGATCGCGGCGAGGCACGCCGTCGTGCGCCACAAGCTCCCGTGCGCCCCGTGCTTCATCTTCGGGTACAGCAAGCCGTGCCGGACGATCGCCTGCATGGAGCGGATCACGGTGGACGCCGTGCACGCCGCCTGCCGCGACGTGTTCGCGGCGGCAGGCCCATAGGCGGTCAGGGTCCAGCCAGCGGATTGCCGGGCGGGCGCAACCCCTCGCTGCGCTCCCACGCCTCACGGATCGCGCGCAGACCGTCCGCATAGTGGGCACGCCCCTCGATCACCTGCAGGACCGCCTCGGCGCGCTCCAGATCGCCCGCCGCGGCGTACAGTTCGACGAGCACGGCGTGGTTGTAGGGCACCCAGTATTGCCAGTCCACGAACGCGCTCCAGTAGGCGGCCGCGGCTGCGGGGGAGGTGCGCGCCTGCAGCCGGGTGTGCAGCCGGCGCAGCTGGCTCTTGTACGGATTCAGCCGCAGGCCGCGCGTGCACCACGTGTCCGCCTGCTCAAGGAGCCAGGCGCGGCGCCGCGGGTCGGGCGTGGCGCCGGCGGTGTAGTACGCCTTCTCGGCGGCGTGGATGACGAACAGGTAGTTGAACGGGTAAAGCGCGTGAGCGTCCTCGCAGAGGTAGACGATATCCTCGGCCTCATCCTTGAACGCGCCCCAGCGGGCTTTGTAGTAGTCGGCCTGCGCGCGCGCCGCGCGCAGGCTGTGCGCAAGCCCGAGCCCGCCGAGCCCGCTCAGCAAGAGGCCGGCGGCCAACGCCGGCAGGACGGAGCGCGCGGGGCGTCTGGCGTGTTGCGTGGTGTCTGGCATCCCTTTGGCCAACCGTTCCGCCGCGGCTCACGGCCCCCGCAGCCGGGTGCGATTGTACTAGTCAGGCCCGCGGCTACTGGGGCTGGCCGGTCGCCGGCTTTGCCGCCGCGCCGCCCACATCGGGCAGCAGCCACTGTTTCTTGAGACTCTCCGCCGCCTTGACGGCGGAGGCAGAAGCCTTGCGCCCGGCCGCGGCAGCCTGCTCAAGCTCCTTCATGGCCGACCGCGCCTGGCGATCAGTCCGCGCATCGGCCACGTGCTGGGCGGCCAGGGCGGCCGCGGTGCTGGAGGCCGAGGCCAGTTCCACTTGTTCAAGAATCTCCTCGGCCTGTTCCAGCGCTTCGGAAGAATCCTCGTACACGCGCTCAAGGGCCGTACGGGCTCCCCGGATGACTTCGCGTCGACCATCCCGCAGGGCAGCCAGCAGCTTGCGGCCGTGATCTTCGCGCAAAGCCAGGGCGTTCTCCAGCGCACGCAGAGTCGTTTCGCGAGCCACGTCAGCGGCGCGGGCAGACTGGAGGGCGGCTTCAGCGTGTTGACGCGCCTGTTCGGAAGGGGCGATATCGGCCGCGCAAAGCACCCCCGCAACGGCGCAGAGGCCGAAGCTGCCGGTCAAGGCCCGTCGCAACGCATGCATCCTCGTATGTGCTAGTTGCTCCACGGCAGCGCGCCCTTGGCTCGGATTTCGACCATGTCGCGCGCTTCGAGCAGCGGGTCGGGCTCCTTGCGCTCGTCAATGCGGTCGAAGTCATGTTCGCTGATCTGCAGCCCCCGCCTGAGATACACCTTGTTGCGGTTGCCGAACGGCTGGAACCCACCGGCAGCCGTCACGGCTTGGCGCAGCGTCATGCCGGCCGTCAGCGGGAACGTCCCCGGCCGGATCACCAGGCCGGCCACGTACACCTCTTCCAACTCGGCAACGACGTTGACCGTGACCTTGGAGTAGAACTGCCCCTCGATGTAGCGACGCTGGATTTCCTTTTCCGCCTCGGAGGTCGTCATGCCGACGATCTTCACGTCGTCGATGTGCAGCAGGTTCACCATCCCGCGATCGCCGATGTTGACCTTGTAATCCTGGGCGTCCACCACGCCGCGCACCGAGATCTGCACGCGGTCCCCGACCTTCAGCGTGATCTTGTGCGGCTCCCGGTTGGTGCCGGCCGGCAACGGAGTCGGAGCCGGGGCGGCCGGCGGTTCGGCAGTGGGCAGCACAAGTGCGGGAGCAGGCTGGGCGGCCGGTCGTATGGCCGGCGCCGGCGCAGCAGGTTTCACGGCAACAGGCACGGGCACGGGGGCCGCCGGGCGGGCCGCCAGGGGCCGCGCGGCCGGGGGCTGGGGCCGGTAGCGTTCCTGGCGCTGCGTCTTGGAGGGTACGGACGAACAACCGCTCGCCCACACCAGGGCCAAGAGGCCGCCGGCAATCAGGCGCAAGCGGTATTCCCGGAATCTGTCCGTGTTCCTCATGATGTTGCGCTCAAGCTGTTTTCGCGGGTTTCGCGGGTTTCGCCGTTTCCTTGTTCCGCTCGCGACGCGGATACGCATAGTAGTGCTGCTGGTAATAGTACGATGAGTAGTCGCGCGCGATGTTGATGTTGTTCAACACCACGCCCATGAGATTCGCCCCGATGTTGTCCAACATCGCCTTGGCGCGCCCGGAAAGGGCTCGCGGATACTTGCGGTGCTGGATCACGAGCAGAACGCCGTCCATTTCCCGCGCCAGCAGCGATGCATCGCTGACGCCCACGATGGGAGGCGCGTCGAAGAACACGAAATCGTATCGGCCTTTCAGCTCGCGAATGAGATCGCGCATCCGCTCGGTGTCCAGCAACCCATGCACGCCGCTCGACAGCTTGCCGCTGGGCAGGAAATCGAGATTCGTGTGGGGCGTGTGGATCAAGGCCTCGTCGACCGTCGTATCGCCAACGAGCACGTTCGCCAGCCCGCTGCGGTTGGACACGCCGAGGATCTTGTGTTGGCGCGGACGATGCAGATCCGAGTCCACCAGCAGCACGCGATCGCCCAGCGTCGCGCAGGTATAGGCGAGGTTGAAGATCGTCAGCGACTTGCCCTCGCCCACCGAACCGCTGGTGATGCAGAGCGCCGAACCCTTGCGGATCTTGTTGGACGATTGCAGGTTCGTGCGCAGCACGCGGTACGCCTCGGCGTGGGCCTGCTCGGCGTCCTCCTGGTGCAACGGCTTCACCTTCTGGGGGATGACGCCCATGACGGTCAGGCTCAGGTAGCGCTCGATGTCTTCAATGGTCTTGACCGAGGTGTCGAGGTACTCGATGAAGTACGCGAGCCCCACGCCGCAGCCGACGCCGACCACGATACTGAGAATGATGTTCAGGAGGAAGTCCGGGCTGACGGGATTGCTCGGGTCCGCCGATTGGGCGGGCTGAATCAAATCCACTGCCGTGCGCGGGATGCGCTGCTCGATATCCTCCTGCAACACGCGCATTTCCAGGGCGTCGTGGATCTTGCGAGCGTGTTCGAGTTCGGCGAGGGCTTCCTCCATCTCGCGCACGCCCTTGCCGGTCTCGTCCATGACGTCCACCTTGGCCTGCAGGAGCATGTCCTCGACGGCTTTGTACATGGCCTGGGCAGCCTCGTAATCGGCGTCGAGCCCAGTCCGCAGTCCCACCAGCGCCTCGTCGATCTTCTTCTGAAAGCCGTCAATGATGCCCTGCGCCTTCTGCACGTCGGGGTGATTGGCCCCGAGGGATGCGCGCAGCAGTTCCTTCAGCCGGATCTCGGCCTCGGTCTTGCTGCGCACCAGTTCGGCCATGGCGGGATCGCCGGCCAGCCAGGGGGCGGCGGCGAGCAGGTTTTCGGCGCTGAGCGAGTTCACCTTCTCGCGCCGGGCCTTCTTCTGCTCCAGTTCGAGGCAGACGCGCACGCGCTGGGCTTCCAGCATGCGCACGGTCTCCTTCTCGAGCGTGCCGCCCACGCCCGACGGCAGGTACTGGTTGACTTCGACGATGCCGTGCTTCTCGCGTACGTCCGTGACCTTGTCCTCGGCGTCCTTCATGCGCTTCTTCTGTTCCTCGAGGGAACTGCGCAGGACTTTCAGCGCACGCTCGGTGACCGTGCGGCTCCGCCGCAGGTTCTGGTCGCGGAACACCTCGGCCACCATGTTGGCGATCTCGGCGGCCATCGCCGGGGCCACGTCCTTCGGCTCGGAAAGGTAAACCTCGATTTCGATCAGGTTCGTGTCGCGATACTGCTGGACCTTGATCCGCTTGCCAAGGAGGCTCACGGCGTGGCGAAAAGATTCCTCGGGTGAGTACCGTCCCTGGTAGCCGTATGCCACGGCGAACTTTTCCGCCAGGTTGAGCGTGCGCACAACGTCTTCAATCACGGGGACGGACTGAATGATCTGGAACTGCGTGCGGAGAAAGAGAGGGTCGAAGCGGGCCACCTCCGGTGAGAAGACCTTCATGTCGGGCGATTCCTCTTTTACCTGCACGACGGCCGAGGACTTGTAGACCTTCGGCATCGAGTAGGTGACGAGGATGCCCGTGATGACCACGAGCAGGGAGACGGCGATCACAACCTCTTTGCGGGAGGCGATGACACGCCAATAGTCCAGAAAGTGCTGGGGTTCAGACTGCTGCGGCTGGTTGGTCATGAAATCCCACCGCCCTGTTCGGGCTCCCTCGCGGGCCGTATCAACAGTTAACTCCTGTTCGTGCCCATTTACGACGGTCACGAACAGGAGTTAACAGAGGTCCCGGGTCAAATCAGAAGTCTTGGATCAGGGAGAGCGTCGTCGCGTTGCGGGTGAACGAAACGAGCACGTCCGAATCCACATCCTCGTACAACTGCGACAGCGTGACCTTGGTGGTCTGCGTCAGGTTCAGACTCGCCGACGCCATCGCCAGGATGGTGGTTTCCTGCCCGCTGCGATCCTTCAGGAAGGCTTCCGCCGGCGCACTGGGGCTGACCATGTCGCTGTCGTAGTCTTCCAGGCGATACTCGCCGAACAGGCCGAAGCCCAGCATCTTCGTGGCCTGCAGGTCGAACTTCGCAAATGCGCTGGTGTGCTTCGTGGCCACGAACGGATACGAGTAAGCGTTGTCCAACTGGTGCCGGATCTGGCCGGTCAGGTACGCGTTCTGGGCCACCTGCGCCTTGATGCCCACGCGTGCCATCGGCGACGTCATGTCGTCGATCTGGTCATCCTCGTAGGTGGCCTGCTGGACGCCCACCATCCCGTTGACCAGGATGGTCTGCGTGAAGGCCTGCTCGGCGCCAAGGCCGCCATAGTAGGTGTCGAAACCGCGCTGCAGGTTGTAGTAGTCCTTGGTGTCATACATCTCGGCGCCCACCATGGCGGTACCGGCCAGCGTATCGCTCAGCATGAGCCGACCGGTCAATTCGCCGCCGGTCTGATCTTGGTCCGAGATCCGCGCCACGGTTTCCTCGTCATACCGCTTGATCTGGTTCCAGCCGTACAGGTCGACGTTGGCCGTCTGTGTAAGATCCTGCCGGATGCCGGCGCTGACGCGATTCGCGATGAAGGTGCTGTCGCGCCGCGTGATCACGTTACCCGCATCAATCTGCGGATCGTCGGTATAGGCGAGGTTCTCGTCCGCGCGGAACGCGGTGGTGGGCGTCAGCGCCGCCTTGAAGTCGGCGTTGCCCGTGATATGGAACTCGGTGTCGTTCTGGATCGAGCTCGGATCGGTGCGGTACCGGAAGCCCGGCGCCACGTACAGATTCAGGACCGCAGTCTGCCAATCCAAAAGTGCCGACAGGCGGGCACGCGCGAAGATATCCGTGTTGCTCTTGCCGTCGGGTGTGGAGTCGCGGTTGTCCGTGGCGGTCGCGCCCACTTCGACGGCTGCCCCCAGCACTTTGCCTTCCTGCTGCTGGGCCGAGGCTCTGCCCGCAGCCAGCGCGGTCCCACACATTGCCACCAGTAGTGCACTTCTCATCTTCATTACGCCCAGCCTCCTTCTTGTTTTACCTCAGACAACGCGGCGCGTCCCGCACACTCCCGTATGGCCTTATGCAGGCGCAATTTGCGGGGAGTGATACCCTTTTGGATGGGGACGCGTCAATAGAAAATTGCCTGTATATGGCAGGGAG
>CAYOBW010000331.1:0-7574 GCA_964402115.1 uncultured Victivallales bacterium
GCGAAGGTGGACTACGTCGCCCTGCGCCGCACGCTGGGCGCCGCGCGCCGCTGAGAGCGTTACGGGGTTTCGTAACGCCGCAGTGACGCAGTGGGGGGAGGGCGCTAACGGCGGGGACCGCCGTCTCCACGCCTCGTCGCCTGCCCACGCGATGGAGACGGCCGTCCCCGGCCGTTACGCTCCATGTGGTCCCCTTGCGTCACTGATGCGTTACAGGGTTTCGCCCATCCCGCTTGTGTGCGCGGAACTTTCCTGCTATGGGCGGGGGCGTTGAAGACCGCCCGGCGTTCGGGCGGCAGCTGTTCGGGAGGCCTTTTGCGCATGGACGTGAGAACCTGCTGGATCTGGCTGGCGGTCGCATACACCGCCGCGGCGGAGCCCGTGGCTTTCCCCCGCCCCGCTCCCCACCCCCGGCTGCTTTTCACCAGCAATGACCAGCGCCGCGTGACGCAGCTTGCGACCTCCGAGCCGCTCTTGCAGGAGCTTATCCGCCTGAACCGGAAGCACGCCGACGACCTGTTGCGCGCGGCGCCGCTTGAGTACCGCATCCCCGACGGCAAGCGCCTGCTCGGCGTCAGCCGCGACTGCATCGAGCGCGTGCTCGTGCTCGCCATGGCCAGCCGCCTCACCGGCAACCGCCGTTACGCCGAGCGCGCGGCGCAGGAGATGCTCAACGCGGCGGCGTTCAAGGACTGGAACCCTGCGCACTTCCTGGACACGGCGGAGATGACGGCAGCCCTGGCCCTCGGCTACGACTGGCTCTACGGAGCCCTGTCCGCCGACCAGCGCGTCGCCATCCGCAAGGCCATCGTCAACCTGGGCTTGCAGCCGGGCTTGCGCTGCTACGAGAAGGGCAACTGGTGGGTGGCCTGCCATCACAACTGGAACCAGGTCTGCAACGGCGGGCTGCTGCTTGGCGCGCTGGCCCTGCAGGAGGACGAGCCGGCCGTCGCCGAGCCGGTCCTGCGTTTCGCGCTCGCGAGCATCACCAACGGGCTCAGCGTGTACGCGCCGGAAGGCGTTTACCCCGAGGGCCCGGGCTACTGGACCTACGGCACCACCTACACCGTGCTGACCATGGAAGCGCTGCGAACCGCCCTCGGGAGCGACTACGGCATCTCGCGCACGCGCGGCCTCGAGCGTACCACCTGGTACATCATGAACGTGCTGGGCCCCACGGACAAGGCGTTCAATTACGCCGACGGCCATGAGGGCACGGCGCCCGAGCCCGCGTTTCTGCGGCTGGCGACCCTGTACGGGCAGGCCGCCGCGCTGCGCTGGCACCGCGCCTTTCTGCAGCGGCGGCTCGCCGGGCGCAACCCGCCGCGCGACCGGTACGAACCGCTGGAAATCGCCTGGTACCAGCCCGCGCCCCCGCCGGCCACCCGCGCCCTGCCCCTCGACGCCGTGCTGCGCGGCCACCACGACATCCTCTGCCTGCGCGCGGCCTGGGATCGTCCCGACGCGCTCTTCGTCGCGTGCAAAGCGGGCCGCAACAACACCAACCACGGGCATCTCGACATCGGCACGTTCGTGCTCGACGCCGACGGGCAGCGGTGGGCGTGCGACCTCGGCGGCGACAACTACAACATGCCCGGATACTTCGGCCGGCAGCGGTGGGATTACTTCCGCAACAACACGCTCAGCCACAACACGCTGTCCATCGGCGGCGCCTCCCAGCCCCCCGACGCCGCGTGCCAGATTGTCGGCGCGGGATTCACGCCGGAGCAGTCCTGGGGGCTGCTCGACATGACGGACGCCTACCGCAAGCGCGCCACCCGCGTCCGCCGCGGGGTGCGACTGCTCGACCGCCGCACGCTCCTGCTGCAGGACGAAGTGGAAGGCGCCACGGACCCGGTGCGCTGGGGCATGGTCACGCAGGCAAGCCTCCGCCTGGACGGGACCCGCGCGCGCCTGGAGCGCGGCGGACGCACGCTGACACTGCACCTGCTCGAACCGCCGGGAGCGGCATTCGCGGAGACCGCCACGCGTCCCCCCACAGCCCAAGAAGACGCGAACCGGGGTACGCGGCTGCTGACCGTCACCGCGACGCCCCGCGCCGGCACGCCCCTGCGCATCGTGGTCTGGTGCGTGCCCGGCTCCGTGGTCGCCCCGGAGGGTCCCACCCTGGAGCCCCTCGACGCCTGGAACCGCTCCGCCCGTCCGTGACGGGGGACACCCCGACGCTCGCCCGCATGCTCAGGCCGGAACCATCGGCGTCTGCCGCCGGCAGAACTGGATCGGCACGCCCCAGGGATCGCGCAAGGTCGCAATCTCGTCGCCGTTGGCGCCCGCCGCGGGGCCGGAAATCACCGACGCGCCGGCCTGCACGAGCCGCTCGGTCGTGCCCCGCACGTCATCGCACAGGAACGCAATGTGAAACGTCAGCGGGTCCTGAGCGGCGTAATCCGGCACGGGAACGGAGGGATTGCGGTAGATCTCGAGCATGACCCGCCCGCCGGCATCGGCGATGAAGCGCACCGGCGCGGGCATATCGGCGCCGCGCCGGACCGTGAACCCCAGGTGTTGCGCGTACCAGTCGGCCATCGCGGCCGGATCCTTGACTTGAAAGCCCACGTGCTCGATCCGCATGCTCATCGGTTGTATCTCCCTGCCTGCGCCTGCCGGCAACCCCGATCCTGCCGTTTCCGCGCGGTCGCCCATGCTGGCACATCGCCACCCACGGGCGCAACTGAGATCGAAACGGCCGTGGAGAGTGCCAGGCAAACTATCCGACCGCACCAATCCCTCCCGTGGCGACTGCGTCCTGGCCGCGCCATCCACGGCTGAAACAGCGATTGTCTCGCATCGTGCTGACTGATAGCACCATGCAACTCGCCACAAAGCACCTGCCGCTGCATCGCACGCGCCTCGCACCCTTGTGTCGCGCGGCTCGTGAGGACACTCGCCCTCCCTCGCGGTGTTATACAGGCCGCCTGGAATCGCACCGGGAGGGCGACGCTCCGCGGAGCCGCGTGCGAGGCGGGCGTATTGGTGGCAAAGCGTCTACCGCGTAACTGGAAGGTCCAGTTCGCTCGGCGGGGGTGCGCCCACACACGGCGGTTCTGCTTGCCTTTTCACCCGCAACGCCGCACTCTATTTCCCAGAAACGCTACACGAATAGAAACACGCCGCCATTATCATGAGATCCTATCAACGCACCTCATGTTCACCCATCGCATGGCGACTTCCTTCCCTCCTGCTTGCTGCCGCCGCCGCCCTACAGGGCAGCCTCTCGCACGGCCGTGAAATCGTCAGTGCCGCTCCGCCTGCCGGAAATGTGGCGGCGCATGCCAGGGCTGCAGACCGGCTATCACCGGCTGCGTTCAGCGAGCCGCCCCTCAATGCGCGGCCAGGTTCGTTTTGGGATTGGCTCAATGGGGCCATCACCAAGGAGCAGATCACCCGCGATTTGGAGGCGATGAAAAGGGGCGGCATGCGCGGTGGCGAGATTTGGGACGTGGCCGCTTGCGCCGATCCCGATGGACGGGTACCTGCCGGTCCGGCGTTCCTCGGACCGGAGTCCGCACAGCTCATCGCCCATGCGATTCGCGAGGCGGACCGCCTTGGCTTGGAGCTCGGCATTGTTGCCTCAAGCGGATGGAATGCGGGCGGCAGTTGGGTCACGCCGGAGCACGCCGGCAAGGGGCTCTTTCAAACAAGCACCGCGGTGACCGGTCCCAAGGAGTTCCAGGAGGAACTGCCACTGCCCGCATTGCCGGAACATTGCCCGCGGGATGCCCAGGGGCGGCCCGCCTATCTGCGCGAAGTCGCGGTGTTGGCAGTGCCTCATGACAAGGCGAAAACGCTCGCGGATGTGAACCAGGTGATTGACCTGACGAAGATGATGGATCCCGCTGGCAAGGTGCGATGGAAAGTGCCTGCGGGTGATTGGGACATCCTCCGTTTTGTTTGCATGAATCACGGACAGCGCTTGATCGTGCCAAGTCCGAACTCCGACGGCCCGATGATCGATTTCTTTGATCCGCGTGCCACGGAGTTTCATCTCCAGCACATTCTCTCCACCATTCTCAAGGAACTGGGACGCGAGTCGTTCGAGGGAACGAGTTTCAAGACGCTTGAGTTCGACAGCATGGAACTGGACGGGTTCACGCCCTGGAACGGGAACATGGCCGCCGAGTTTGAACGGCGTGTCGGCTATCCGGTGATCCGGTTCCTGCCGGTGCTCGCCGGATGGAAGCTGAAGGATGGCGCGGCCGGGCAGCAGTTTCTTTACGATTGGCGCAAGTTCGTCAGCGATCTGCTGATTGATTCGCACTATGTGACTGGCCGGAAGTTCCTCGCGCCCCACGGCGTGAAGCTCATCGCCGAGTCGGGTGGCCCCGGCCCACCGATCTGGGACTCCAATCCGGTGGATGGGATTAAGGCACTCGGGGCGGTTGATATTCCACGGGGCGAGTTCTGGAACAGGCATCGCGGAATCTTCCTGGTCAAGGAGATCGCTTCCGCCGCGCATGTCTATGACAAACGTCTGGTGGATGCGGAATCATTCACGACTTGGCGGCGCTGGGTCGATGGGCCGCTGAATCACAAGCGACTTGCGGATCGGGCGCTGTGCGAAGGATTGAACTGCTTTTCGTTTCACACCTTCGCCAGTTCACCGCCCGAGGCTGGGCTGCCGGGCTGGGCCTATCATGCCGGCACCGATGTCAATCCATCGGCCACCTGGTGGCCCATGGCAGGCGGCCTGATGGACTACTTGGCGCGGTGCTCATACATGCTGCGCCAAGGCTGGTTTGTGGCCGATGTGTGTTACTTTTACGGCGATCAGGCGCCGAACTTCTACCCGCCGTTGTGCAATGTGCCTGAGAAGCCATTATTGGAGGGACTCGATCCGCGCCACGACTATGACGTCTGTTCGTCAGAGGTAATCCTCAAGCGGATGCGGGTGGAAGAGGGACGGATCCAGCTGCCGGACGGAATGAGTTATGCGGTGCTGGTGCTGCCCGAGCAGGATCAGATCCCAGCCGAGGTTCTCGCCAAGATTCATGAGTTGGTCGCGGACGGGGCAACCGTAATCGGGCACCAGAAGCCGTCTCGCGCTCCCGGCTTGAAAGATCAGCAAACAGAAACCGCAAGAGTGGAGCAGCAGGTCAAGGCACTTTGGGGACACGGTGAAGCGTCAGACAAACAGCAAGAGTCAGCGGTTCTGATCCGGCCGATCGTTAAGGGGCGGTTTGTCATTGCCCGCGACCGCAGTGCTGCACTGCGGAAAATTGGAGTCGCCGGGGATTTCGAAATCGTTGGACGCAGTGAGAAAGATCTGGGACCGCTGGACTTCATCCATCGGAAGACCACCGAGGATGAGTTCTACTTCATCAGCAACAAGACGATGCTTCCACAGACGCTGACCTGCCGGTTCCGGGTGGCGGCGGAAGCCAGAGGACTCGCGCCTGAGTTCTGGTGGCCTGATTCGGGACGCCGCAGTGCTTGTCGCGGTTGGAGGAGTCTCGCCAGCGGCCAGACCGAACTGCCGGTGACGCTTGGACCGGCGGGCTCGGTATTCGTCGTCTTCCGGAAAGCCGACGCCGCACCGGATGCCGTCGCCCGCGACACCTTCGTGCCGGCGGAGACTCCCGCACCGCTGGCCCTCGACAGCTCCTGGCAAGTCGAGTTCCCGAAAGGCTGGGGCGCGCCGCCAACAACAACCTTCGCGAAATTGCAGAGCTGGACGGAGTCCGACAACGAAGGGATCCGGTTCTTCTCGGGCATCGCCACCTATCGAAAAACCTTCGAGGTGCCGGAATCATTGGACAAACAGAAACAGCTCTTCCTCGAACTTGGGGACCTGGCGGAAATCGCCGAGGTCACGCTCAACGGTAAGCGCCTTGGGCTGGTGTGGTTGCCGCCCTACCGCATCGATGTTTCCGGTGCGGTGCGTGCTGGAGCGAATCAGCTGGAGATCCGCGTTGCCAACCTCTGGGCAAATCGGCTCAACGGAGATTCGCTGCTGCCCGAGTCGGAGCGCTTTACGCGCAGCAACCTTGATCGGATCCAGACCGACCCGACGTCGGACAGCTCCTATGGCCGCGTTCCCGGCGGCAAGACACGGCCCAATTACACCAAGACCCCGCCACTGATGAAATCCGGCCTGTTCGGGCCGGTGCGGATCATTACGCCCAGGCAATAGCGAGACTTGACTGGAACCGCTCCGCCCGTCCATGACGGGTGACACCTTGACGCCGACCGGGATGCTCAGGCCGGAACCATCGGCGTCTGCCGGCGGCAGAACTGGATCGGCACGCCCCAGGGGTCGCGCAGGGTCGCAATCTCGTCGCCGTTGGCGCCCGCCGCTGGGGCTGAAATCACCGACGCGCCGGCCTGCACGAGCCGCTCGGTCGTGCCCCGCACGTCATCGCACAGGAACGCAATGTGAAACGTCAGCGGGTCCTGAGCGGCGTAATCCGGCACGGGAACGGAGGGATTGCGGTAGATCTCGAGCATGACCCGCCCGCCGGCATCGGCGATGAAGCGCACCGGCGCGGGCATATCGGCGCCGCGCCGGACCGTGAACCCCAGGTGTTGCGCGTACCAGTCGGCCATCGCGGCCGGATCCTTGACTTGAAAGCCCACGTGCTCGATCCGCATGCTCATCGGTTGTATCTCCCTGCCTGCGCCTGCCGGCAACCCCGATCCTGCCGTTTCCGCGCGGTCGCCCATGCTGGCACATCGCCACCCACAGACGCAACTGGGATCGTGGAGAGTGCCAGGCAGATTATCTACTGGAAAACTGGAAGGTCCAGCGCACTCGGCACGGGTGCGATGTCAACGGTGGCACGGATCTCATCCACCGACACGGTAACTGGGAGCGGGGGCGTCTCGCCCAATGCCACTAACATTTCGGCGCGAGTTGTTTGATCCCGAGAAAGGGAGTCGCCCTCCCGCCTCTCTCTTAAGTTGTTCTCCATAGAATGCTTATGTCGCGATGCAGAAAGATCGTTGGGTGCAGACTGTCAAAGGAAAGCGAGCCGTCACGGATCCCAACCTTGGACATTCGGAGATCGTGATTCGTTAATCGCATCCTCCCTCTCCCCGGCGGGGAGAGGGTTGGGGTGAGGGGCCGGCAACCATGGCCGTCTAGTCGTACGTGTCTCACGGGTTGACCCACGGATGTCCCCCGTTCGTCTCATTGCGGGGGCGAGACGCCCCCGCTCCCAGTGCTGCCTGATAAGGTCATGCAGCTCGCCACAAATCACCTGGCACTGCGCGGCGCGCAACCCTGTGGCTCACGCGCCTCGCACCCTTGTGTCGCGCGGCTCGTGAGGACACTCGCCCTCCCTCGCGGTGTTATACAGGCCGCCTGGAATCGCACCGGGAGGGCGACGCTCCGCGGAGCCGCGTGCGAGGCGGGCGTACATGCGGTGCCACGCAGATCATCTGCTGGAAAACTGGAAGGTCCAGCACGCACGGCACGGGTGCGATGTCAACGGTGGCACGGATCTCATCCGCCGCCACAGCCGACCCGGTAACTGGGAGCGGGGGCGTCCCGCCCCCGTTTGTCTCATTGCGGGGGCGAGACGCCCCCGCTCCCAGTGCTGCCTGATAAGGTCATG
>CAYOBW010000332.1:0-7571 GCA_964402115.1 uncultured Victivallales bacterium
CATCTGGATTATTTTACGAACCATACCGGCAGTGTTTCAGAAAGAAAACGTATAATCTTAAATTCAATATGGCATCAAGAATAAATATGGTAAAAATCGCCAGTTCACAACTGCTTATTTTGTTAATTATTTATTCATGGAATAGCCTTTCGCAGCCAATTCAGTTGGCGCAAATAAACGATGACCTTAGCAAATTACTTCCACCACTTGAAAGCTTAATTGATTCTGCATTGGCTCATGACCCGTCGGTTAAATTCAGGGATTTGCAAATTGTTGTAAACCGTAACAAACTCAAAGCAGATAAATCATATTGGATGCGAAATTTAGGAATCCAGGGAGATGTCAGATATGGAACATTTAATATTTTTTCAACCAATACTGCCGAAGGACAAAACCCTGATAATATTGCCACTCAGGAAAACCAGTTTAATTATGGCGTTGGAGCTTTTATTAAATTCCCCTTAATTGACCTGTTGAACCGAAAAAACCAGATAAGCTGGGCCACAGCAGAAATTGAGCAAGCCAGAAGTATGGTCGAGGCACAAAAAAAGGAAATAAGGCAACTTGTAATTACAAGATACAATGAGCTGATACTAAAGCACAATCTATTGAAAATTAAAGCTAAATATCTTGCATTAATAAAGACAAATACTTTAATGACCGAACAGGAATTTCAAAATGGCATTGTTGACATTAGTGAATACTCGCGTATTACTGGCATTAGTACAAATGCTGAAAGTGATTTTGAAACAGCCAGGGTTGAGTTTTTAACTGCTTATATGATGCTTGAAGAAATAATTGGATTTAAACTAAATTTGGTAATTACCCATTAATGCCATTGAAAAATGAATCTATTAGATTTTATAAGGCTTATATTTAAAAATATTGTATTACTTCTTGCTTCACCTATTATACTTGCTATTTTGGTAATCTATTTAACCAAAAACCCGAATTTTAATTACGCGTCAGAAACAACTATATTTACAGGTATTGCAACCAGTTCAGGGGTTGAAATGGACAAATCGTTTAATTATTTTATGACGAATTCCGCTTATGATAACCTGATAAATATTATCAAATCGAGAAAAACACAAAACGAGGTCGGAATCAGACTTTTAGCGCAACATCTTTACATGAATAAGGCGGATAAAAAGTTCATTTCAGATAAATCGCTCACACATATTAAAAACCTTGCCCCAAAATATATTTATAAATATTTTGAAACCATTCAAAAACCTGACAGTACCGAAAATATTGAAAAATTAGATATAGTAGCAGATTCGTTAGTTGAAGAGGAGCAGTACAAGTTTGTAATCGAGGATCAAAGAGGATTTCATAGTGGTCGCCCTGCTGGAGTAAGCGAGAAAGCATTTGAGCAAACTGTTAAAGACCTCACCGATTTAATGGTAAGCAGTGATACAAATTTTGTTTACGAACTGTTGAATTATCCAAATGCCCATTATTCATTTTCGTCACTTTCTAAAATCCAGGTGCGCAGAATTTCAAGCAGTGATCTCGTTCAGTTAAAATTTGAAACCGACGATGCCGGAATTTGCCAGCAAACATTACTTGTTTTGAACCATGTTTGTATTAAAAACTATAAAGAAATTAAAGGCGATCGTTCTGACGAAGTGGTAAAGTATTTTGAACACCAGGCAAGAATGGCGTCAAACAGACTGAAAATAGCCGAAGACAAACTGCTGGAATTTAACAAACTAAATAAGATTATAAATTATTACGAACAAAGTAAAGCTGTGGCAGTGGTAAAAGAAGATCTTGATGTGGCCTATAATAATATGCGCATCAAACTTGCAGGCATTCAAGCAGCAATAATAAGACTTGAAGAAAAGTTGCAGTTACAGGGTCAGATTCAACAAAAAAGTCAAAAAATTATCGACAAAAAAGACTTATTAGGTAGTTTATCGTATCAGATTGCCCTCGATGAATCTATTAAACTGGATGAAAGCCAGGCTTCGACGAATCTGGAAAAGCTCAAACGTGAATCAGAGCAACTTCAGGAAGAAATAAAATCAGATGTTAACGAACTTTATTCTTACCAAAACTCAACGGAAGGGTTGCCATTAAACACTTTATTGAATGAATGGCTTTCAAATGTTGTAGAAGCCGAAAACCTGAAAGCCGGGCTTGATGTTTTTGGCACCCGGATTGAAGAATTTCAGGACCAATATTCAATTTATGCACCTGCCGGGGCAA
This sequence comes from uncultured Victivallales bacterium, assembly GCA_964402115.1. GTDB lineage: Bacteria > Verrucomicrobiota > Kiritimatiellia > UBA8416 > CAYOBW01 > CAYOBW01. Next base: position 2,215 of record CAYOBW010000332.1, read on the forward strand.
CTGTAAAAAGGCTCGAGCGGGAAATTTCGGTTGCCGAAAGAGAATATTTATCGATATTGTATGGCTTAAACCTGGCAAAATTGAAGATGCAGGACAATGAACTTGCATCAATTATTAAAGTAATTGACCCGCCTTTTTATCCTCTTGCGCCAATGGCAACCAAAAGAAAAGTAATGATTATGGCTTCGGCATTTATGGGTTTTGTGCTGGTGCTTGCAATTATTGTTGGGTTTGCATTTTTCGACCAAACTTTAAAAAACCCTGAAAATGCTGCAAAAAAAACAAATTTAGCTTGTGCGGGAATTATTCCCAAAGTGTACCTCAAAACCAAGAAAATTAATTTTCCTTTTGTTATCGACAGATTAATTGATAAAATTCTTCAAAATATTGAATTAAATAATTCCAAAATACAAACAAACCCTCAACCAAAAATCATTATGATTTTTAGCACATTAAGTAATGATGGTAAAACTGTTGTATTGGCCAACCTGGTTCAAAACCTAATCAAGCAAGGGATAAATGCCATTGCTTTAAGTTACAACCCCGGTTCAGTTAATTATTTTTCAAGCCAAAAAACATCTGAAAAAAATATTTCATTGCCGAGTTCCATTAAAAAGAAAGAGAAAAACAGGAACTTCTTAATTTTATTAACTCGTTTATTAGGATATCCCGATGTGCGGATAGATTTTAAAAACCCAATTTTGGAAGCCCCTGAAAAGATGCTCCCTGAAAACTGCTTTTTTTATTATAATATTGACGAAACTTATCTGCAAACCAGCGGATATAAATCATTACTAAAGAATAACAATATAACTACCGAAAATGAACCAGAATATGTTTTTATTGAAATACCCCCTATTGTTTATTATCCTTTTCCAGTTGCCCTGGTTTTAGAAGCAGACATACATTTAATGATTTGTCGTGCCAACCGGGCATGGAGTGATGCGGATAAGTTAGCTTATAGTGTTTTTGAACGGGCAGCACAAAAAAAAGGATTTTTTGTTTTGAACGGAGTTGAACTTTCAGTTGTAGAATCAGTTTTAGGCGATTTGCCAAAAAAAAGAAGCTGATTCTACAGAAAAGTAAAAAACATATTTAGGTTTCATATTCTTACGAAAAATGAACTTTGAACCAAATTGAAACCATTTAAAATAATTAAAACCTGGCGTTAATTTATGAACCAGAACCAACTCAATCCATTTAATGATTTTACCGGATCCGATCGGGTAAAATCACCTTTGGTTTTAATTTCAATTCTATTTGGATTGGTTGGTTTAGCATTTGTGGTTACAAAGGCAGGTATAATTGCAGTTTTTGCCCTAATTCTGTTACCTGTCATTTTTATTTATCTGTTTATCCTGTTTCGCTTTCCTGTTATCGGTCTTTACTCTGCAATTGTAGCAGGATACCTTCTACTGGGCATTGGCCGCTATGTTACCGGTGTGCAGGTAGGGCTTGGTATGGATGCGTTGCTTTTATTAACGTTTCTTGCAATTTTTATAAAACATTTTTACGATGGTATTGATTGGTCACCTGCAAAAAAAGATATTATGCTTTTGGCAGCCCTTTGGATGTGTTATGCCATTTTCCAACTGGTGAACCCCGAAGCACAAAGCACGGCGGCCTGGTTTAGCGGCCGGGGAATCGCTTTATATATGTTTTTGCTTGTCCCATTAACTTTAATGCTTGTAAATACAAATCAAAAGTTAGATGTAGTTTTTTATACCTGGGGCTTTTTTTCAATTCTTGCTACCCTTAAAGGACTTATGCAAAATTTTATAGGGGTTGATCCATGGGAACAAGAATGGCTCAACATTGAAGGCAATCGCACAACACACATTCTTTTTGGCAAACTCAGGGTTTTTTCATTTTTGAGCGATGCAGGACAATTTGGTGCTAACCAGGGATATTCGGCAGTGGTTGCAGCAATTTTGGCCATCGGATTAAAAGATTGGCCAAAAAAAATATTTTTTATTATAGTTGCACTTTTGGGTTTTTATGGATTAATTATTTCTGGAACACGCGGTGCACTTAGTGTCCCATTGGCAGCTTTTGCATTGTACTTTATTTTGAAAAAAAATATTTGGATAATGGGGACTGGTTTTGTATTCCTGCTTGGATTTGTTGTTTTTTTTAAATTCACAACTATTGGGCAAGACAACCCCGAAATAAGAAGGATGCGCTCTGCATTTGATCCTAATAATCCCTCTTTATTGGTTAGAAAAGAAAATCAAAAAAAATTCAAAGCCTATTTAGCAACGAGACCCTTTGGCGGGGGTATTGGTCATGCCGGCAGTAAAGCGCGCCGTTTTGTCCCTAATTCATTTTTATCGCATACTGCTACCGACAGTTGGTATGTACTCATTTGGGCTGAACAGGGAGTCGTTGGCTTAATGCTTCATTTATTTATACTTTTTTATATTATTATTAAGGCTTCCTGGAATATCATGTTCCGTATTGTAAATCCTTTGGTAAAACTAAAAATGATGGCTTTGACCAGCGGTATGTTTGGGATTATGGTGGCATCGTATGGCAATGCAGTTCTTGGTCAGATGCCAACCAGCATCCTTATTTACACTTCAATGGCACTTATACTCAACTCGAAAGTATTTGATAGCGAATATCAGGGAAGAGTTTCAGAATTGGATAATACAAAAAATTCATTTTTAACTGATGCAAGTATTCCGGTAACTAATTCAACCAATAAATGAAAATCAACCAGTTAAAGACAGGCGCTTTACTATCCTACGTTGTTCTGGGATTGAGCAACATAGTTGGATTGGTTTACACTCCCTACATGCTGCGCATGATGGGCCAAAGCGAATATGGCCTATACTCATTGGTGGCTTCGGTAGTTGCATACTTAACAATCCTTGACCTGGGTTTTGGCAATGCGATTATTCGGTATACTGCCAAGTTCAGGGCCGAAGGAAAAACACATGAACAATATTCCATGTTCGGCATGTTTGTCGTACTTTACTCAATTATTGGCATTGTGGTTGTAATTGCTGGTATGGGGCTGTATTTCAATATTGAAAGTATTTACGGTAATGCGATGTCGGCAGTCGAACTTGAAAAAGCCAAAATCCTGATGTTGCTGATGATTTTTAATCTTGCATTTACCTTTCCTTTCAGTTTGTTTGGTTCTATAATCACGGCACACGAAGATTTTGTCTTTCAGAAACTGGTTCAGATTTTGCGAATTATACTGAATACCCTAATTATGATTGTTTTACTGGAAATGGGCTATCGGGCAATAGGCATGGTAGTGTTAATTACCATTTTAAATGTGGTTACCCAGCTTGTAAACTTATGGTATTGTAAATACAGGATAAAAATCAAAATATTTTTTGGCAAATTTCAATGGGGGTTTCTAAAAGAAATTGTCATGTATTCTTTCTTTATTTTTTTGAATGCCATAATCGACCGGATTTACTGGAGTACCGGTCAAATTGTTTTAGGCGCTTTTGTAGGTACAGCAGCAGTAGCAGTTTTTGCAGTTGCCATCCAACTCGAACAAATGTACATGTCTTTTTCTACAGCCATTTCAGGAGTTTTTCTGCCCAAAATAACCGCTATGACAACTCACTCCCAATCAGAAAAAGCAATTTCCGATTTGTTTATCCGAACCGGGCGCATTCAATTCATTGTTATGGCTTTCATCCTCACAGGTTTTATTCTTTTTGGCAAACCATTTATCATTCTTTGGGCAGGTGAAAATTATGTCGATGTTTATTCAATTGCTCTGCTCTTTTTCATCCCCCTTACCATACCGCTAATTCAAAATATTGGAATAACCATTTTACAGGCACGCAACCAGGTTCAATTTAGGGCTTTGCTATACTTTTTTATTGCATTGCTTAGTTTAGGTCTGCAATTGGCACTGGTTAAAAAATATGGCGGAATTGGTTGTGCCATTGCTATTTGCACAGCACTCGTGATAGGCCACATTTTTATAATGAATATTTACTATTTTAAAAAACAGTCCATCAATATTCCAAAATTCTGGTTCGAAATAGGAAAAATGGCCATTACTCCCTTGCTTTTGGGAAGTTGTACTTTCATCCTTTTAAAATATGTTGAATTAACCAATGTGATTACCTTGGCAACCGGTATTTTTTTGTTCTCTGTAATTTATATTCCGTTGTTCTGGTTTTTCAGTATGAACCAATCAGAGCGCGACCTGATGTACAATCCGGTTAAAAAAGTTTTAGCTAAACTGAATTTGAAATAACATTTTTTACAATTACCTTTCGATATGAATAAACTAAAACAAAAACTGCTAAAAATACTCCCAAAAAGTGTGATGTACCAATATTACCTGTACACTGCAAAAAAAGCGGTTATGTACGATATCAGGCGGCGGGTTTACGACAAGGTGTACAACAACTCGGAAGCTGAAAAAGTAAAAAGAGATTTGACCCTTGCTTATCACATTATTGAAAAAGGACTCACCATGCCGGTTCCCCGACCAGGGTTTGGCAAACAGGTGGTAATTAATCTCGTACAAACTATTAAAAAATACCAGGTATTGAACTTACCTGCCAATGAACTTGAGTTTGTACAGTCGGTTTCTGTTTTAAAAGAATACCTTGAATTCCACCAACAAATTGGGTTCAGGTTAGATGCAGAAGTTGAAGAAATGCTCAATATCGTGGCTTCAACTTATCCTGATACTGAAGGCGAAAAGCAAATCAGAACTACATGTAAAGATTACTACAACGAAACAAACAGCGCATTCGACAGGTTTTGCCGTTCGAGATATTCAGTAAGAAATTACACGGAAGAGGAAATATCTTTAAGCGTTTTGTATGATTGCATTGAACTGGCACAAAAATCGCCTTCATTCTGTAACCGTCAGCCAACCCGGGTTTACATCGTAAAATCGGTTGAAAAGAAAATGGGAATATTGGACCTTCAAAATGGAAACCGTGGTTTTGGTCACCTTGCTGAAACCCTGATTGTTGTAACTTCAGTAATTTCTACAACAAAAGATATTCATGAACGGAATGAAAATCACCTGAATGGCGGCATGTTTATTATGACTTTACTGAATGCACTGCATTTTCATAAAATTGCTGCATGTTCGCTTAATTGGAGTGTTTCGAATGATAAGGACATGAAACTGCGGCAATTATTGGAAATTCCTGAAAACGAAGTGGTACTGATGGTGATTTCGTGTGGTATTGTTCCCGATGAATTCTCTGTGGCTTCATCGCCGAGGAAAAAGGCACGTGAGATTACAACAGTACACCTTTAAATATTAAGTTTTCAAACCTGTACGAAAAAAAATAATAGAACTAATGAAAATCGGTATCATCACATTGCCATTTAACACCAATTACGGGGGCATTTTA
>CAYOBW010000333.1:0-7514 GCA_964402115.1 uncultured Victivallales bacterium
CCGGCCAGGCGCTCTACTTGATGGAGAACACCGAGCCGTGGTCCACTTTTCGCGAGGTGAGGTACACTTTCCGGTTCGGACCGTCGTAGCGGATGATGAACGCATACGGGCCGGCCAGGATCTCCGTGCCCTCGACCAGCCCGGCGAACCGGCCCGAGGCGAGCGTCGTGAACCCCGTGGCCAGCACGATGTCGTAGTTGTAGGGCAGGGTAGTCGACGCGGGCACTCGCAGCGTGAGCGTCGCGTTGTTCAGGTCGAGCGTGCCGGTGGTCATGGCCAGCTGGTCGTACCCGCCCGCCTGCGCGCCGGCCGTCGCCCCCTGAATGTCCACGTGAAAGACCGCGCCGGAGGCCAGCGTCACGCTGTTCTGCACCGTCAGTCGCCCGGTGACGTTGGTTCCGCCCGGCGCGAGGGCGCCGGTGCTGCCGACGTTCACCGCGCTGTACACCGTGCCCGTGCCGCCCAGCATGCCGCTGGTCACCGTGTAGGTGCTGACGGCGTTGTGCGTGCCGTTGACCAGCAGCGCCCCGCCATTGATCGTGGTGGTCCCGCCGTACGTGTTGTTGCCGTCCAGGGTCTGCGTGCCCGTGCCGGTCTTGACCAGCGCCAGCGTTCCGCTCGAATTCTGGATGCTGCCGCCGTAGGCGCCGGACGCGTTGTCGCCGCCCACCGTCAGCGTGAATGTGCCGGCGCCGGTGAACACGTCCACGGTCCCCGCGCCCGCGGCCAGGCTGCTCAGCGTGCCCAGCGCCTCGCCGTCGCTGCCGGCCGGCGCGAAGCGCAGGCGCGACCCGGCGTTGAACGCGACCCCGGCCGTGTCCGGAATGGTGCGGTTGCCGATGCTGTCGGCGACGCCGATCTGCAGTTCCGCGTTCGCCCCCAGGGTGAGGTTGCCGAGGAAGTCGTTGGCGCTCCCCGCGGTGCGCTGCAACACGATCCGCCGGTTGACCGCGAAGGGAGACGTGACCGTGACGCTGCCCGCGCCGGTGAGCTGGCTGCCGAAGGTGGTCCGGTCCGTGGAGCCAGCCTGCAGCACAACGCTGCGGTTGAACGTCAGCGTGCCGCCGAACTGCGTGTTGTTCGGTCCAGGGCTGATGTTGTCCGTGCCCAGCGTCACGGTGCCCGAACCCAGGTTCGCGACCGTCAGGCTGTTGTTGACCGCCACGGCCGCGTTCGCCAGCAGCGCCACGTCGTTGGCGCCGGAGGCGGCGTCGCACAGCAGCACCGCGCCGGAGCCGAGCCCGCTGCCGTTGCCGAAGCGCAGGGTGCCCTGGCTGACGAGCGTGCCGCCGCCGTAGGCATTGGCGCGCGTCAGCGTCCAGGCGCCCGTCCCCGACTTGACGAGGCCGCCGGTGTGGGTGGCGAGGATCTCGTTGTCGATCGCACCGTTGCCCGCCCCGGTTAGCGTCATGGCGCCGCTGGGATTCGTGCCCGCGATGTCGTCCGAGCCGCCGGTGTCGTTGAGCGTCAGCGTCGTGGCCGGGTTCGTGACCTCCAGCGCGCCGCCGCCCGCGCCGACGGTGAACGGTCGGTTGACCGTGAGCGTTGCGCCCGTGTACTGCAGCCTGCCGCCGTTGAATACCTGATTCGCCGCGAAGCCGTTGGCGCCGCCGATCGGGCAGTCGGTGTTGCCGCCGGTAAGGGTGGCGATGCTCACGGTGCCTCCGGCGTAGGTTGTCGGCCCGTCGTAGCTGCTCGTCCCGGTCAGCGTCAGCGTGCCCGCCCCGACCTTGGTCAGGAACCCCGTGCCGCCCGCGTCGTTCTTGATCACGCCGGCAAACAGCGTGGACTGGTCGTTGCCGCCCACGATCAACCCCTTGTTCTGGCCCGGCCCGCCGACGCGCACCCATGTCGCGGGGTTGGTGGAGGCCAGCGAACCCGCCTTGATGTTGTGGTAGCTCACGTAGCTGAAGATGCTGACGCTGCCGCCGTTGAGCAAGGTGATCGCGTTGAGCCCGCCGAGCGCGTTGTCGTTGCGCATGCGCAGGTGCGCCCCGGCGCCGTCCACCACCACCGGCCCCGTCAGGCCGCTGTTGTCGCCGGAGAGCTGCAGGTCGTTGCTGCCCGTGACGTAGAGCGTGCCCAGGCCCGAAAGTCTGCCGCCGTAGACGACCCCCGCGGCGCCGTAGTTGTACTTGAGCGTGGCCCCGCTGGCGACGCTGATGTTCCCGGCAATGGCTCCCGCCGTGCCGCTGCCCGTGCCCACCTGCAGCGTGCCGGCGTTCACCGTGGTGCCCGAGGTGTGGCTGCAGGTTCCGCTCAGCGTCAGCGTGCCGTTGCCGATCTTCACGAGGTTGATGTTGAGGTTGCCGTGCGTGCCGAACGCGCCCGTGTACGCGCTCGTCACGTCGCCGTAACCGATGCGCAGCACCGAGGTTCCCCCCGTGTTGACGGCGAAAACGTCCCCGGCGCCTCCGGTGCTGTTGAGCCCCGCGATCGTCTCCGTGCGGTTGTTACCCTCCAGGCGCAGACTCCCGGGCACCGCCAGGGTGGCCGTGTCGGGAATGACTTCGTTGGCATCCAGCCGCAGATAGACGCCGGAGTTGACGGTTACGCTGCCCTGGAAATCGTTGGCGGCGTTCGAAAGCACGAAGCCGGGGATCGAGGAACCGCCGAACGTCACGCCGCCCGCGCCGGTGATCTTCCCGCTGAGCGTCATGTAGTTGCCGGTGACGAGGACGGTGTTGCCGGCAACGTTGTTCAGCGTGATGCCGTTCGAGACGCTGTAGCCCGCGATGTTCAACGTCCCGCCGTCGAGCGTGACGGAGCCCGCGCCCAGCGCCGCGGCGTTGCCGAGCAGGATGGCGCCGGCGCTGATCGTCGTGCCGCCCGCGTACGTGCTGCCGCCGCCGCTCAGCGTCAGCGTGCCGGTGCCGATCTTCACCAGCGCGAGGCTCTTGACCGGCTGGCCGGCCGAGACCAGCGTGCCGCTGAAGCTGCTGGTCGCGTTCCCCGCGCCCACGCGCAGCGTGTCGTTGGCGGAGCCGGGGCTGTTGATGAAGACCTCGCCGCTGCCGCTCAGCCCCGCTAGCGTCTCGGTCGCGCCGCTCACCTGGAACTTCAGGTAGCCGTTGAGCGCCAGGGAGGCTGTGTCCGGAATGACCTCGGCGGCATCCGTGCGCAGGTAGGAGCCGGCGTTGACCGTTACGTTGCCCTGGAAGTCGTTCGCGGCATTGGCCAGGCCGGCATAGCCGCTGACGGTGAACCCGCCCGTGCCGGTGAGCTTGCCGCTGAAGGCGGCGTAGGCCGCGCTCGGGCTGAGCGTGTTGGACCCGGCGTTCAGCGTGATCGGCGAGGCGTAGGTGATCGCCGAACTGACCGACAGGGTGCCACCCGTCAGGGCGATCGCGTTGGCGACGTTGTTGCCGGCCAGGCTGAGCGTCGCGCCGCTCACCGTCACCGCCCCCGTGCCCAGCGCGTTCACATGGCCCACGGTGACGGTCCCGGCCGAGACCGTCACCGCCCCGCTCAGCCCGCTGTTGTTGCCGCTCAGCGCCAGCGTGCCGCTGCCGGACTTGCTCCAGCCCTTGGCGCCGGCCAGCGCCAGGCCGATCGTCGCGGTCTGGTTGTTCACGGTGAGGGCCGGCGTGCCGCCGGCGTCCAGCGTCAGCGGGTCGCCGGTGCCGGCGTTCAGGATCCAGTTGTGGCTCGGCGTGGTGTCGCCGAAGGTGAGGTTGCCGATCGTCAGGGCGCGGTCCAGCGTGACCGTTGCGTCCGCCGGGATGTCGAGCGTCGAGAAGTCGGCTGTGTTGCCGGCGCCGTCCGCGATGGTGCCGCCACTCCAGTTGCCGTCCGCCGCCCAGCTGCCGCCGCCCGCCGTCGACCATGTGCCGCTCGCGGCCGGTGCGCCGCGGCCGGTCAGGGCGAGCACCGCTGCCGCCATGAATCCAACCTGAAGTAGGCGTTTCATCTTCTGTTGCCTCCTTGCATCCCGTTTCGCAGAACGGACTGCAGCCCGCCCTGCCGGCGCGGGCGCTTCACCGCACGGTCAGCACGGTCCCCTGGGTGACCTTGTGCGCCGTGAGCGTGACCGCGCCCGCCGTAACGTCATACTCTACCACGAACCCATAATCCCCGGCTACAATTCGCCCGCCGTCCGGCAGCCCCGCGAACGTGCCCGCGATGGACGAGCAGCCGCTCACGATCGTGTACACCGCGCCGTCGCGCGGCACGTAGCCATCCAGAAGCGTCACGCGCAGCGTGCCGTCGCCGGGCTGCAGCGCGCCGGTCATGTTCAGCCGGTCATAGCCCGCGCCGGCCGTTTCGCCCCGGATGTCGACGGCCAGCGTGCCGCCGCTCTGGAAGGTGATCGTGCCCTGCACGGCCAGCTCGGCCGTGGCGTTCGTGCCGCCCGCCGACAGCACGCCGCCGTCCGCCACGCTGGCGCCCGCGCCCAGCACGCCGCTGCCGCCGAGCGTGCCGCCGCCCGCCGCCGTGTGCAGCCCCGCGCCCGCGTAGCGGCCGTTGACCAGGAGCTGCCCGCCCGCCACCGTCGTGGCGCCCCCGTACGTGTTCGTCCCGCTCAACACCTGCGTCCCCGCGCCGGTCTTCGTCAACGCCAGCGCCCCGCTGCTGTTGATGATCGCGCCGCTGAAGTCACCGCTGCCGTCGCCGCCGCCGACCGTCAGCGTGAACCCCGCGCCGGTGAACATGTCCACCGTCCCCGCGCCGGGCGCCAGGCTCACGAGCGCGCCGACGGTCTCGGCGTCGCCCGCGCCGACGGGGGCAATCCTCAGCCGGGCGCCGGGGCAGAGACGGATCGCCGTCCCGTCCGGGACCGTGCGGTTGCCGATGCCGGTGGCCACGCCGATCTGCAGGTCGGCGTTCGTGCTGACGGTGAGCGTGCCCGCGAATGTGTTGGTCGCGCCCGACGGCCGGTCGAAAACGATACGGCGGCTGCCGGCGAACGGCGACGCGACAGTGATGTTCCCCGCGCCCGTGATGAGCCCGCCGAACGTTGTCCGGTCGCTGGAGCCCGCCGCGAGCGTCACGTCGCGGTTCAGCGTGACCGTGCCGCCGTACTGCATGTTGGCCGACGCCGTAAAGCTGTCCGTGCCGATGGTCGCCTCGCCGCGGCCCTGGGCCGCCACCGTGATGTTGTTGTTCACCGTCAGCGGGCCGGTTGCCAGCAGCGTGGCCGCATTCGTGCCCGTGCCGGCGTCGCCGAGCGTGACCGGGCCGGCGCCCAGCGCGGCAGCGTTGCCCACAAGCATCCGGCCCTGGCTGATCGTCGTGCCGCCGCCGTAGGTGCTGGCCCCATTGAGGGTCTGCGTGCCCGTGCCGGTCTTGGCGAGGGCCAGCAGGCCGGCGCCGACGTCGTTCTGCAGGACGCCGCTGAAGACGCCGCTGCCGTCGCCCGCGCCGATCGTCAGGGTGAACAACTCCGTGCCAAACCATTTGAAGATCGTGCCCGCCCCCGCCGTCAGGCTGCGCAGCGCACCCACGGTTTCGCCATCCAGCCCGGCGGCCGGCGCGATGCGCAGGCGCCCACCCGCCGCGAAACTGACGCTTGCGCGGTCGGGAAGCGTGCGGTTGCCGATGCTGGTCCGGACGCCGATCTGCAGGTCGGCGTTCGTGCTGACGGTTAGGTTGCCGACGAAGTCGTTGGTCGCGCCGGAAACGCGGTCGAAGACGATGCGGCGGTTCATTGCAAAGGGCGACGTGATGGTGAGGTTGCCGGTGCCGGTGATCGTGTTCGCGAATGTCGTGCGGTCGCTGGAGCCGGCTTGCAGGGTCACGTCGCGCTGCAGTGTCACAACGCCGCCGTACTGCATGTTGGCCGCGGATGTGAAGTTGTCCGTGCCCAGCGTGGTCACGCCGGCGCCCTGGCTGTCCACCGTGATGGCATGGTTGAGCGTGACCGCTCCGGTCGCCAGCAGCCCCGTGGCGCGGGCGCCGGTGTCCGCGTCGTTGAGCGTCACCGCACCGGTCCCGAGCGACGTGGCGCCGCCCGCGCGGAGCGTGCCCGCGCTGACGGTCGTTCCGCCCGTGTAGCCGCTGGCGCCGCCCAGGGTCAGGGCGCCGGCGCCGATCTTGACCAGGCGGATGTTCTGGTTGCCGTGGCCGCCGATCACGCCGGTGAAAGCGCTGGTTGCGTCGCCGGCGCCGATCCGCAGCGTGGAGACGCCGGCGCCGCTGTTGAGCGCGAAGATGTCGAAGCCGCCGTAGAGGCCGGCCAGGGTCTCGGTGCGGTTATCGCCCTCGAGGCGCAGCGAGCCGGCGCAGGTCACGCTGCACGTGTCGGGAATCACCTCGTCGGCGTCCACGCGGAGGAACGCGACGGGGCCGATCGTGATGTTGCCCTGGAAATCGTTCGCCGGGTTGGACAGCGCCAGTCCGGGCGTGTTCGTGCCGGTGAGCAGGAACCCGCCCGTTCCCGTGAGCTTGCCGCTCAGCACGCGGTAGTTGCCGTCCACCGCAAGCGTATTGGTGCCGGCATTGGTGAGCGTGAGGGGGAAGGACGCGCCGGTGGCCAGGGCCAGCGTGCCGCCGTTGAGCGTGAGGGCGTTGGTGACGGGGTAGCCGGCGAGATTCAGCGTCGCGCCGGTCTGCACGGTCACCGGACCGGCGCCGAGCGCCCGGAGGTGGCCGGCCGCGACAGTGCCGGATGCGATCGTCGCGTCGCCGCCGAGCGCGCCGTTGTCGCCGTTCAGCGCCAGCGCTCCCGCGCCGGTCTTGGTCCAGCCGCGCGTGCCGGCCAGGCTGACGTTGACCGTGGCCGTCTGGTTGCTGACGAAGAAAGCCGGTATCCCGGCCGAGTCGAGCGTCAGCGGGCCGCCGGAGCCCGTCTCCAGGAACCAGTTGTGGCTCGGCGACTTGTCGCCGAAAAGCAGGTTGCCGATGGTGCGTGCGCCGTCCAGCGTGACCGCGGCGTCCGTGGTCAGATCGAGCATCGAGAAATCGGCCGTGCTGTCCGCGCCGTCGGCCACGACGCTGCCGCTCCAGTTGTCGGCCGCGGCCCAGGATCCGCCAAGGAGGTTGGTCCATGTGCCGCCGGCTGCCTGGACCTTTGGCGGCGCAAGGGTGGCGAGAGTGAGGGCCAGGCCGAGCGAGCGAAGCAGGTGCGCTGCAGCGTCCATGTAACCATCCAGGTGGTGTCGCCGAGTTGTTATTCCCCGTGTAATAACCGAACTTGTATCGTATGCGAGAGTACGCCTCGGCGGCAACAGGATTGTGTGGGCCCGAAACGGCGGCGGTAGGTCGGGCACTACGAGACCGGCATGTCTGGTGCCGTTCAGGAATGAGCGTGCATTTGTCGGGACGGCCCGGGAGGACCGTCCTACGTGGGACGGCGCTCCCGCGCCGTCCGGCTGGATGTCACGGGCGCGGAGCAAATTGCGCGCGTCCGGCGTTCGCCCTCGCCAATGCGCTGCGTCGGATATGAGCTTCCTTTGCTCGCGCTCGGCACAACTCGTCCCCGTCCCTTCCCTGGCACCAGAAATCCACTCGCAGTATGGCACCGCAGCGGGCTCGTAGCGCCCGCTGTACCGGTCCTCCGCACGGGAGAAGTACAG
>CAYOBW010000334.1:0-7499 GCA_964402115.1 uncultured Victivallales bacterium
GGCGCTTCATCATCAGCAGGTCGGCAGACCGGCACTGTCCTCCGGAGAGCCGATCCACGCGGCCTGTCTCCGCCATCGCATTGGTCAGCGCACCCAGAAAAAAGTTGAAGGACCAGCAGACAGTCTCGGATGTCAGACCGGGAAGCAGCTGCTCCAGCCGACGGATGTAGGCGCTGGCCGTGGGGTCATAGTGGTCCCTGAAGATCGCGTTCTGCCAGGTCTTGCTGTTGGTCACCAGTGAAACCAGCCTGCGGTAGTTCGCGAGCGATTCGCACTCTTCCTTGTTGCTGCCGAACAAGGGGGCAACGAAGAGGTCAAGCACGCGCTCCACATCTGCCAGTACATCACCCATCGGCTCGAAGGACGCGAGCGAGCGCATACGCTCCGAACTCAGTGCCTCGATTCGGCGCACGAGCACCTCGCGGAAGTCCCGGTAGCCGGCGTCCGCGTTCAGCTTCGCGAGCTTGAGGGCGTTGTTGCGGTGGTTGTCGTCCACGTCGCAGATGGCCACCACCTGCACGCGGCTGTCGCCCAGGAAGGCCTTGAGGTTGCCGGTGCCCATGCCGCCCACGCCGATGCAGGCCAGGTTGATCCTGCTGTTGGGGGCGACGTTCCCGTCCGCCCCGAGCGCCGAGGCGGGCAGGATGTGGGGCAGCGCCAGCGCGCAGCCCGCGCCCGCCCCTGCCGTCTTCAGGAAACCCCGTCTCGTCAGCTTGTCCATATTCATAGCCGTGCCTTCCCTTTCCTCGCCGCCCCTGCTGCGGGGGGGCGCATCACCTGACGATCAGCACCGTGCCCTTGCGGTGGCTGACCAGGTAGCCCAACGCCGTGAGATCAACCGTGCTGCCGCCGTTCCGGATGCGCGCCAGCTGGGTCGCGTCGAGACCCGCACGGTCCTCGCCCACCCGCAGCGTCACCCCATCCACCAGCGTGCCGACAATGTCCAGGGCGCCGGTCCAGTCGCCCTGCGTGGCGGCGCTGGCCGCGAAGGCCAGCGAGGATCCGGAGCCGACGACCAGCGTGCTGCTGCCCTTCACGGTCAGCGTGCCCAGCTCGTTGACGGCATCGGCCGCGTTCTCCAGTGTGCCGCCGCCGAGGACGAGGGCCGTCCGCCGGGCGGTCAGGGCGCCGCTGCGAAGCACCAGCCTGCCCGCGTTCACCGTGGTCATGCCCGTGTAGGTGTTGGAGCCCGCGAGCACCCAGGTCGTGGATCCGCCCTTGGCCAGGGACACGACGCCGCTGCCGTTGCCGATGGCGCCCTGGTACGTGTTCGCGCCGGCGTTGCCGCCCGTGAGGGTCAGGGTCGGCGCGCCGGCGGACGCCCTTGCCTCCCCGGTCAGGGTCAGCGTGGCGGCGGCGTCCGCGCCCGTGGCGTCGATGGCATTGAGGATCGCGCTGCCCAGCACGAACGCGCGATCGCTCGTGCTGGCCGTGTCGCCGGCGTATTGCAGCGTGCCACCCGTGTTGTAGGCCCCGAAGAAGAACAGCTGGTTGGCGGCGGCCGACGTCGCCCGCCCCAGCGAGCTCGGCTCGTTCAGGTTCGCCAGCTTCGTGACGACAAGCGTGCCTTCCGCGATATACGTAAAGCCGTCGTACGAGCTGGCCGGGTTGGCGAACGCCCAGGTGCCTGTGCCCCGCTTCAGCACGGTGTACGTGCCGTTGTTCACGCCGCCGCCGATCGCGCCGGTCACCGTCACGGCGCCTGCCCCGCCGACGTAGTTCGCCCCGCCCAGCGTCAGCGGGCCGCCGAGCGTCGCGGGGTTGGCCGTGTCGCTGTTGACGATGCAGCCGGGGGCGCTGGCCGCCACGCCGCCGCACGCGCCGTTCCCGACCGCGACGGCGTTCGTGACGGTGCGCCCGTTCAGGTCGAGCTGCCCCACGATGGCGTTGGGGCCGTTGACGGTCACCTTGCCCGTGCTCAGCGCGGTGTCGCTGCCGATCTTCAGCGCGCCGCCGTAGACCGTCGTGCCCCCGGCGTGGCTGTTGTGGCCGGAGACGATGGCCGTTCCCAGCCCCATCCGCACTTCGCCGGCGCCGCTGATGGCATTCGTGACCGCATAAGAGCCCGTGCGCTGGAAGCGGACGTTGGCGCCGGCCTCGACGACGATGTTCCCCTCCACGGAGCCCGCGGCCGTCCCGTTGCCAAGCCACAAACCGCCGCCCTGGACCGTCGTCACCCCGGCATACGTGTTGGTCGCGTTGAGGCAGAAGCTGCCGCCCGCCCCCCCCGTGACCGTCAGCCCGGCCGCGCCGGCGCCCGTGATGGGCCCGTTCCACTGGAAGACCACGCCATTGGGGTCCACGGTGGCGGTCTTGCCGTCCGCAATCGTCGTCACCATCGTGGACAGCGAAGCCGTGTTCGCGCTGGCCCTGAACGTCCCCCCGCCGAAGGTGAACGTCTGGAAGGTGTAGGGCGCCCCTCCCGTGCCGAACGCGGAAACCAGCGTGCCCCCGTTGAGGTTGTACGTGCCGTGGCCCCCGGCGATGCCCAGCTGCAATCCCTGCCCGTTGAACCGAGCCGTCCCGCCGTTCTGCGTGAAAACCCCGGAGTTGCCGGCTCCATTCCAGCCCAGGTACAGGCCGTTCGCCACCGTCAGCGAGCCGCTCTCGAGCGTGTAGGCGCCCGACCCGGAGAGCGTCGGACCCAGTGCGCCGTCGTTGAACCCCAGCATCATGAAATTGGCAACCGACACGTCGCCGCCGCTCTGGACCGCGTGGCCGCCCGCGCCGACCACGATCCGGTTGGGCGTCGTCGCCAGCCCGCCGGAAAACGTCAGCGTGCCCGTGCCGTTGCCGCTGACATAGAGGTTCCCGAGCAGCGGGGTGGTAATCGTGGCGTTCCCATTCATGACGTAGTTACCGGCCGTCGCCGGGTTGCCGCTGTTCGTCAGCGTCCCCGGGCCGGTGACCGTGCCGCCGCCGGCGTTGACGGTCACCCCGCTTACCGCCTGGTTGTTGGCGCCCAGCGCCAGCGTGCCGCCCCCCAGGGTGAGGGCGGCGCCGGCGGGGAGGCGGTTGTCGCCGCCGGAGAGGCTCAAGGTCCCGCCGTCGACGGTTGTGCTGCCGGTGTACGTGTTGGCGTTGCTGACGGTCAGCGTGCCGGCGCCGCTCTTGACCAGCGCGGCGCCGCCGGCGATGGGGCCGCCGCCCAGGCTGTAGTCCTTTTCGGAGTTGTTGAAGGTCACCAGCAGGGGGGTGACGCTGGCGTCGGCAATGGTGACACTGGTTGTGCCGACGGTGACCGAGTCGTCGAACAGGACCGCTTCGCCGTTGAGGTACTCCGTGGGGGCGCCGGCCACGGCCAGCTTCCAGTTCTGCAAGCCGCCGATGGCCCTGACCGTCCAGTCCCCGCTGACCAGGCCGGTCCAGGCGGAAATATCCCCGGCGATCTGCAGGTCGATTTCCTTGAGGGCGGTGTTGTTGTAGAAGCCCGTCACGGACAGCCGGGAGCCCAGGCCGGAGATCGTGCCCGCTTTCAGGACGCCGAGGTTCGCGCCGTCGAAGCTGGTGTACCCGATCAGCTTGTTGTTGCCGAGGTTCCAGGCCGTGGCGGGGCTGGCGTTCACGGTGACGGAGCCGCCGGTATTGTTGAAGGCCAGCGTGTTGACCGTAAGGGTTGAACCGTTGGGCAGATTCAACGTGCCGGAGCCATTGAACGTCAGGTCGCCGGTGGTCAACACCGCCGTGCCGCCGTTGCCGGCTGCCACGGTGTTGGCGGCCAGGTCGTCCACAGTGAGATGGCCCACCGTGCCGGCGCCGTCCACGGTCCCCTGGGTGAGGGTGATAGCCGGCGTGGAGGCCGTCACGCTGGCCTGCTGGAACTTCGCCCCCGCGCCGTTGACGACGATGCCGCTGGAGCCGTTGATCGCCCCCGCGCCGCTCAGCGTCAGCGTGCCGGCGTTCACGGCCGTCGCGCCGCTGTAGCTGTTGGCGCCGTTGAGCGTCAGCGTGCCGGCGCCGGACTTCGTCAGCCCGGCGGCCGACGCGCCCGTGATCGGCCCCGCCCAGGTGAGCGCCTTGCCGTTGGTGTCGATGTAGGCGGTCTTGCCGTCGGCGATCGTCGCGGTCATCCCCGCCCATGTGCTGCAGGCGTTGCGCGCCCGGAACGTCCCGCCGCCGAAATTGAAATCCGCCGAGCCGGGGCCGACGGCGTTGAACGTGCTGGTCAGCGTGCCGCCGTTGAGGTTGTACGTGCCGTGGCCCCCGCTGATGCCGAGCTGCAGGCCCTGCACATCCGCCTGCGTTTCGACCGTGCCGCCGTTCTGCGTGAACGTGCCGTAGCTCGTGGCGCTCTTCCACCCGAAGTAGATGCCGTTGCCCACCGTCAGCGAGCCGGCGTCGAGGATGTACTCCCCCCTGGCATTAGCGACGCCGTTGCCGCCAATCATCAGGTACTCGGCGGAGACCGACAGGTCGCCGCCGGTCTGGCGGACGCGGCCGTTCGCGCCCTCGCCGCCGATGATGGCGCGGCCGGCCAGGATCCCTCCGCCCCCGATCTTCAGCTCGGCATCGTTGAGCACCTGCAGCCGCGTCAGGGCGGAGTTGATCGTGGCGGGCTGCACCATGTGGAACCAGTCGCTCCCGATGTTCAGCGTGCCGCCCGTAAGCGTATAGCCGGGGCCGTTGAACCACACGCCCCCGACGCCGTTGTTCAGCGTCACGCCGCTACCGATGGTGACCGTCGTGGTGTCGGGGCTCCCGACGATCGGCTCGAAGCACGCCGCGTCGCCGTCGGCCCAGGCCACGCCGCCGGTCCCGCCGGGGGAGATCTTCCAGTTGCTGTCGGCCCAGTTCGCCGCCCCGCCGTCGATCTCGGCTGTCGCCGGATTGACATCGTAGTACAGGCTCGCGCCCCGCGCCGGCGGCACCGGGCCCGGAAGGCCCGCCACAAGCCCCGCCACCACCCACGCGACCCCCGCCTGCTGCGTCATCTTCATGCGGCTTCCTGCTTCCCGTGCCGTGAGGCCGCCGGCCCGGGCGTCTCGCCCCGGCCCTTCCGTGACCGGACCGGAACCCCGATCCCCTTGTTCCGCCCCTCACGAGCACCCGTCTTCACTTCAGGATGAACTGCGTCCCCGAGGTCGCCTTGATCAGGTACCCATCCGCCGTGATCTCCACCGGACTGCCACCGTTGGTGATCCGCGCCAACTGGGTGGGGTCAAGGCCGGACGCGCTGGTGCCGACACGCAGCGTCACGTTGTCGTCGAGCCGGCCTACGATGTTCAGCGTGCCGGTCCAGCTGCCCCGCAGCGCGTTGCTGTCGGCAAACCGCAGCGAGGAACCGGAGCGGACGATGAGCGTGCTGGCGCCGGTCGAGGTCAGCGTACCCAGGTCGTTGACCGCCCCGGCGGCGTTCTCCAGCGTCGCGTCGCTGAGGGTGAGCGCCGTGCGCTGGGACGTCAGGGCCCCATTGCGCAACTGCAGCGTGCCGCCGTTGACCAGCGTCGCCCCCGTGTAGGCGTTCGCGCCGGCAAGCGCCCAGGTCGTGGCGCCGCTCTTGGTCAGCGCAACCGTGCCGCTGCCGTCGGTAATGGCTCCCTGGAATACGTTCACGCCCGCGTTGCCGCCCGTCAGGGTCAGGGTCCGCGCGCCGGCCGAGATCGAGCTGGCCGCGCCCGTCCAGGTCAGCGTCGCGGCGGCGCTCGTGCCCGCGGCCTCGACCGTGCCGCCCGGCGCGTTGTTCGCGCCCAGTGCAAGGGTGCGGTCGGTCGTGCTCGCATCGGCGCCGACGTACTTGAGCGTGCCGCCGATGCTGAAGAAGCTGAGGCTGTTGGCGCTGGCGGTCGTGGGGTGCCCCAGCGAGCTGTCCTGGTTCAGGTTGGCCAGCTTGGTGACGACCAGCGTGCCTTCCCGGATGTGGACGAACCCGTTGAACGTGCTGGCCGGGTTGGCCAGCGTCCACGTACCCGCGCCCTGCTTCAGGAAGGCGTACGATCCGTCCGACACGCCGCCGTTGACCACGCCGTTGACGATCACGTTGCCCGCGCCGCCGAGATAGTTCGCCCCGCCCAGCGCCAGCCCGCCGCCGATCGTGGCGGGGTTCGCCACATCGCTGTTGACCACGCAGCCCGGGGCGCTGCCGCCACCGCACGCGCCGTTCCCGACCGCCACGGCGTTGGCGATCGTGCGCCCGTTCAGGTCGAGCTGCGCCACGTTGCTGCTGGGGCCGTTGACCGTCGCCGTGCCCGTGCCCAGCGCGGTGTCGCTGCCGAGCTTCAGGGTGCCGCTATTCACCGTCGTGCCGCCCGCGTAGCTGTTGTTGCCCGTGAGCGTCAGCGTCCCCAGGCCCGCGATCAGGTAGCCGGGGCCGCTGATGGTGTTGGCAACGGTGTAGGTCCCGGTCCGCTGGAAACGCAGGTACGCCGCCGCGTTGTTGATGACGATGTCCCCCGCCACCGACCCGGCCGCCGTCCCGTTCCCCAGCCACAGACTGCCGCTGTTGATCGTCGTCACACCGCCAAATGCGCTGTCGGCTTCCAGCGTGAGGACGCCGGAGGCCAGCGAGCTCGAGACGGTCAGCCCCGCCGCCCCCGCGCCGGTGATCGGCCCCAGCCAGCGGACGGTCTTGCCGTTCGCGTCGATGGAAGCGGTCTTCGTGTCCGCGATCGTCGTCGTCAGCGTGGACAACGTGGAGGTGGCCGCGCGCGCCTTGAACGTCCCGCCCCCAAAGTTGAAAGTCTGATACGTGTAGGGGGCGCCTCCCGAGCCGAACGTGGTCGTCAGCGTGCCGCCGTTGAGGTTGTAGACGCCCGTGCCGCCGCCCAGTCCGAGCTGAACGCCCTGGCTGTCGCTCTGGGTTTCCACCGTTCCGCCGTTCTGGGTGAACGTGCCCGAGCAGCCCGGCACCCAGCCCAGGTAGATGCCGCCCCCGATCGTGAGCGTTCCGCTGTTGATCGTGTAGGAGCCCGTGCCCGAGAGCGTCGGGCCCGCCGTGCCGTTGTTGTACCCCAGCATCATGTAGTTCGACGTCGCGACGTTGCCGCCGTCCTGGATGGCGTTGCCTCCGGCGCTGCAGACGATCCGGTTCGCCGTCGTCGCCAGCCCCCCGGAGAAAGTCAGGGCAGATGTGCCATTACCGCTGACATACAAATTCCCGGCCAGGGGCGCGCCGATCGTGGCGTTGCCGTTCAGCACGTAGTTGCCACTGGTGGCGGGGTTCCCGCTGTTCGTGAACGTGCCCGCGCCGGTGACCGCGCCGCCGCCGACGTTGACGGTCACCCCGCCCACCGTCTGGTTGTTGGCGCCGAGCGCGAGCGTGCCGCCGCCGAGCGTGAGGAGGCCGCCGGACAGCAGCCGGTTGGCGCCGCCCGACAGGCCCAGGGTTCCGCCGTTGACCGTGGTGCCGCCGCTGAAGGTGTTGGCGTTGCCGAGCGTCACCGTGCCCGTGCCGCTCTTGACCAGCGCGGTCGGGCCGGCGATGGGGTTGCCGCTCACCGTGTAGTCTTTGCCGGAGTTGTTGAAGGTTACCAGCGAAGGCGTCACGGTGGCGTCGGTGATGC
>CAYOBW010000335.1:0-7482 GCA_964402115.1 uncultured Victivallales bacterium
TAGTAGACATCCTGGTCCTCTTTGACGATGAAGTGGGAGATCGGCTGCTTGACCAACGCGCCGCAGGCCGCGCCCAGCAGGGTGGCGGCCGTCAGGTTGGCCTCCAGAATCAGTCCCTGCTCGGACAGGGTGCAGTAGCCCACCGGGGCCAGGTCATAGAGGTCGAAATAGCGCGCCCGCCCGGCTTCGATCGCGGCCTGGGCCGCCCGCAGTTCCTCGTTCTGCATCTCCAGTTCGATCTGGTGCACCCGGAGCTCGTGCAGCGTGGCCCTGATCTCGTCGGGCGAGAGGGTTGCGCTGTCTTCCGCCTTGCAGGCGGTCCGATCGCGGGCCAGGGCTTCCGCCTTGCGCCGCAAGTTCTGCCCTGCCCGTGCTGAGCTTGCTTGCGGTGAGCCTGTCGAACCCGCCGAAGGGTTCGCGGCGGCTTTGGAGCGGTCACCTTGGCTTGTCATGGGTTGCCTCCATGTTGGAACGCTCGGCGGGCAGCGGCATTTGTGCTCGTGCCGCCTCCGCTTGCAGGTCGAAGCGCGCCGTGAACCAGAACTCCGACCCTTGGCCTTCAACACTTACCACGCCGATCTCACCGCCTAACATCTCCGCGAGCTGCCTGGAAATGGCCAAACCCAGGCCCGCGCCCCCGAACTTGCGTGTTGTCGACGCGTCCACCTGCGTGAACTGCTGAAACAGTATGCCGATCTTGTCCGCCGGGATGCCGATGCCCGTGTCGCGCACGGAGAACCGCAGCAAACAGGAGTCCTCTCTTGCGCGGCGATTGTCCCTCGCTCGGCTGACGCGCAGCGCCACTTCGCCCCTGTCGGTGAACTTCACCGCGTTGCCCGTTAGGTTGGTGAGGATTTGCCGCAAGCGGCCCGTGTCGCCCGAAAGCAGCGTGGGCACGTCGGGGTCCGCGGCGCAGAGCAGCTCCAGGCCCTTCTCGTTGGTCCTAAGCGTCAAGGTCGAGGCAAAATCGTCAAGCAGGCTTTGCAGGTCAAAATCCAGAACCTCCAGCTTGAGCTTCCTGGCCTCGATTTGCGAGAAGTCCAGGATGTCGTTGATGAGCCCCAGTAGAGCGTCGCCGCTGCTCCTGACAATCTCGGCATATTCCCGCTGCTCCTCGGTAAGCTCGGTGTCGAGCAGCAGCCCCGTCATGCCGATGACCCCGTTCATGGGCGTGCGGAGTTCGTGGCTCATGTTGGCCAGGAACTCGCTCTTCGCGGCATTGGCCCGCTTAGCCACAGCGGCCATCTCGTTGGCCCTGGCGGTGGATGCCTCCAACGCTTCGTTTCGCTCTCGGAGCACCTCTTCGGAACGCTTGCGGTCCGTGATGTCAACATTGACCTCTGCAACCAGCCAGTGCCCTTCCGCATTCTGGAAAGGAATGATGTGGACTTCAATCGGGCGGTTGTTCTCTCTCGGCAACACCTCATCCGTGACAACGGCCTCTTTCGTTTCCAGCGCCGTGGGAATGCCGCAACCCGGGCAGGGCTCGCTCAAGCCGTTGAAGTACTCGTGGCACTTGCGCCCGGCTGGGTCTCCGTAGACCTTCTGCCAGCCCGTATTGACGTAGTGGAGGTTGAAATCGCCGTCGATGATATCGATCCCCGTTCCAGTGGCGCTCAATACATACTCCAGCCGCTCGTGTTCCGCGCGCAACGCCTTCTCGGCTCGCTTGCGCGCGGTGATGTCCTCCACGAAACCCAGGTAGCGGTCCGGCCCAATCCGGGTCGCGGACACGGACCAGTAGCGGAGGCTGCCATCCGCGCGGCGGAAGCCCAATTCCGTGGACAACCGGCCTGCGGCCACAAGCGTGTGGAATTGGTCTAGCCCGCTCTCGCGGCTCTCCGCCGCCAAAAGATCGGGAATACTCATGGAGGTCAGTTGCGTGGCGGAATAGCCGGCGATCCGCTCCGCGGCCGGGTTCACATCGACATAACGCCCCTGCCCATCGGTGACGAAGACGCCATACGGTGAATGCTCGATGTAGCTGCGGAAGCGCGCTTCGCTCTCGCGCAGGGCTTCCTCCACCCGCTTGCGCTCGGCAACGTCGCTCAGCGCCACCCGGCACAAATGCGCGCCGTCTTCCGCTTGCGCGGCAGTTGCCGTTAGACGTGCCCAGAAGTTCGTGCCGTCCGGTTTGACCAGCCGCAGTTCGCATTCCTGGGGTTCGCCCGTCTCAAAGAGCTGCTTGCGGTGCAGGTAGTAGGTGTCCTGGTCCTCTTTGAGGATGAAGTGGGAGATCGGCTGACTGACCAACGCACCGCGGGCCGTGCCCAGCAGGGTGGCGGCAGTCAGGTTGATCTCCAGGATCAGACCTTGCTCGGACAGGGTGCAGTAGCCCACCGGGGCCAGGTCATAGAGGTCGAAATAGCGCGCCCGCCCGGCTTCGATCGCGGCCTGGGCCGCCCGCAGTTCCTCGTTCTGCATCTCCAGTTCGATCTGGTGCACCCGGAGCTCGTGCAGCGTGGCCCTGATCTCGTCGGGCGAGAGGGTTGCGCTGTCTTCCGCCTTGCAGGCGGTCCGATCGCGGGCCAGGGCTTCAGCCTTGCGCCGCAAGTCCTGCCCTGCCTGCACTGAGCTTGGTCGGACTGAGTTTGTCGAAGGGGCGGCGGCATCGGGGTCCGGGTTCGTCTTCATAACGGCTTTCCTTGCTTCGAGTCATCAGTCATCAGCATCGTACGGATGCGGCTCATGACCCCCCCGCAAAGCGGCGTCTGGGTGTTTGCTTTGCGTGGCATTGTGCAAGTTGAGAAGCCGGCGCGCTCGACACGGGCATGTGTGACCCTCCGTCCTCGCCCTGCGTTATCTGCACGGCTTCGTGCCGTACCCAAAACGATGAACCTTAGTATGGCTTCTTTCAAGGCCCTTGTCTACCCTATCCGTAATTGTGCCAAGAAATGGATCGGTTCAGCAGTCCGTCAGGGCCGGCGGCCGTCCGCGGCGGATCCGCGGTCCTGAATCCTTCCCAGTCCGAAAAACGAATGCCCGAAAGGCCCCACGGCATGTATACCAAACTCGGCCAGTCCCTCCTGCTCGCCACGCTCCTCGCCGGCCAGGCGGATTTCGTCCGGGCCGATGAGAACACGTTCCCGCTGGCCGGAGCCTGGCAATCCCGGCAACGCCGCCGAGTACACCCTCCTGACTTCCCCGGCAAGAAGCGATTCCGATCACCCTGGACGAGGTACATGTGCGCCGGCGGCGGCGTTTGCCGGCGGCCCATCAACCTGGGCTTCAGCTCCCCCACGGGACGGGAGACGTATGGCGGGCGGCCTTCCTTGACCATCTGCGCCTGTTCGTGCGGGGGGGTGCTCGTAGTCGAACACCTCATCGCCGAGCACGGATCGAATCGCGATAGCCAGATCCCGGAGCGGGACCGGTTTCGTAAGGCGCACGGCGTCCGTCCCCTTGCCTTCCGGATCAACGAAGTCCGCCGCGGTGTACCCCGTGATGAAGACGGTCCGCAAGCCGGGGCGCTCGGGCCGCAGACGATCTCGGAGCTCGATCCCGCTCATGCCGGGCATAACCATGTCGGAAAGCAGCAGGTCGATCGCGCCGGCGTGCTCGCGCGCCAGGCGGAGCGCCGTTTCGGGGCCGTCGGCCATCAGCACGGTGTACCCCAGTCGTTCGAGATGGGCTGCCGTGGTCACGCGAATGCTTCGCTCATCGTCCACAACGAGGACCGTTTCGTTTCCGCCCGGCGGTGGTCCGGCGTCCACAGGGGGCGCGGCTTCCCTCCCGGGGCATTCGAGTGCCGGCAGGTAGATGCTGAACGTTGTGCCCGCGCCTGGAGCGCTCGCGACGTAGATGCAGCCGCACGACTGTTTCACGATGCCATAGACGGTGGCCAACCCCAGTCCGGTGCCGCGCCCCATGTCCTTGGTCGTGAAGAAGGGCTCGAAGACATGGGACACCGTGTCGGCATCCATGCCGCATCCGGTATCGGCCACCGTCAGCAGCACGTACAGGCCAGGCGCCATGCCCGGCAGTCCGGCGCAGACCGTCGCGTCCATCGCCACGTTGCGCGTGGCGATCGCAATGCGGCCGCTGCCCGCGATGGCGTCCGCCGCGTTGACGCAGAGGTTCGCCATCACCTGGTCGATGTGCGAGGGGTCGGCGCTCACGATGCGCAGGTTGACCGCGGGCGACCACGTCAGCTCGATGCGCTCGCCGATCAGCCGTCCCAGCATCTTGAGCATGCCGCCGACCTGCTCATTCAGGTCCACGGCCTTGGGCTGCACAACCTGCTTGCGGGCAAACGCGAGCAGTTGGCGCACGAGGTTGGCCGAACGTTGCGACTCGGCCGTGATCTCGTCGAGCCACTCCCGAATCGGGTGGTCCGGCGCCACCTTGTCGCGGCAGAGCTCCGCATAGTTCATGATGCCCATGAGCAAGTTGTTGAAGTCGTGCGCCACGCCGCCGGCCAGCCGGCCGACAGACTCCATCTTCTGGGCCTGGAGAAACTGGGCCTGCAGTTTTTTCTGCTCGGCCTCGGTCTGTTTGAGTTTGGTGAGGTCGATGTCGATGCAGAACAGTTCGGGGTCCTGTCCCGGCAGTTGCACAAGGGCGTGAGACGAATAGACCGGAATCAGCGAGCCGTCCTTGCGCATCAGTTCCACTTCGGAGGCCGGGATCGTCTCGCCGGTCTCGGCCATCCGGCGGATCGCCTCCCTCACGCCGTCGCACATGGCGGGCGGGATGATCAGGTCCAGCAGGTTTCTGGCAAGCGCTTCCTCCGCGGTGTAGCCGTAAAGCGTTTCCGAAGCACGGTTCCAGTAGCTCACCGTGCCGTCCAGGGCGTAACCTTGCACCGCCACCGCGGGCACATGCAGCAGGAGTTCCTTGAAGCGCATCTCACTCGCCTTCAGCGCTTCCCCGGCCTTCCTGCGCTCGGTGATGTCAATATTGACCTCTGCAACCAGCCATTGCCCGTCTGCATCCTGGAACGGAATGGTATGGACTTCAATAGGGCGGTTGTTTTCTCTAGACAATACCTCCTCCGTGATAACGGCCTGCTTCGTTTCCAACGCTTTGGGAATGCCGCATCCCGGGCAGGGCGCGTTGAAGCCGTTGAAATACTCGTAACACTTGCGCCCGGTTGGGTCTCCGTAGACCTTCTGCCAGCCCTTATCGACAAAATGGAGGTCGAAATCGCCGTCCACGACGTCGATCCCCGTCCTGGTGGCACTCAGGACATTCTCCAACCGCTCGCGTTCCTCGCGCAGCGCCTCTTCGGCCCGCTTGCGCTTGGTGCTGTCGAGCATGGCGCCGACCATGCGCACGGCGCGGCCGGCCGCGTCGCGCAGGATGTGCCCGCGGTCCACGACGTACGCGTACGCGCCGTCGGCCTTGCGGAAGCGGTACTCGTCGTGCCACCGGTCAACCGCCGGATCGCGGACTGCGGCGAAGAACGTCTGATCCACACGCGGCCGATCCTCGGGGTGCACGCGCTCGACCCACCAGGCCGCCGTCTGCGGCGCCGCGACGATGTCTGTCCAGCCGAACACGGCGGCGCCGGTCTCGTTCCACCGCTGGGCATCGTTGACGATATCCCAGTCCCAGACCACGTCGTTGGTGGCTTTCAGCGCCAGGCGCAGGCGCTCATCATTGTGTCCGAGCCGCCCCAGCAACTCGTCCCGCTGAACCAGGGTCCGGGCCAACCGGATGTTGCCGTAGCTCAGGTCTGAAAGCTGTCGGGCAAGTGCGGCATAGAAGGTCATGATCTGGCAGACCCGTTCCCGGCTCCAGCGCGGCACGCGGTCCATCGCGGCAAGGTACGCTTCCTCGTCGAACCCGCACTGCCGGGCCCGGGCGCGGAAGACCTCGCGGTCGGGCGTTTCGTCTTCGAAGAAGAACTGGCCGAAGAAGACGTTGCCCGCGTGGCGGTCCCCGAGCATGATCGGCGTGGCAACGTCCCACAGGTGGTTCTTGCAGCGATAAAACTTGAACGCGCCCGGTTTGACCCCCGAGGACAACTCGGTGTCGCTTTCGGTGCAGTGCCGGCGGGTCTCGGGATGGACCCGATGGAACTTCGTGCAGACGTCCTGCCAGCCGGTGGCCACCAGAACCTTGCCCCGTGCATCCAGGATCGCCACGCCGATGCCCGTGAGGCTGAGAAAGGTGTCCATCATGGTGTGGATGGCGGGCACGTCGAGCACGTCTGCCAGCGACAACTCGCCGACATCTCCCTCAGGCGCGAGCAAGGCGTTCAGCTTCGCGCGGACACGGGAGTCGGCCTCGCTGACCTGGGCCTGCATCTCGATCTTGTACAGCGCGAAGCCGAGGTCGTCGGCCACTTCGGCGAACAGGCTCTGCTCTTCCGCATCTTGCGCGAACGCCGCGGGCACGGAGACCGCCAGGATGCCGTAGGTCTTGCCTTCGCAAGCCAGCCGCCGCGTGAATCCCGTGCGTCCGCCGTACTCGCGTGCCAGCGGGCAGTCGCTGCACGCGACGAGCGGGTCGTTCACGACGACCGTCGCGTCCCTCTCCAGCGCTTGCCGCATGCAGGCGGAGAACTCGCCGCGCGCCAGCCGCTGGCGCATGGCCTCGAACTGGCCGTCCAACCGCGCGGCTGCCGTCGCAACGGTCCGCCCGTCGCTGTCGAGCAGGGCGATCCAGGCGTTGTGGTAGCCAAGCGTCTCGGTCAGGTTGTTGCAGGCCCGCGCGATCAACCGTTGCGGGTCCTCCTCATGGACGATGAGTTGATTGACGTTGCGAATGGCCAGCAGCACCCGCGTAAGGTGCTGGTCCTTCGCTGCGCTGTGCTTGCGCTCGGTGACGTCGCTCAGCGCCACCCGGCACAAAGGCGCGCCGTCTTCCGCTTGCGCGGCGGTTGCTGTCAGATGCGCCCAGAAGTTGGCGCCGTCCGGTTTGACCAGCCGCAGCTCGCATTCCTGGGGTTCGCCCGTCTCAAAGAGCCGCTTGCGGTGCAGGTAGTAGATGTCCTGGTCCTCTTTGACGATGAAGTGGGAGATCGGCTGCCTGACCAACGCACTGCGGGCCGTGCCCAGCAGGGTGGCGGCCGTCAGGTTGATCTCCAGGATCAGTCCCTGCTCGGACAGGGTGCAGTAGCCCACCGGGGCCAGGTCGTAGAGGTCGTAATAGCGCTCCCGCCCGGCTTCGATCTCGGCCTGGGCACGACGCAGCTCCTCGTTCTGCATCTCCAGCTCGACCTGGTGGACCCGGAGTTCGTGAAGCACCATCTGGCTTTCCTCATGGGTCGGCGCAGACGGGGGGAGCAGCGCCAGATTCCGGACGTGCGCCTCGGCCTGGCGGCGGAGTTCCGCGGCGTCTCTGGGTTCCGCATTTCCGGTGCTCATCTCAGGTCTCCCGCAACATCCCGGCCGTCGAGCGACAAGCCAAGATAGCGCGGCTCGTCAGGATTGGCGACCAGCCGAGCCTCGGGGACAGGGCGGTTCCAAGATCGCGCCGCCGACCTTCCGCCCGTGGAGCGCCCACGGCCTCGTGGGCATCTGGCCGCGAGCCGCG
>CAYOBW010000336.1:0-7420 GCA_964402115.1 uncultured Victivallales bacterium
CCAGCCGTAGCCGCGCTCGGCCATGGCGGGGTAGGCGTCGGACTCCTTCAGCGCGCGCACTTCCGGGGACTTCTGGAGCAGCGTGTTGTACGCGCAGGCCGAGGAGGAGAAGAAGTAGCGGCGCGCGCCGGCCCGGTAGGCGGCCTCGATCATGTGCGTGTTGACCAGGATGCTCCGCAGGCACTCGATACGGAAGCGCTCGATGAAGCCCATGCCGCCCATGTCCGCCGCGAGGTTGTACACCTCCACCGCGCCCTCGCAGGCCTGCCGGCAGTTCGCCTCGATGCTGAGGTCCAGACAGAGGCTCTCGACGCCCGGCACGCGCTGGTACCACTGCGGCAACGGCTTGCGGTCGATGGCGCGGATGCGGGTGAAACCGTGATCCGCGAACCAGCGCGTCAGGGCGCCGCCGATGAAGCCCCCGGCGCCGCCGATCACGATCGGCTCATCGCGCTTGAGTTCCTGCAGGTTGATGCCCTCTTTTCGTGCTGCCATGGCTTGCTTCCTCTCTGTGGCTGTGGCCACGCGATGACGGGTGCTGGGGTCGAAAATTGTCTTGTATCTCCAAACGATGACGCGGACTATAGGCCCAACCCGCTTGCTGCGGCAATGGTGATTCTTGCCGTCGGCATGCTGATTATTGACCTGATGCAACGCACCCAGACAACGCCCCCGGCGACCCGGTCCCAGCCGGACTTCTTCTCTTTCCAGGTGACGGAAGCGCAGCGTTTCCATCTCGACCTGCGGCCGCGGCGCGGGGTGCGCCTCGCGGTGGTGTGTGGCGGGTGCGAGCGGTGTGCGCCGGACTACCAGATCAGCCGGGGCGATTTTCCGTTCCTCTCCCTCGAATACGTCGCCCAGGGCGCCGGCCAGCTGCGCCTGGGTCGCCGCCAGCACGCGCTGGTTCCCGGCACGTTGTTCTCGTACGGCCCGGGCATCGCGCAGACGATCCGCAACGATCCGCGCTGCTGCCTGGTGAAGTACTTCGTGGACTTCGTCGGGACGGAGGCCGAACGGCTCCTGCGCGCGGGGCCGCTGGGGGTGGGGGGGGTCCGGCAGACGGCCGCGCCAAGCGAGGTGCTGGCCATCTTCGAGGAGCTGATCCGCAGCGGGGCGCGCACCTCGCCCTACACGCCGGCTCTCTGCGCGGCGGTGCTCGAGCAACTCCTGCTCAAGGTGTGCGAGACCGCCATCCCGGCCGGCGCCGCCGACACCCGCGCCTTCGCCTCCTACCAGCGCTGCCGGCAGTACATCCAGGCGCACCACCTGCGGCTGCGCACGCTGGAGCAGCTCGCCCGCGAGTGCCACGTGGATGCGGCGTACCTCTGCCGCCTGTTCAAGCGGTTCGACCACTACAGCCCGTACCAGTACCTGCTCCGGCTGAAGATGCAGGCCGCCGCCGAACGCCTGCAGGCCGCCGACCGGCTCGTGAAGGAGATTGCCGACGACATGGGCTTCGCCGACGCCTTCCACTTCTCACGGTGTTTCAAGAGCGTTTTCGGCGTCGCCCCCACCCGCTTCGCCCTGCACCAGGCAAGGGTAGGTGAGCAGTGAACAGTGAACAGTGAGCAGTGAACAGTGAGCAGTGAGCAGTGAACAGTGAGCAGTGAGCAGTGAACAGTGAGCAGTGAACAGTGAGCAGTGAACAGTGAGCAGTGACACTGTCTACTGTTCACTGTCTACTGTTCACTATCTACTGTTCACTATCTACTGTTCACTATCCCCCCCGCCCCTGGGCCGGCTGTTTGGCAGGGGGAGGCGCGCGACCACGGCTTCGAGCGTGTCCATCAGCATGGTCCAGCCCGAGAGGCGGTAGAGCAGCAGGATCGGGTGGATGGGCTCGGCGGGCCGCACCTCGCGGATGCGCGGCAGGAGCGCGGCCGCGATCAGGGCGCGCACGATACCGGACACGCAGAACACGGCGGGCAGCGACGACAGGAACGAGACCGTCCAGCCGCCGATCCTGAACGTGGCGGGGAGGTGATCGGCCAGCCACGCGCCCACCAGCGTGCCGCCCACGAGCGTGAACAGGCCGTTGAACATCATCGTCAAAGCGAACGTCCGCGCCCGGACGGCCGAGGGGACGGAGTCGAACAGGAAGTTCATCGCCGCCAGCGAGAAGCCTGACCAGATCACGCCCGAGAGCACCTGCAAGGCCATCAGCCAGGCGTAGCGGGTCGTGGGCATCCAGAGCAGCGGGAGGATCGGGATGACGCAGGAGGTGGCCACCAGCACGGCCCGGTTGCCATAGCGGTCGCTCATCCGGCCCCACCAGCGGAGCACGAGAATGGGCGCCACCATGAACACCGCCTGGTTGAGCGTGAAATGCAGGTAGCTCCAGTGCAGGTCGCGCAGCATGTAGACGCTGAAGAACGGGCCCGAGATGTTGCAGGCGCCGCTCATCAGCGCCCAGAACAGCGCGAAGCGCGCGTAGTTGGAGCGCACGAGGCGGCGCACCAGCCCGCGCGCCTCCAGCCCGGCCGGTGGGGGCGGCGTGTACGGGGGCTCGTAGTGCAGCGCCAGAATGCGCGCGGAGATCAGCCGGGCCAGGCCGGCGAGCGTGAAGAAGAGCGAGAAGCCCAGCCGGCTGAGGCCGTGGCGTTGAAACGCGTTGAGGACGAACCCCGCGAACACCAGGCACACGAACATGGTCAGCGTCACGTAGCGCTGCCGCCGGGAGAAGTACGCGCCGCGGCTATCGGCGGGGACGACGTCGCCGATCAGGCTCGTCCAGGCCGGGCTGTTGATGTTGGCGATCACCACGTAGACGGTCCACAGGCAGGCCACCCACGTGACCACGTGTTCGCGGACGAACCACGGCAGGATCGCCAGCGGCAGGTACAGCAGTGCCTGGATCGTGCTGAAGAAGGCCAGCAGGCGCCGGCGGTTGGCGAGGCGGTCGGTCAGGTAGGCGCCGATCAGCTGCGCGAAACCGCCGCCGACGACCGGCACGGTGCCGATGAAGGCCATGGCGCGGTTGCTGGCTTCGAACAGCAGGGCGTAGGGCGCGACGTAGTTCTCGCCGAACACCCACATGACCGACCAGACGGAGCCCTCCACGATCGCCTGGGTCAGCGTCTTGCGCCGGGCGGCCTCGATGCCCTCCGCCGTGGCTGGCGCCCCGCAGGGCGTCAGCAGCGCTCTGATGCGTTTCAGTGACATAGGGCCCGGCTCGCGGGAAGTCCTTACAGCTTCAGCAATTCCTGCACGTCTTCCCACGTCAGCGACTGCATGACGCGCTCGTCGCCGTCGACGGTGGCGTCGATGACCGCCTTCTTGCGCTGCTGCAGCTCGAGCACCTTCTCCTCGACCGTGCCGCGCGTGATGAGCTTGTGGGCGTAGACCGTGCGCTGCTGGCCGATGCGGTAGGCGCGGTCCGTGGCCTGGTTCTCGACGGCGGGGTTCCACCACGGGTCGAAGTGCACGACCATGTCCGCGCCGGTGAGGTTCAGCCCCGTGCCGCCGGCCTTCAGGCTGATCAGGAACAGCGGGATCTCGGGCGTCCGGTTGAAGCGGTGCACCTCGTCCATGCGGTTCACCGTCGAGCCGTCCAGGTAGCAGTACGTCAGCCCGTTGTCGTCGAGCACGCCGCGCAGGATCTGGAGCATCGTCACGAACTGGCTGAACACCAGCACGCGGTGCCCGCCGTCCACCGCCTCGGCCAGCAGTTCCAGGAAGAGGTCCAGCTTGCCCGATGGCGCCTCGGCCTTTAAGTTCGGCAGCTTGAGCAGGTCCAGGTGGCAGCAGGCCTGCCGCAGGCGCAGGAGCGTGGTCAGGATTTCCATGCGGCTGAGGCCGAAGCCCTGCTGCGCCACGAGCGCGGTCAGCCGGCGCTGCGAGCTCTTCAGCAGCTCGCCGTAAACGACCTTCTGGTCGGGGGTGAGCTCGCAGTAGGAGACCTTCTCGATCTTGGGCGGCAGCTCCTTCGCGACGTCGCGCTTGAGCCGGCGGAGCAGGAAGGGGTGCAGCTTGCGGCGCAGCTTGACCTGTGCGACTTGCGCATCCGGGCCGCCGCGGCCGATGGGCAGCTCGTAGCCCAGGCGGAACGCCGCTGGCGCGCCCATGTAGCCGGGCATCAGGAAGTCCATGATGGACCAGAGGTCGGTTACGCTGTTCTCGACGGGCGTGCCGGTGAGCACGAGCCGGTGCACGGCGCGGATCTGCTTGGCGGCCTGCGCGTTCTGGGTGGCGCGGTTCTTGATGTGCTGCGCCTCATCCAGCACCGCCGCGGCGAACTCGATCTCGAGATAGCGCTCCAGGTCGCGGCGCAGGAGGGCGTACGAGGTCACAACCAGGTTGGCGCCCGCCGCCTCCTCCCAGCGGTCGTGGCGGTCGCTGCCGGTCAGGCAGACCACCTTCAGGTCGGGCGTGAAGCGCGCCGCTTCCTCGGCCCAGTTCTGCACGAGGCTCGTGGGGCAGACGATCAGCGCCGGCTTGCCTTGCGCGGCCGCATCCGTGCGGACAAGGCCCAGCCACACCAGCGCCTGCAGGGTCTTGCCCAGGCCCATTTCGTCGGCCAGGATGCCGCAGAAGCCGTTGCGCTCGAGGAAGCGCAGCCAGTTGACGCCGTCGCGCTGGTACGGGCGCAGCGTGTGCTCCAGGTGCGCCGGCAGGGGGACCGGCTCGACGCGCAGCTCGCGGTTCTCCTCGGCGCACCGTGCCCGCCACGTGGGCGCGGCTTCCACGTCCACGCCGTCGAGCGCGTCCAGCGACGACTTGACGAACGGGGCATACAGATTGCTCATCCGGAAGTGCCCGGCCTGTTCGGCCTCCCCCGTGGCGCAGTCGGCGAAAACATCGCGCATGGACTCGACCGCCCCGGCGTCAACCAGCACCGCCCTGCCGTTGCGTTCGACGAAGGCGTTGCCCAGCAACAGGGCCTGTTGCACCTCCTGCGGCGAGAGGCTGACGCCCTCGCCGTATTCGAAGTCGAACCCCACGTCGAACCAGCGGCCATCCGCCGAGTCCGTCACGTGCACGACCGGCGTGGCGAACGGCATCTGCTCCATGTAGGGCTGGATGCGGCCCTGCATGTCCACCAGCCAGCCGGCGCGGCGCAGGGCCGGCAGGGACGCGCCGAGGAAGTTGAGCACTTCGCGCTTCCCGACCACGTCCGTGAGCGCGTCGCCCACCTCGCCGCGCAGGCCGCAGCGGGCGGCCGCCTCCAGCGCGGCCCGTTCGGCGGCGGGGTTGCGCGCGGTGTAGCGCAGCAGGTCGGTCGGGTCCGGTATGGCGAAATGCTCGCGGGCGTCCGGCTTGTTGGCGACCAGTTCGAGCTCGCCGTAGCGGGCGAAGAGCGTCGCCGCCAGCGAGGCGGGGCTGCCCTGGATCGCCAGCCGGAACTTGGGGAGCGCCGGATCGACCGTGAAGAGATCGGGGGTAATGGCCGTCTCCACCGTGGCCTGGCGCATCAGCGTTGGGAGCTCCTGCTTCAGGAAGCGGATCACGTCCGGGCGCGCCACCGTGATGGGGCACTCGTAGATGGCGTGGTACGGGCGCGGCAGGACGCCCGCGAGCGGCCAGAACTGGCCCGCGGCAAACAGCCAGCCCTCGTTGCCGCTCACGAGGTAGAGCGTCTGCTCGGGATCGGCGCATTCGGGCGGCGGCAACGGGGTCAGCGCGAGCAGCCGGAGCTCGCCCGAGGTGCGGTCGAGATCCATGACGAGGGAGGTTTTCACGCGCGTATCCCGCACGGCGACCGCGCGGCCGTCGGCGGCGCGGATCGCGCCGCCGATGTGCAGGCGGATGACATTCAGGAAGTCGGCCCGGTTCAGCGCCAGCGTGCCGCGCGCCGGCCCCTCGGAGATGTCCTCCAGCACGTAGAGCAGGGATTCGTCGCGGTGATCGAACGCGAACGGGGTGCGCCGCGGGGCCTCGTCGAGCGCGACCGCCTGCTGGCGGTAGACCAGGTCGGCGCGCAGGCCGACGGCGCCCTGCCGGAAGCCCTCCTGCCAGTCCGCGGCCAACGTCAGCCGCAGCTGGGCGGGAAAGGCGCCCGGCGTGCCGAAAGGCGCGCGCTGCAGATAGTCGGTCTCGTCGATCTGCGCGAGGCGCGAGGCGCGGCGCAGCTCCTCCTTGTACTTCGCCTCCCGCAGGGGATCCGTGGCCCGGCGGACGACCGTCACGCCCAGCGCGACCGCGTGCGCGCAGACCAGCCCGCGCTCGCGGTTCGCATAGCACGGGCAGTGGTTCTCCACCAGGCCGGAGGACAGGATGGTCAGCCCGGTCTTGAGCGGCCGGTTGTTGTAGAGGATCGAGCCGGAGATGGTGGGGTAGTTGTAGTGGGCGTCGAGCACGAGCCCCTTCTCCACGAGGGTCTCGGCTTCCTTGAGGACCTCCTGGCCGGCCCAGTCGATCAGCAGTTTCTGTGTCAGAGGCGGATTCATGCGCGGAAATAGGGGGATCCGTTTTACGCGACCAGGTGTGCCAGGTACTCGATCCAGCGGTCCATGCCCTGGCCGGTTTTGGCGCTCAGCTCGAAAAGGTAGATGCCCGGATGCACGCGCCGCAGGTTGTTGCGGCACACGTCCGCCTGCCACTCGACGTGCGGGGCCAGGTCCAGCTTGGTCAGCACCGCCACCGGGGCAAGCGCGAACAGCGTGGGGTACTTGACCGGCTTGTCCTCGCCCTCCGCCGTGGAGAGCAGCGCGACCTTGAACGACTCGCCCAGGTCGAAGGCGGCGGGGCAGACGAGGTTGCCGATGTTCTCGATGAAGAGCAGCCGGGCGCCCTCGGCGGCTACTTCGGGCAGCAGCGCGCCGACCTGCCCCGCGTCGAGGTGGCAGCTGTTGAACGTCTCGATCTGCCGCACGGGCGCGCCCTTGCCCTGCAGGCGGCGGGCGTCGTTGTCCGTGCGCTGGTCGCCGGTGATGACGGCGCAGGGAATCCGCCCCCGCAGCCGCTCCAGCGTACGCTCGAGGAGGAGGGTCTTCCCGGTCCCCGGCGCCGAGATCAGGTTGAGGGCCACGATGCCGCGCTCGGCGAGCCAGGCCCGGTTGAGGGCTGCCGCCGCATCGTTGCGAGCCAGCAGCCGCTCCTCGACCGAGACCGTCCGCGTCACGGCGGGCGGGTGGGGGTGCTCGTGATCATGCCCGTGGTCATGCCCGTGGTCATGCCCGTGGTCGTGCCCGTGATCATGCGCGTGGTCGAGTTCCTGCGCGTGGTCATGCCCCGCCGCCTGCCCGTGACTGTGGTCATGCGGATGGCTGTGCGCATGGGGGTGGGGATGGTCGTGCTCGTGGGGGTGACTGTGCGCGTGGTCATGGTCATGCGGGTGCCCGTGGGAGGTCGCCAACCGAGCCGTCGCCTTCTCACAACCGCAGTCTTTGCACATGTCCAGCCTCCTTGTCGCGAACCGCCCGAGCATGAAAAAAGCAGGGGTGGAGCATACCGGAAACGCCGGCACACTGTCAATGTGGGC
>CAYOBW010000337.1:0-7397 GCA_964402115.1 uncultured Victivallales bacterium
GAACACGTTGTACCGGGCGCCGCTGCCCCCGGCCGAGGAGAAATCGACGGCAATCACATCGCCGGCGCGCAGGGGCGGGGGCGCAATGTTGTCCCAGGTGACGATCTGGTGCGTGGCCAAGCCCCCGGCCCCGGCCACGCCCTGCACGGCAAACCGGTCGCCCGGAACGGCGCCGACGACATCGAAGAACACCATGTCGAGCGTGTTGTTGCGGGCCGGTTCCACGTTCACCGCGGCAGAGGCGGACCCTCCGAGGAGCTGCGTCAGCCGGATCTCCTGCGGCGAGTACTGGGCGCCGTCCAGTCCGTCAAAGACCACGCCCACGCGGAAGCCCCAGGCGGGCGGCGCGGTGGTGATGTTGAACCAGAACATGTTCTGTACGCTGCCGGGGGCCACGCCCCCGGAGCTCGTCGTGCAGACCTGCCGGTCGGCCGATACGCCATCGGGGTGATCCACGACCGCATAGCCGGCGTAGGGGCCGACCTGGGATTGCGATCCGCCGTAGCTCAAGTAGGCAGGGTACGCGCCCTGGACCTTGTAGAAGAGCCTGCCCGTCGAACCGTAGCGGTTGTCGCCGTCGGCATCGAAGCGTTTCGCCGTGCCGGCCGTGCGCCACTGGCTGATCGCGCCGCCCGCGTCGTTGGTGACCATCCCGACGAAGGTGACGGTAGCCGCATGCGCCACCGCACCGCCAAGCGCCAGAACCAGAACGAGGGACCGAACCACAGGGATCGCACTCCAGACCTTCATTCTCAACCTCCTGACATGGTGTCGCCGCTCCTGCCACCTCCCCGCATCCTCTCGGGTGCGACTGGATCCCTCCGGATCCCGCCCTCCACCACCATACGCGTACCCCCAGTTGTCGCACGCGTCAAGCCATTACGCGCCTAGGAAGACATCCTGTGTTCAGAAGCGTGAGAACGGCGGAGTTGCCGCCTTGTTGACGGAAGTCCGCCAACTGATCGCCTCCGCCCGCCACGCCGCCGCGTCCACCGTCAACACCCTTCAGGTGCTGACCAATTTCGAGATCGGCCGCCGCATCGTCGAGCACGAACAGAAGGGCGAGAAGCGGGCGGAGTATGGAGCGGAATTGCTCAAAGAGCTTTCCGGACGGCTGACGGAGGAGTTCGGGAAGGGATTCTCGCCCGTGAATCTGTCTCTGATGAGGAAGTTCTTCCTCACGTGGAAGGATCGCGCCCAGATTATTCAGCAGCGTACTGAAAAATCGGTATTGAACTCAAAAGGTCATTCGTCACCTGACCAACCGGCCTTGTGCAGGTTTCTGAACAGCCTATTCGGAAATCTCCCTTCACGCTCAGTTGGACCCACTACGTCCTGCTTCTCACCGTCAATAACCCCGACGAGCGGAGCTTCTACGAGATGGTGACGGCGCTCACGCCGCGGCAACGCCAGATTATGGAACTCTACTACCTGGAGGATCGCACGCAGGTCGAGATCGCCACGGCTCTCGGCATTGCCCAGGCCACGGTCTCTCAACACCTCACTGGCAAACGCCGCGGGCGTTCCCGGGTCGGCGGTGCATTCCGCAAGATCCGCAAGGCCATTCACAAGGCGGCCAAACGACGGCGCCAACCGGACAACCGCTACGCCCAGATCATCAGGACGCTGGATCAGCTTCTCGATCATACGCTCACGCACAGGCGTGCCACGTCCCTCCTCGACACTCTTGCACGTGCCGATCCGCCACCCCCTACCACGTCCGGCCGTATGAGAAGGGGCTGTCTACGTCATTCTCGACGGGTACTTGCGTTACCGCGCTTGCGAGGACCTGCTGATCAAAACCGTTCCCTGCATCGTCTACGAGAACAAGGAGGCGTATACCTTCAACCGCATGGTCAACCGCCTTTCCGGCTACCAGGAAATCCGCATGTTGCGGAAGTCCCTCGAGACGCTGGATGAGCGAACCATTGCCGATGTCTTCGGTATGCGTTCTATCCGCTACCGATTGGCGCCGACGTTGGTGCGGCAACTCCATCCCAAAGTCGCGGAGGCCTTCGAGGCTGACATTCTGGGCAAGACCGCTGCTCTTGAGATGTCCTGTGCCCTTCCCGAACGGCAGCTCGAGATGCTCAAGGAGATGAAGAGGGTTCATGACTACAGTCCTGTCTTTGTCCGGGCGCTGATCCTCAAGACCCCGCCGGAACAGCGAAACCCAAAGCGCAGTCCCAGGCAATCCTGGTCCGACGACAAGAACAAACGCAGGGAACTGGTTACCCGCCTGAAGGAGGCAGATCGGCAGCAGGGCTTTTACACGAAGCTCTACCGCCAGTACACGGCCGATCTTCTGAAGATGATCCTGTACATCCGTCAGGTCATCACGACGCCCGAGCTCAACGCATACCTCGCTGCGCATCACCAGGCGACGCTGAACGAGCTCACCCAGATTGTCCTCGAAACGCCGGCTGTGCCCGATCCGGCGTGACCGCTTTTTCAAGGGGGCCGGTCGCCTGTTCGTCCGGGCGCTTGATGCCCTTCCGAACAGGCCTTGCCGGCTCCATTTCACCGCTTCCGTCCGCTCCCTCTGTCGTCTCGCGCCGCCGGTTTCTCCTGGTGGATGTGTCCCACAGCCACGAGAAGCCCGCTCGCCACTCCGCCGCTCCCCACCCGTGGGGGAATTTGTGGGTGCGTTTGTGGGTGCGTTTGTGGGTGCTTTCGCGCCGAAATTCCGTTTTGTTCCAGATTGAACCAGTTTTGGCGAAAAACGAAAACACCGCGAGTTTTTTTTAAGAAAGTCGCGGTGTTCTTTGGTTTCAAAGTGGTCGGGGTGACTGGCGCTCGTTTGAACCGTACCCCCGGTTGGTGGATCCGATCTTGACGGTCGTCACGGGAACGATGGCGCTCTTCCTCCTTGTGGTTCAGCGTCTTATGCGAAATGCGGCGTGATCGGCCAATCTCACCACAGATGCCGATGAGCAAAAGCGTGGCCGGAACCAACCTTCAGGTACTTCTCCAACTCGGCGGCCCGTTCGCGCGACTGGAAGGAGATGCAGCAGACCAATTCCCAAGGCCGGTACTTGGTTGTGTGGAAGTTGGCGCCTTCGTTGTGGCTCTTCAGCCGTGCCCGCATGTCATCGGTCAGCCCAATGTAGGTTTGCACGGGATCCGCGAGGCTCCTGAGCAGATAGACATGGTGCATGGACTCGTCCAACGGCGGCTTGCCATACGTAGCTCGCAGCACGATTCATCAAACAGGCCCTACTTCGCCCGGCGTACTGCCGTGCTACGTAGGGCATACTTCACTCTCCGCTGTGCTGCGAGCGAAGTATGGTCGGGGCGAGGGGATTTGAACCCCTGACCTCTTGCACCCCAAGCAAACGCGCTACCAGTCTGCGCTACGCCCCGTAAAGGAAAGAAGACCCGACGTCCGGCCACAGAGTGGGGTTTGGCCGGACGGGGGGAGAAGGTAACAGGTGGCGCGCCCCAAGGTCAAGCTCCGCAAAAGAGGCTTTACATGCCACCCCCGCTCCGCCCACGATGCTGCGCGACACGGGAGGCAGCGGCGTGACGGAAGCATGGGCCATAACCAAGGCAGGGCTGGGGATGTTGGGTACGGCGGGCGTCGTCCTGCTCTGCCTCGCCGGCATCGTCCTTGCCTGCCTCTCCCTTTCCGGCACGTGGCTGGTCTGCGCGGCCGCCGCCCTGGCGGCGCCGCTGAGCGGCCCGGAGTTCCCGGGCTGGTGGACCGTGGCGGTCTTCGTGCTGATCGCGGCCCTCGTGGAAGCCCTGGAAAGCGTGGCGGGCTTCTGGGGCGTGCAGCGCCGGGGCGGCTCGAAGCTCGCCGGCGTCATGGCCCTCGTCGGCGGCCTGGGCGGCATGCTGCTCGGCGGCCTCGTCCCCCCGCCCGGCCTCGGGGCGCTGGTCGGCATGCTGGCAGGCAGCTTCGCGCTGGTCTACTGGGTCGAGAAGCGCCGCCTGCGCGCGGACCAGGCGGCGCACGTCGCCATGGGCGCCGTCATTGCGCGTGTGCTGATGATCCTGCTCAAGGTCACAGCCTCCCTTGGCATGACCGGCGCGCTGTGGATCGGCATGCTGTTCTGGTAGAACTCGCTTTTCGGGCCCATGGGGCGGACAGTGCGGAGACGCGGAGGTGACAACGATGCAACAGCGCAAGGAGCAGGATGCGTTGGGCGAGGTGTGGGTGCCGGAGGATCGCTACTACGGCGCCCAGACCCAGCGGGCGTGCGACAACTTCAAGGTGGGCGATGAACGCTTCCCCCCCGCCTTCATCCACGCCCACGCCCTGGTCAAACAGGCCGCCGCCGCCGTGAATGCGCGCCTGGGCCGGCTGGACGCGCGCCGCGCCGCCGCCATCGGGGAGGCCGCCGCCGAGGTCGCCGCCGGCCGGTTCGACGAGCACTTCCCCCTCACGATCTGGCAGAGCGGCAGCGCCACCCAGACCAACATGAACGTGAACGAGGTCATCGCGAACCGCGCCAACGAACTCCTCGGCGGCGCGCGCGGCGCGAAGCAGCCCGTCCACCCGAACGACCACGTCAACCTCGGGCAGTCCACCAACGACACGATTCCCACCTCCATGCATATCGCCTGCGTGCTCGCCGTCCGCGGCGACCTGCTGCCCGCGGCGGCGGCGCTGGCCACCGAGCTCGAGGCCAAGGCCGCCGCCTTCGCGGACATCGTCAAGATCGGCCGCACGCACCTGATGGACGCCACGCCGCTCACGCTCGGCCAGGAGTTCTCCGGCTACGCGGCGCAGCTGCGCCAGGCGCTGGACGGCATAGCGGCCGCGCTGCCGGAGCTGCACGCGCTGGCGGTCGGGGGCACCGCCGTGGGCACCGGCCTGAACGCGGCGCCGGGGTTCGACGCGGCGATGGCCGAGGCGCTCACCGCGCTCACCGGCCAGCCCTTCCGCGCCCAGGCCAACAAGTTCGCCGGGCTGGCCGCGCACGATGCCGTTGTGCGGCTGTCCGGGGCGCTGCGCGCGCTGGCGGCGGCCCTCTTCAAGATCGCCAACGACCTGCGCTGGCTCGCCAGCGGCCCGCGCTGCGGCCTGGGCGAGCTCGTGCTGCCCGCCAACGAGCCGGGCAGCTCGATCATGCCGGGCAAGGTGAACCCCACGCAGTGCGAGATGGTCGCCATGGTCGCCTGCCGCATCTACGGGAACGACGCGGCGATCGCCATGGCCGGCGCGCAGGGGCAGTTCGAGCTGAACGTCTACAAGCCGCTCCTCGCGCACGCCATCCTCCAGTCCGTCTCGCTGCTGGCGGAAGCCTGCGCCTCGTTCAATGCCCGCTGCGTCAGCGGCCTGACGGCCGACGAGCCGCGCATCGCCCGCCACCTCGCGGAGTCGCTGATGCTGGTGACGGCGCTCAATCCGCACATCGGCTACGACCGGGCGGCGGCGATCGCCCTGAAGGCCTGGCGCGAGGGGCTGACGCTGAAGGCCGCGGCGCTGGCGCTGGGCTGCGTGACCGCGGAAGAGTTCGACGCCTGGGTGGATCCGCGCCGCATGCTTGGGCCGGCGTAAACGCATGGCCCCGTCACGCCGCCAACGCCAGGTGCTGTTCCTGCAGCTGCCGGTGCTCGACAACGATACCGCCGGCTCAGCCGAGCAGGTGCCGCTGGCGGCGCTCTACCTGCGGCACGCCGTGGCCGCGTCGCCGGAGGACGGCCGGCACGCCTGCCACCTGCCGCCGCCGGAAAGCCAGGCGGACGACAACCGCGCCCTCGTGGCCCGCATCCTGGCCGCCCGGCCCGACGTCATCGCCGCTACGCTCTACCTCTGGAACATCGAACGTACGCTGCGGGTGCTGGCGGCGGTGCGGCGGGCGCGACCGGAAACGGCGGTCGTGGTGGGCGGCCCCGAGGTCGCGCGCCCGCACCCGTTCCTGTTCCGCTCCGCGGCCGTGGACGTCGTGGTCGTCGGCGAGGGCGAGACCGTTTTCGCGCCCATCCTGCGCGCCCTGCGCACGGGGCGCCCCACGGACTTCGCCAACACCGCCTGGCGCGCCGGCGCCGGCTGGCGGTGGGGCCGCACACCGCCGCCCCCCGTGCAGCTGGGCGCCGCGCTGCCGCCGCCCGCCGATCCCATGTGGCAGCCCGACGCGGGCGGCATCGCTTACCTGGAAACCACGCGCGGCTGCCCGCTGCGCTGCACTTTCTGCCGCTACCATCACCTGCGCCGCGACACGCACGCGCTCGACCCGGCGGACGTGGCCGCGCGCGTGGCCGTGCTGAGCGGGCGCGGGGCGCGCGAAATCCGCTTCATCGATCCCACGTTCAACTGCCACCCGCGTTTCGACGCGGTGGTGGCGGAGCTGGCCCGCGTGAACCGCGGCGGCCGGGTGCGCTTCTTCGCCGAGCTGAAGGCCGACGCCATCGACGCGGCGCGCGCCGAGGCCCTGCACCGGGCGAATTTCACGGAGATCGAGGTGGGCCTGCAGAGCGTGGATCCGGCGGTGCTGCGCGCGGTCCGCCGGCCCACGCGCCTGGCGGCGCTCGACGCCGGCATCCGCCACCTCACGCGGCGTGGCATCCGCGTGACGCTCGACGTGATGTACGGCCTGCCGCTGCAGACGCTGGACGACGTGCATGCTTCGATTCGCTGGGGCCGCGGCCGGCGGCGCGTGCATCTGCAGTGCCTGCAGACGCTCCTGCTGCCCGGCACGGACCTGCGGCGCGACGCGGCGCGGTGGGGGCTGCGCGGCACGGCGCGGCCGCCGTACGGCGTGCGGTGCACGGCCGCGCTCGGCGCGCGCGACATCGCCGCCATCGAGCGCTACCTGTACGAAACGCCGGGGCTGCCCGCGGACCTGCCGACCCCGCGCTTCGTCGGCCGCCGCCTGCCCGACCTCTTCTCCGAGCGCATCGCGCTGGGCGTGCCCGAAGCGCTGCCGCGGACGGCCGTGCCGGGGCGGACGAACCGGCGGGCGTGGCTGCTGCGGGGCACGGACTTGTTCGCGCACCGGGACGCGCTGGCCCGCCTCATCCGCCGCGCCGCGCGGGCGGAGCCCGACGTGCTGTGGCAGTTCGTCCTGTGTCCGTCCGCCGAGGAGCCGCTGGATCTGCTCGACGCCCTGGCCGCAGAGCTGCGGGCGGCGCCGCCGCACCTGCTCGACCGCTACGCCGTGGCCCTCGCCGCGGGCCGTCTCATGGCCCGTCGCCTCTACGTGCAGCTCCCGCCCGGCCGGCGCCTCGACCCCGCGTGGGCCGCCGCCGCCGAAGCCTTCCTGCGCGAACGGTTCTATTGAGAAAGGATGAAGGTTGAAGGATGAAGGATGAACCTAGAAACGGGAGTAGCCCTCCACTCTTTCTCTGCCCATTCACATCACCGTACCGGTGAGGACGCGGGCCTTGCGCCAGCCTCCCTCTCCCCGGCGGGGAGAGGGCCGGGGTGAGGGGCCGCAGGCCCATGCCGC
>CAYOBW010000338.1:0-7376 GCA_964402115.1 uncultured Victivallales bacterium
GCCTCCCGCCGCCAGCTCAGGGGTGCGACGAATTCGGTTTTCTGAAGGGCTGCCTCGCTTGACCGGCAAACGGCGGATGTGTGACGATACGCGACAGCGCCACGGACAGGGCGTCCGCCGTGGCGCCTCAGGGAGTCAACCATACGATGCGCTTACGCTTGATCTGCTGCGAAGTTTTTCACCGGGATATCTGTGCATTGCTCGTGGACGTGCCGCACATTGTGGATGTCGAGTTCCTGCCCAAGGGGCTGCACGATCTGGGCGTGGAGCGCATGCGCCCGCGCCTGCAGGAACGGATTGACGCCGCCGAGGCGCGCGCGTACGACGCCATCCTCCTCGCCTACGGGCTCTGCAACAACGGGACCGTCGGTCTCGTGGCACGCCACGCCCCCCTCGTGATTCCCAAGGCGCACGACTGCATTACGCTCTTCCTCGGCAGCCGCGCGCGCTATCGCACCGAGTTCGACGGACACCCCGGCACCTATTACCGCACCAGCGGGTGGATTGAGCGGGAGGACCCCCGCGGCACCGGTGAAGTCACGATCTCCGAGCGCATGGGCCTGCTCACGCCCTACGACGACCTGGTGCGCCAGTACGG
Organism: uncultured Victivallales bacterium; assembly: GCA_964402115.1. Lineage (GTDB taxonomy): Bacteria > Verrucomicrobiota > Kiritimatiellia > UBA8416 > CAYOBW01 > CAYOBW01. The sequence goes on from CAYOBW010000338.1 coordinate 599, forward strand.
AGAGGAGAACGCCGCCTACCTTCAGGAGATGCTCGGCGGCGTCAGTCACTACAACCGCCTTGTCTACATCAACATGGGGATCCCTTGCGATGAACGCTTCCGCGCACAGGCCCGGCACGAAGCAGCCGAGCGCCAGTGGCAATTCGAAGAACTGACCGGTGACCCCACCCTGCTGCGCAAACTCCTCTATGGCGACTGGGACGAGAACTTCCTCGTGGTTCCACCCGGGTCCACACTCAAGCCCAGCCTCGACGAGCAGGTCCTGACCGTCGTTCCCGCCGGCTGATGCTTTCCATCGTCGCCCCCCTGCTCGCACAGAGCTCGACAACCTTCGCCGTTGCATCGCATGCCGCAGTCGTGCTATAAGCCCCCTCATTCGTGACCGGGCCGGGGTGGCGAAATGGCAGACGCACCAGACTCAAAATCTGGCGCCCGCGAGGGCGTGAGGGTTCAACTCCCTCCCCCGGCACCCTCCCAAAACGCTCTGAAATGGCCGAAATACGGCCATATGTGACGGTTTTCCCCGTTGAGGCCCTGCGCTTCGCCGCGCTCTCCCGCGCTTCGCCGCGACGCCTTTCGGGGGCTCGAAGAGGTAGCAAAACGGACCGTTGTCGCCTGGCCAGTTGATCCGATTGACCCATGCAACCCGGCGGCGTATTATCACCTCGATGGGCACCGGTCTCGCCACCCGCGGAAGCTGGGCCTGTCATGAATCAGAAGGCAGACAAAGGAGACATGAAATGAAGCAGGAAAGCCACGTCATCATGGCGGTACACGTCACCAACCGTGTGAAGCACGCATCCCTCGTGCAAACCGTGCTCACCACGTACGGCAAGTACATCAAGACGCGCCTGGGTCTGCACGAAGCGACAGGCAAGACGGCAGCCCCCAACGGCCTTATCCTGCTGGAACTGGTCGGCGCCCGGCGCAACAGCGAGCGCCTGATGGCTGACCTCAATGCAATAGCCGGGGTGGAAGCCAAGAGCGTCGTGTTTGACCATTGACCGCCATCCGGACACGAAAGGAGCAGGATGCCAATGAAGACGGACACGCGTGCGATTATCATGCCCTGCCTGGACATGCGTAACGGCCGGGTGGTCAAGGGCGTGCGGTTTGTCGATATCCGCGACGCGGGCGACCCGGTCGAGTGTTGCGCAGCCTACTGCAAAGCCGGCGCAGACGAGATTGCCATGCTGGACATCACCGCCACGGTTGAGAACCGGGCCACCATGCTTGACGTTGTGCGGCGCGTGGCCAAGGTTGCGACCGTGCCCTTCACGGTGGGTGGCGGCATCACCGACGTGTCGAGTGCGGCCGCGGTTCTGAATGCCGGGGCCAACAAGATATCGACCAGCAGCGCGGCCTTCCGCAAGCCCGCCGCGATTCGGGATATGGTCGCCCAATTCGGTGCGGAACGCGTCACGGTCGCCATTGATGCGGCGCAGAACCCGGCCATGCCATCCGGGTACGAGGTCTACATCGACGGCGGTCGCACGGCCACCGGCGCGGACGCCGTGGAGTGGGCGAAGACGGTTGACGGCTTTGGCGTGTCCACGATCCTGCCCACCAGCAAATCCACGGACGGCGTCAGGACCGGCTACGACTTGCCGCTGATCCGGGCCATCAAGGCCGTCACTTCGGCTGCTGTCGTGGCATCCGGAGGAGCGGGCACACTGGAACACTTCCTGGCGGCCGTCGAGGCGGGGGCCACCGTGCTACTTGCGGCATCGGTCTTCCACTTCAATCTGATTGGCATTGCCGAGCTCAAGGCCTATCTGAAAGCGCACGGCGTAGCGGTCCGGTAGTCCTGCCCGTCTGCGTGCGGGCGCAACCGTGGGCGCCCTGAAACGGGACGACTGCCGGAAGGAGTGTCATGCGCACGGCCATGGTGCTTTTCAACATGCTTGCGGCCAGCGCGGTGCTCGCGGCTGAATCCGCCCACCCCGGCGGCGCGAGCCCCGTTGCCGCCCCCCTCACCGTACCGGCGATGTGGGAGTACACAGCCCCTCTCCTGGCACCCGGGAAGCGTGACACGGATGTCAGCTTTTCCCTGAAGGACCCCACCGTGGTCTGCCAGGACGGGCGCTGGCACGTGTTTATGACCGTCAAGCTGCCTGGCAGGACGGCTACCGAGTACGCCAGTTTCGACCGCTGGGAGGATGCGGACAAGGCGCCGCGCACGCTTCTGCGCGTCAGCGACAGCAAATACTACTGCGCCCCGCAGGTCTTCTACTTCACCCCGCACAAGAAGTGGTACCTCGTCTACCAGGTGGGCGTGCCTGACGCGAAGAAGATGTGGGTGGCCTACTCAACGACCACGAACATAGCCGCTCCGATGTCCTGGACGCAGGCCCAGCCCATCCTGGATGGCGGAACCAGCGACCCGCGCCAGGAGGGCGGGCTGGACTACTGGATCGTTTGCGACGGGCAGAGGGCCTACCTGTTCTTCACGAGCCTGAACGGCAAACTCTGGCGCATGTGGACGAAGTTGGAGGACTTCCCCAGGGGCTTTGCCCACTGCGAGATTGCCTTGCAGGCCGCGATCTTCGAGGCCAGCCACACCTACAAGCTCAAAGGGACAGGACAGTACCTGACGATCGTCGAGGAGAACGGCCGACGGTACTACAAGGCGTACCTGGGCGACCGTCTCGACGGCCCGTGGACACCGTTGGCTGACACGGCGGAGAAACCGTTTGCCGGCTGGACGAACATTCGCCCTGCCAGTGGCGTCGAGCCGTGGACCGACAACGTCAGCCATGGCGAGTTGATCCGAGACGGTACCGATCAAACGATGACCGTCGACCCCTGCGCACTGCGATTCGTCTTCCAGGGTGTCCTGGACAAGGAGAAAGCCGGCAAGGGCTACGGGCAATTCCCGTGGCGCATCGGCATCCTTTCACCGGTCGGCCGGTAGTCAAACCGCTTTAAGCAACTCCCCACACGGTACGGGAAGGCGCTCGTCGAGACAGGCAAGCGGCGCATTGGCAGGACGTCGGGCTTGACCACAAAACGTTGAATACGCCCGCTTTGAAAGGACTGCGAGGTTGAACGTGCGAAAGTTTCTGCTGACTGTCCTCTTGACGCTTGCGACGACCTGGCTGCCCGGGGCCGAACCCCAGGTAGCCGGAGAACTCCTTGTCGATCTCGATCCGTCCGGCCTTGCCGTGGGCCCGCTCACCAACTGGCCGAATGCCGGTCAGCTCAAAGGCTCGTTCAAAGCGCCCAAGGACGCACCGGACATACGTGAACTGGCGGGGCGCAAGATCGTGTTTTTCAACGGCAGCGCGTACCTGGCCTCGGACTTCCTGGCACCCGAATCCATCACCGGCGACAGCGACTGGTCGATGGAGGTCTGGGCCTTCAAGCATGAAATCGGCCAGCGCGAAAGCACCTTGGTGTCGTGGGCGCCGCGCGGTCAAGGCGCCGGCAACACCGCCCAGTTCAGCTGGGGCGCCAATGGCCTGGCCGCCATCCACTGGGCAAGGGATCTGCCGTGGAAAAGCATTCCGGCAACCGGTTCCTGGCAGCACTTGGTGATCGTCTACGCCGGCGGCATGGAGAGCCTTTACGTCAACGGCCGCCCGGACCAGCAAGCGCCGCGGGGCCTGCAAATCACCGGGGGGCACCCTGTCGTCATCGGCGCGGCCATGACCCTGCAAGGGACCGAAAGCGTTTTTGTCGGCGCCATGGCGGCCGTGCGGATTCACAGCGGTGCCCTGACCGCACAACAGGTCCTGGCCAACTTTGAGCAGGAGCGAGGCCACTTGCCGGTTGTGCCGCCCGCCCCCCCTTCCGTGGCGGTCAATCCGCCTGCCGGTATCCGCACCCATTCGGCCTATCTCAGCGCCCTGGTGCTGGCCACCGGTGGCGCTGCGACCCAGGCCCGCGTTTACTGGGGAATGCGTGATGGGGGCACCGACGCGAGCGGCTGGGAGCATTCCCTGGCGCTGGGCAACTGCGCGATCGGCACGCTGTCGCGCCAGGTTTCCGGCCTGTCAGCCGGAGCGGTATACTTCTATCGGTTCCAGGTTGCCAACGCCGCTGGCGAGCAGTGGTCGCCGGGGGTCGCGTCTTTCACCACGCGCCGGCCGCCGACTGGCACCGCCGCCGACCAGCAGCCGTTCCGGCTGGTGGTGTGGCCCGACTCCCAGAACGCGACCGAGGCGTGGCCCGAAGTGCTGGGCCAGATGGCCCGGTGGGTGGCCGACAACCGGGATGCCGAAAGCATACGGTACGTGATTCACGTGGGCGACCTGGTCCAAACCGGCGCAGACGAAACACAGTGGCAGAGCTTCGACAAGGCCTGGCGGAGTCTTGACGGTCGTGTGCCTTACATCCTGGGCACGGGCAATCACGATCTCGACCGCCTCGGCCCGCGCAGCACAACGCTCTTCAACAAGTACTTCCCGGTCAGCCGGCTCAAGCGGCAGCCTGGTTACGGGGCTTCTCTCGCGGACGATGAGAGCAACAACAGCTACCACGTCTTCCGGGCCGCCGGCCTGAACTGGCTGATCGTGTCGCTGATCTTCAACCCCAACGACGCCGCACTGGAGTGGGCCAGCCGCGTGGTCGAGCGTCACCCGGGACACGTCGTCATCGTATCCACGCATTCCTACCTCACCCATACCGGCCGCGATCAATCCGGACAGCGCATCTGGGACCGGTTCGTCAAACGCCATCGCAACATCCTCTGCGTCTTCTGCGGGCACCTGTCGACGGTACACTACCAGGGGGTCGGCGACAGCGGTAACACGGTCTACGAAATGCTGTTCGACTGGCAGAACTCCGAGAAGGTCGACAACAACACGTACCTGGCTTTGGTGGAATTCGATCCTTTCCAGCGCCGGATTGTCGTGGAGTCCTACTCGCCGGTGCTCGACCGCTACCTCACGGACCGGCAGGCGGGGTTTGTTCTGGAGAACGTCACGTTCCCTGCCCCGCCGCCCACGGAACAGCCAACAAAGTAGGTGCCGACCGCCCACGATCCCTGTGGTGGCAGCAGAACGGGGGCCAACCGTGTTGGGTTTGAAACTGAAACGGCGACAGAAAGTGAGCACGCTCCCATTCCCGGGAGAGTGGGCAGCCATCGTCCTGCGGAACGTGCCCTACTACAGCCGGCTTCCCGCTGCGGACCGAAGCGAGCTGGAGGGCCACATTCAGGTCTTCCTGTCCGAGAAACGGTTCGAGGGGTGTGCCGGCCTGGCTGTCACCGAAGAGATCCGCGTGACGATCGCCGCCCACGCCTGCACGCTGCTGCTGCACCGGAACGCGGACTACTACCCCAGGCTCACCACGGTTCTGGTGTATCCGCATGCCTTCGTCGTACAGCGCTACCAACCCGGCCCCGGGGGCCAACCGGTCGAGGCCGAGCAGATACTGGCCGGCGAATCCTGGCATCAAGGCATTGTCATCCTGGCCTGGGACGAAGTGCAGCACGCGGCCATCGACATCCACGACGGCCATAACGTGGCGCTGCACGAGTTCGCGCACCAACTCGACGAGGAGGACGGACTCGCAAACGGTGTGCCTCGCCTGCCACAACGTGCCATGTACACGGCGTGGGCCAGGGTACTGGGACGAGACTACACGCAACTGATCAGCAGCACCGAAGCGGGGTGCGGCACGTTGATGGACGCTTACGGGGCCACGACTCCTGCCGAGTTTTTCGCCGTGGCCACGGAGTGCTTCTTCGAGACGCCGGCCGCTTTACGGGCTCAACACCCCGACTTGTATCGCGAACTCCAAGGCTACTACCGGCAGGACCCGGCCGCCCTGTTCCCGGCCCCCCCCTGACTTGACGGCGAAACGGACGTCCTAGTGGCACAAAGGCTACATCATGGACGCGACATTGAAGGCGAGCAAGACCTGTACGTTGGCTTTGTGGAGCCTCATTCTGGGCGTCCTCAGCCTGATGTGTCTCGGGATGTTCGCCTGCGTACCGGCCGTCGTCTGCGGGCATCTGGCACAATCACGGATCAAACAGTCAGGCGGGGTTCTCGGCGGCAGCGGACGGTTGCAGGATCGAGATGGTGGCGCCCAGCCTAAGCCCCTGACTCACTGACGCGTTACCGCGCTTGATCCTGTTTGATCCTGTTTGATTGACAGACCCGTTGCCGGTGTGTACCAGTATCGAATCAGCAAGGAGGAAGCCGGGCATGGCAACAGCGTGGACTTCGCGATCGCCGACGCAGCCTACCTCGTCAAGGCCTGATTCCCGTCACGATGTGAGTGGTCAGTCCACACTGGGATCCAGCCAAACAACAACCTGCATCCGGTACCCACAATGACTACATCACCCGACATCGGCGTGCTGCTGAAGATGTATCTATCCATGCTGGTGTCGCACCTGCCCACGATGCTGTTCTGCATCGCGGGGCTTGCCGTGATCTCCGTGAAATGGAAGCAGGCGCCCAAGGCCTGCCTCTGGGCGATGCTGGGGTTGGGACTCATGCTGCTCCTCTCCCTGGTCATGCCCCTCGCTTACACCCTGGTCAACTCCTGGCAGATGCAGGGCCACCCCTCGGTCCGGAACCTTGGGATGATCTATGCGGTGATGGGGTTTGTGTGGTCTGGATTCCATGTGGTCAGCATGGTCTTTCTGCTGATCGCCGTCTTCGCGGGCCGACCGAAGCCAGCCACCTGAATCCAGGTCGCTGCAGGGAACGGTCCACAAGGCATTTGCCCCAAGACGAGGTTCAGCGCGTCAGGCAAGCAGCCGGGTTCTGACCGGACCGCCGGGAACCCGCGCCTCAACGCTGACGTGCGCCAAAGGAGACAA
>CAYOBW010000339.1:0-6103 GCA_964402115.1 uncultured Victivallales bacterium
GGGAGGCGCCAGGGACCGCAGGCCTGGAGACGGCGGTCCCCGCCGTTATGCCGCCAATCGCCCACCTCCCGCAGCCGCGGAAGCGCCACGTAGAAGGACAGTGCTCCCGCGCCGTCCGTGGGATGCGCAGACCCATTGGTGACTGTGCCACGATCAAGCGTAAGCTCAACGCGGGCCGACCGCCGAGGCGACCACGATCCCGGTGTGCACGGTCCGAAATGTTAGTGGCATTGGGCGGGACGCCCCCGCTCCCAGTTACCGGGCCGGCTGTGCGGGATGAGATCCTTACCACCGGTGACATCGCACCAAGCTCTTTGCGCGCATTGAGCTACAGCCTGGTACCCTTTCCAGGTTCATAGCGCCGCATGTATGCCCGCCTCGCACGTGGCTCCGCGGAGCGTCGCCCTCCCGGTGCGATTCCAGGCAGCCTGAAAGGCACCGCGAGGGAGGGCGAGCAGATAATTTGGGCGCCAATACGCCCAGTCGCATCGTGTTCGCGGATTGCGGCCCCGCTCGCCGGCTTGCCGTCTCCCGCCGGCTTCTGCTACCGTCCGGACCATGCAAGCACGTCTTGGGCACGGTTTGGACGGGGGCTTTTCCGCGGCGCCCGGGATGCGTGGCTTGCTCGCCATCCTGGCCGTCGCCGCCGCGGCGGGCAACGGCGCCGCCGCGCCGCCGCGCAGTGCCGACCCCGCTCCGCCGCGTGTGCTGGCCCTCCCCGACGGGACGCCGTCTCCCGTGCCCCGCGCGCATCCGCGCGCCCGCTTTGTCCGCCGGCCCCGCCCGCCGGATCCCCGCGCGGTCCTGGCCGACTGGCCCTGCTTTCTCGGGGCGACGCACGACGGCGTGTCGTCCGAAACCGGCCTGCGGGATCGGTTCGACGCCGGCGCCGACGCGCTGCTCTGCTGGGCGGTGACGCGTGGCGAGAGTTACGCGGCGCCCTCCGTCGTCGACGGCAGAGTGGTGCACTTCCACCGCCTGGGTGACCGTGAGACAATCGAGTGCCTCGACGCCGAGACAGCGGAACTGCTGTGGGTGCAGGACTACCCGACCGCCTACCGCGACCGCTTCCACTACCTGAACGGCCCCCGCGCGACGCCGGCCCTGGACAGCGGGCGCGTGTACACGCTCGGCGCCGAGGGCGTGCTGGCCTGCCACGATCTGCGCACGGGACACCGCTACTGGCTGCGGCAACTGCGGGACGATTTCGCGCTGAACGAGGGCTTTTTCGGGTTCGCCACGTCGCCGCTGATCGAGGGCGAGCGGGTCATCCTGAACCTCGGCGAGGGCAAGTCCGTGGCGGCTTTCGACAAGCGAACCGGCGTGCTCGACTGGCTCTCCGCCGAGCCGTGGGGGCGCAGCTACGCGACCCCGCTCGTCGCCACGATGAGCGGCCGGCGCGTGCTGCTTGTGTTCGCGGGTGGCATGACGGAACCGCCCGACGGCGGTCTGCTGGGCCTCGACCCCGCCACGGGCACGACGCACTTTCGGTTCCCCTGGCGCAGCCCGCGCTACTTCTCGGCCAACGCCTGTTCGCCTGTCGTGCAGGGGCAGCGGGTGTTCATCTCGTCGTCTTACGACGTATACGGCGCCCTGCTCGAGATCGGCCCCGACCTCGCCGTCACGCTGGCCTACCGGACGCGCGCCTACGCCTCGCACTGGGCGACGCCGATTCTGAAAGACGGCTATCTCTACGGATTCCAGAACAACCAGCTGACCTGCATGGAGTGGGGAACCGGCAAGCGAATCTGGCAGCGCGTGCTGCGCTGGGGACCGACGGAAGGCGAGGGGGACGCGCCGCCACGGACGGGGCACGGGGCCGACCAGTACCGGGAACCGCCCGACGCGGCGGGGTTTGGGCTCGCTTCGCTGACCCGGGTCGGGGACCGCTTCCTCTGCCTGGGCGAAACCGGGTTGCTGGCCTGGCTGGAGTTGACGCCGGACGGGTGCGCGATCATCTCGGCCTGCCGGCTGTTCCATGCGCCGCAGACCTGGACCGCGCCGGTGCTGAGCCGCGGCCTGCTGTTCGTCGTGCAGAACTGCCCGGGCGCGGGCGAGCCCGCGCGGCTGCTCGGCTACGACCTGCGCGGCCCGTGCGCGCAAGCGCCCCAGTCCCGCGCGCGCCTGTAGCGGAAGGACTTCGCAGTACGTCGCGCTTGCGTTTTCGGGCAGCCTGTAAGGCGCCGCGAGAGAGGGCGAGCAGATAATTTACCTGATAACCTGCACCAATATGCCCTTCCTCGCATCCCTCCCCGTAGCCGCCGCCGTAAGGCGGCGGACGGACATCATCAAGCAGCCGGTCCCCCGTGCCACGGTCCCGGGTAAGACAGAACCATTGTCAGCAGAATCATTTCTGGGGGACCTGGGACAGGCGGATGGCGCCTACCGGCGGAGGACCGCCGGCTCCAGGGCGCTCATTTGTCGTGGAGGGGGGAGGCGCCGGGGACCGCGGGCCTGGAGACGGCGGTCCCCGCCGTTATGACAAGAAAAGGCAATGAGTTCTTCCCTGCTGCCGAAGTTATGTGTTAGTAGTGTGCACATAGTCTACTTGGCCCCTGCGTTCCGTGGTTCGACGGGGGGGCGAATGGCTGCGGGGTGCGTGGGGCTGGCCGGTTGGCACGGTGGCGTGCGTGGGCGTTGCTGCCGTGCTGGGGAGGTGTCGGATGAGGCGTGCTGCAACGGGTTTCGTCGGGTTCGTGGGGGCGGGGGTTCTCGGGGGCGTCCTGCTGGCCAGCGGGGCGGCGCCGGAGGGGGCGGCGGGGGTGCTCCGCTTCGGAGGGGCCGGGGGGGGCGCCCAGGCGCTCGCGGTAGCGCCGGCGAATGCGGCGCCTATCGTGCTGGCGGCCAAGGCGCGTGACCGTGCCGATTTCGTGAGCGCAGCCGACTGGTGCTGGTCCTCCCCCACCGTCCTGGAGGACGGCAACGCGTACGTGCGGCTCGACCTGCCCGGCATGGCGGCGGGCGGCGAGATCGGCGAGCCCCGCCTTCCATATCACGGGAAGTTCATCCGCGTACCCGACGGCGCGCAGGTGCGGTTGGTGGTGGACGACGTGACGTGGGCGGAGATTCCGGGCGCCTACACGGTGGATCCCGAGCAACCACCCGCACTCCTGGCGTTGGACCACCCGCGGCCCCCCTTCACGAAGAGCGCCGCGGCGTATGCGCGCGACGCCTGGGTTCCGGATGCGCCGGTGCGGCTTGCGGACCGCATGCGCATCCGCGGGCGCGAGTTCGTCTATGTCGTGTACGCGCCGGTCGCCTGCAATCCGGCCCGCTCGTCCCTGCGCGCGGCGAGCCGCGTGGCCTGGCACCTTGAATACGAATTGCCCGCGGGCGGAGCGCCAGCACCTCGCCCCGACCCAGTGGGCGAAAACGCGTTTGCGGCCGTGTTCGAGATGGCGCTCGACGGGACGGTTCCCTCGGCCTTTTCCGCCGCGCCCGCACCGTTGGCTGCGGACGGGGCGGATTACCTGATCCTGGCGCCGGCGGCCTTCATTCCGAGCGTGACCCCGCTGGCTCAACTGAAGACGCGAATGGGCCTGCTCGCGCGCATGGTCTCTCTGGAAAGCATCGGGGCCGAACCGACGGCCCTCAACATCACGGCGTACATCCGCAATGCCTACGAAACCTGGTCGCCGCGCCCCACTTACCTGCTGCTGGTGGGCGACGCGCCGATCCTTCCGCCGCACGACGAGCGGGCGTACCCGTGGCGCGCCGGCATGCCGGCCACAGACCTGTACTATGCGAGCGTGGATTATCCCGACATCTTCCCCGAGCTGGTGGTGGGGCGTTTGCCGTGTTCGACGGCCGAGGAGTGCGGTGTGATGGTCAACAAGATCGTCAACCATCAGATCTCGCCCGACCCGGACCCCGACTTCCGCAACACCGCGCTGATCACGGGCCTGTTCCAGGATTTATGGAAGGACAAGGACGGCAATGTGCGAGGACGCGACGGCATCGAGGGCATGTCATTACTCGAAACGGCCGAGGCGCTGAAGGACTACCTGACGACACGGGGCATGACGGTGCGGACGGCCTACAATGCCGATTCCGACGTCATGCCGCGGCGCTATGCCCCAGACAGCATCTACCACACCGGTTCTAGCATCTACCGCGGCGCGCAGGCGTACTATACAGGCACGGAAGCATCCCTGCGCACCAAGACGATCATGCAGCAAGGCGTAAGTCTGGTTTCCTACCATGCGCACGGCTGGTGGGGAGGGTGGGACCGCATGAATTACGAAGATGTTCCGGCTATGACCAACGGCACGCGCCTGCCGGTAGTCATATCGTTGACCTGTCAAACGGGTTGGTTCGATTACACGAACGGTCCATGTTTCGCGGAGGCGCTCATGCGCAAGGCCGGGGGGGGCGCCGTGGCGGTCGTTGCCTGCACCCGCGACGCCTATTCTTGGATGCATTGGATGAGAATGGGGTTGCAGGAATCACTGTGGCCGGATTACTTCGAAACGCTGATGACTTTGGACGGCTATCGAAAAGACCTCACGTACGGCGACAACTATGTCGGCCGCAGTCCTCGGATGGGACCTGCGCTGAATTTCGGCAAGGTGTTCCTGTATGACAAACTCGCCGGCGGTAGGCAGGACGGCGCCCGCTACGACTTTGAAATCCATACCTTGTTTGGCGACCCGCACATGCATTTCCAGCCGTGGCAGGAGACCCTCCGGCTGAAGGCCACGCATGCGGTGGCCGTCATGGCGGAGCATGCCCAGTTCACCGTGACTGTCACCGACATGCTGGGCACCCCCAAGGCCGGCGCCGCTGTCCGCATTTTCAGCACGGCCGGCGACGACGCAACGCGCACAACCGACGCGAACGGGCGCGCGGACTTCGAGCTGTGGCCGCTGGCGACGGACTATTTATCGGTCGAAGCCTCAGCCCCCGGGATGGTTCCCTACAATGGCCGGATCGACCTCGCCGTTTCCACCCTGACGGTCCACCATCCCGCCACGGCCAGTGCCGTCGCCGCGGGGTTTATCGTGCGCGTCTATAAAGACGGCAACGTGCCGCTCGCCTCGGCTGTTGTCATCGCCAGCAGCGACGCGGGCGACAACCGCGTGCGGACGACCGACGCGGCCGGGGAGGCGGTCTACGCCATCATTCCACTCTCCAGCACCTCCCTGGATATCACGGTCAGCAAGCGCGCGTTCGCCACCTACCACGGCGTCATCCAACTGGTTCCCGGCACGTTCACCGTCAGCCACGATGCGGAGATTGACGAGGGGCGGGGGCCGTTCGATGTCACCGTCCTGCGTGACGGCCTTCACCCGATGGGGGCGACCGTGAAGGTGACGGGGGCCGGCGGCGTGGTGGGCGAGTTGACGACCGACGTGAACGGGGTCGCCCGCTTCCCGACCGTTCCGCTCGGCGCGGACACCCTGAAGATCGATGTCACCTCCCAGGGCTATACGCCGGTCCGGACCACCGCGCGCGTCGTGCCCGGCACGTTCGTGTGGGACGCCCTGCCGCCCACGCTGGAGATTGGAGCGCCCCATGCGGTCGCGCTCAGCCTGGTCTCGTCGCTCGACGGCGTGAGCCGCATCACCGGCTATCAGGGGACCCCGGCGCTCACGGCGCTCGGCAATCTGACGCCGCCGCCACCGGTGGTCATCCTGGATGTCCGAAGGTCCGGAGATTCGTCCTACGTGCGGATTCAGAACGTGCAGGCAGCGGGCGAGGTGTCGATGCAGGGCTGGAAGCTGGTCAAGAACGGAAGCGTAACGGACATCAACCTTGCGCATCCCGACGTGTTCAGTCTGGATCGCGGCATGCGGGCATTCACGGATCTCACAATTGCAACCTTCAACCCGCCTCCGAATCGCTGGGACGCCCTATCTGACTGGACGGACACCGAACCCGGTTGGGTCATGATCATCGACGCGCGTACCAATATCGTGGACTTCCTGGCATGGGCGTGGGATGCCGAAGATCTGGACGGCATGGCACCAACCATCGGCGGACGCGCCATTTCCATCGGCGCACAATGGAATGGAGACGGTGTTCCGCTGGGTGCGGGTCTCAGCTCAATCTCGCGGCGCCGCATGGATTATGCGCAGGACAACAATAGCGCCGCCGATTTCTA
>CAYOBW010000339.1:6203-7271 GCA_964402115.1 uncultured Victivallales bacterium
ATCCAGAATGTCTCGGGCGTGGCGCAAGCGACTGCCGGTTGGAAGCTTCTGGCGGGCGACAAGCCGGAGAACCTGAACGGGTACAATGCCGCGGTCAAGATGCTGCCCGACACGCTGGCGGCAGGGCAGGTGCTGGCATGGAGCGATGCGGCGCAGCCGCCGGAGACCTACTGGGGCGGGGACCTGCAGTGGAGCCAGACCAACAAGGGCTGGGTCATGCTGCTCAATGATGACAACGAGGTCGTGGATTTCGTGGCGTGGGGCTGGGACGATGCCGCTTTGGACGCCTGCACGCCCGTCTATGGAGGCCGACCGCGCCGCGTCGGAGCGCAGTGGACCGGCCCCGGGACCACGCTCCCGCGCCCCTCGTACCGGGGCGCCAGCGGCTCGCTCCAGCGGGTCGGCGCCGTGGACCGCAACGACGCGCGCAATTTCGTCTGGAAGCACCAGACGAGCCGCAGCCTGCCCAACGCCGGGCTGACCGTGCCGCTGACGGCGGGCCGGCGCCCGCTGCGCATGTCCCCCGCCCAGTCGGGCGCCTTCGGCAGCGGCGCGTGGACCGGCGACTTGACCGTGCATCAGGAAGGGACGAACCTCTTCCTGGAAGCCATCGATGCCTCGGGGCTGTCCGGCCTGAGTGCCCCCTTCAGGGTCATGTACTACGGTCCGCTGACCGTGATCGCCTCCGCCTCGATGCGGGAGGACGACATTCAGATGGGCCATGTCTTGCGCGAGGGCATGACGGGGAGTGTGACGGTGCAGCTCACATCCTCCGACCCCACCAGGCTGCAGGTCACCCCCACAGTGACGATCGAGCACGGCAGCGACTTCGCCTCGTTCGTCCTGACCGCCGCCGATACGGCCGCGTTCGACTTCGCGCAGCATGTGGAGATCACGGCGCGGGCCGACGGGTATTCCAGCGGCAGTGCCAGCGTCTCCGTAGTGGACAATAACTTCTGCTACGTCGCGGTCACGGTTGCGCCGACGGCGTTCGCCGAGGGCCAGGGCGTGTTTGCCAATGCCGGCCGGGTGGATGTCCCTTGGGCGCCGGGCCAGGATACCGTGTTC
>CAYOBW010000340.1:0-7259 GCA_964402115.1 uncultured Victivallales bacterium
TCCGCGGGCGCGGCGGCGAGGCGCGCGCGCAGCAGGTACAGGTACTCGAAATCCTCGCAGCCCTCGGCGGCCTGCTCCACACGCACAGACGGCACCGGCTCGCGCCGACCGAACGGCCGGCCGGGATAGGCGAGAAAACCGTCGCCATTCGGGTAGCGCACCCAGAACTCCTCGCCCGGCGCCATGCTCTGGTGGATGTACGCGTGCCAGCCGACGGCATAGGGATCGTACGTGAGCCAATCCACGCCCCAGAACTCGTAGGCCTCCGCGCCGTACTTGAAACAGTAGTGGGGCAGCAGCCGCTCGATCGCGCAATACGGGGTGTCCGTGCACATGTGACCGTCGGTCGTCCACCAGACGCGCGCGCCGCCCCGCCGCAACTCCTCCAGCTTCGCGACCGGCACGACGCCGTAGTGGCCTACGCCCCACACGTTCAGGTAGCCGTCCCACGCGGGCTGGTGATGCCACGTGCTGCAGTAGATCGGAATCGCCGGGTCCACGGCGTGGATCATGTCGCAGAGCGCCCGCATCTGCGCACGGATCGGCGCCTCGTGATCGAACGGCTCGTCGGAGATATACAGCACACACTTGCGATCCCAGCCGCGCGCCTTCAGGTGGTCCCAGAAGACCTTCAGGCACGCTTGGTAAGCACGCACGAAAGCGGGCCGCAGGACAGCGCGATCCACGCCGGGGTACGGCGCGACGCCCTCGTACGGCGCCTCGCCGAACTTGCTTCCCGGCGGGTGACCCCAGCCGAACGCGTAGAACAGCCACGGCGTGTACATGTGTGGCAACTTCAGCGTGTCGAAGTAGTACGTCGCGGCCTCGTCGAAGGCGCTGAAGTCGGCTTCGACCTTACCGTCCCGATAGGCGATCCGCGGCTCGGGCCGCACGGTGTCGGGGCAGAGCCGCCGCTCGGCCATGAACCGCCACATCGCGCGCCGCGCCTCGTCCTCGGTCAGCCCGGGCTGCTCCCAGTGCCGCCCGGTGGGGCGGACGTCGTAGATGGCCTTCACATGCTGCTCGGCGGGCAGCGCGAAGTCCCAGACGTGCAGCGTGTACGGCGCCTCGGCCAGCACCCGGCCCTCCGCGCGAAAGCGCACAACGCCGCGGTAGTCGCCCGGGGCCGCGTCCGCCGGCACACGGAAGGTCAGCCAGACGGGCTGCGTGGCGTTGGCGGCGAGGTCGAAGGTCGCGACCGGCAGAATAGGGTCGGGCCACCACCCCGGCCAGCCATCCGAGCCACCCCCGCCCGCGGGCGGCACACGCCGCAACCACGCCGGCCCCTTGTCGTTGTAGTAGTTGGTCACGTGATCGATCGGCACGTAGCCCACCACGCCGACCTCCGGCGCGGACAACCGCCGGCCCCACTGACCGCGCGGCGGTTCGGCCTCCACGGTCACCCCCGCCTGCGCCCGCGGCGCGCGCAGGGCCACCTGCAGCGGCTCCCGCTCGCCACGAGCGGCGGTCAGGCGCACGGCTAAGGCCTCAGCCGGCAGCGGCGGCAGGTCGTCGCGAAACACCTTCACGATCGCGTTCACCGCCCAGGCCGCGGGCGCCACCGTACCCGGACCGGGGCGAGCCTCGAGCGCCAGCAACAGCCCAGGCGTCACGGGCGCCAGCAGCACGCCGTCATGCCACAAGGTACCGGACGCCTGCATCGTGAGGTGCAGCTCGAGTTGCGCGGCATCCGCGGGCAGCGTGCATACCCCCTGCAGCAGCGTCCAGTCGCACGTCCCGCTCAACCCCGGGCCGACACCCAGGAACGCATTCGCGCGGCAGAGCACGCCGTCGGCCGTCTTCGCGTGTGCGTGCAGTAGCGCCGCACCGCCCGTCACGTCGCGGCTCTTCAGCCAGCAGGCGTACAGGTAGGTCCCGCCCCCGGCGACAGGCACCGGCTGATGCCACCCGTGCCAGCCCGAGGCTGCCGCGCCACTGACGGACAGGCGCGCCGCGCGGGCGCCCAGCAGGCCGGGCGCCTCGGCGGCCATCGCAACCTCCCCAGCCCCGCCGCCCTCCGCCCCCTGCCAGCCCGCGGGTACGTCGCCCCCATCCTCGAAACTCGCATTGCGGGCCAGGTTCGCCGCCCCGGCGACGAGCTGCGCGTAGGCTTCCCGCGCGACGCCTTCCACCGACTCGCGCGTCTCCCCACCGGGCAGGGCGGGATTAGCCGCGTAGGCCCGCACCGCCGGCGTCGCCGCAGCTGACGCCGCACCGCCGCCCGCCGCGAGGTAGACGTGGAACGTGCGCCGCGTGCGCGGACCGACGCCGCCCGGAAACGCGAGCAGCGCGCCGAGCCGGCACGAGGTCACGCGTGTGCCGCCGGCGTATACGGCCAACCGCGCGGGATCGGCGCGCCCGTTCAGCCGCGCGAGGGCCGGCGCCATGTCCACGGCAACGAGACCGCCCTCCCGCGCGGTGTCGGCCATGTTCAGCACCTGCACCGGGAAACGCCAGCGCCACGCCGCCCCCTCGGCCCCCGCCGGCCACGGCGCCGCGGCGTCCTGCTCGCGAATCGCCGGCAGCCGCTCCGGCGGCTCGGCCCAGGCGCGCAGATCGCCTGGGGCCAGGCATTCGAGCGAGATATCGTCGAACCACGCCTCGCCCGTGCCGCGCAGGACGGTGCCCACCGTCGCGCGGTCGGACGCCGGCGGGGCGGTGAATTCGGCGCGCAGCTCTTTCCACGGATAAGCCCCGCCACCGCCGTCCAGGGTGAGGTTGCGCAGCTGGCTGTTCGTCGCGTTGCCAATGTGCGCGAACCACCCCGCAAAGCCCACGACCTTTTCGGCACGCACCCACGCCCGCAGCAGGTAGCGAGCGCCGGCCTCAATACGGATGGCGTGCTGCCGCGTGCCGATCCAGGTCGCCTCCGCCCCCTGAGCCACCGTCGTGTGCAGGCAACGCGCGCCGCCGTGCGGCTGCGTGTCGCTCCAGGCCACGCGGTGCGTCGCGTCGCCGGCGTCCGGCGTCCAGGCCGCGGGCACACCGTTCGTGCCGGACTCCACCCCGCCGTTGCGCAATCCGACCGTGGCATCCAGGAAGTCGGGCACGGCCCAGGCCGAGGGATTGTCGAAGTAGATGTGGCAGACAGTGGAGCCGCGGGCGGGACACGACACGGGAATCGTCAACGTGGCCCCCGCGGGCAGCGGTCCGGTCCGCAGCGGCGCACCGTCGGCCCCGCGCGCGGCCCAGAGCAGCTCCGCGCCGTTGGTGTCGCACACGCGCACCGCCTCCGCGCGCGTGCCGGCCATGGCCAGCGCGCCCGGCGTGGCGCCGATCGGCAGGTCCACCGCGGCCCCGGCCACGGCCTGATCGGTCGCGTTGGTCACGCGGACCGCGCAGCGCTGACGCCAGTAATCGCCCTGGCCCAGGTAGAGGTCGGCGTTCCAGGGTGTCGCCGCCCGCAGGCCGGTCGCCGCGCACAGCGCCGCCAACCCTGTCCCCGTGCCGATCCACCGTTTCCTGCGCATCAGCTGGCCCCTTCCCGTTCGGCTCCCCGCGGCGCTCCAACACTGAACGGGCTGAAGCCCGTTCTACGTGGCCCCGTCACTGCGCGCCATTCGCATCTGCCGACGGTGGATCACGGCGCTGCGGGCGTCAGCGTCAGGCCACGCAGGTTGAGCAGTGCCTCGCCCTTCTTCTCGGCGCAGGCCAGCTTGACCGTGCACCCCCCCGCGGCCAGGTTGAGCTCACCAGCCACGCGCTTCGCGTAGGTCCCCCACCCGCCCGTGCTCTCCAGCACGCCAGTCAGCTTCTGCTCGCCGCACGTCAGCACGAACTGCCCGCCCGACGACTTCGGCTCCACAGCCACGTCCATTTCGACGCGGTAGCGACCGGTACGGGTGACCGTGATGGACCACTCCGCGAAGTCGGCAGGGTTCAGCCAGTAGCCCAGGTTCGGCGCACCGTGGGTCGTCTCGACCTTCAAACCGTGCCCGGTGATGTCGGCAGCCGTGGCCGTGAGCGAGAACACACCGTCCGCCCCGGCCCGCAGGCCGGCCTGCGCCACCTGCGGCGCCCCCTTGATCTCCAGCTCAATCACCGTCGCCGCCGGATCCGGCATGGCCGCGGGCACGCCGAGGGTCAACCCCTCTTCGCTGCTCGCGACGGTCAGCTTCGCGCGCGGCTCCGCCAGCAGGCGCGCCTTCTTCACCGGGTTCAGCAGCGGAATCGTCAGCTTGCCGTCCGCCGGCCAGTCGAAGACGTGCAGGTAGAGCTTGCCCTCCTTCTGCGTACACCGGCCCCACGGCAGCTGCCGCTTGAAGGGCCCCGCCACGGTGCCGTAGATCGCCTCGCTGTTGACCGCCATCCAGCGCCCGACCGCCTGCAGCCGCTCGACGCTAGCCGCGGGGATCAGCCCCTCCGCCGTCGGTCCCACGTTCAGCAGGTAGTTACCGCCCTTGCTGGCGCAGTCCACGAGGTTGCGGATGAGGGTCTCGGCGGACTTCCAATTCTGGTCGTACTGGTTGTATCCCCAGTGGTTGTTCATGGTCATGCACGACTCCCAGTCCACTCCCGGCCCGAAGCCGGCGGGGGGGATCTCCTGCTCCGGCGTGCCGTAGTCCCCGACGCGCTCGGCGCCCTGGTCCATGCCCATCATCCCCGCGCGGCCCTTGCCGACGCGGTTGTTGACGATGATGCGCGGCTGCAGACCGCGCACGTAGTGGTACAGATCCACACCCCGCTCGTGCGTCCAGGGCTGCTCCCATTCGCCGTCGAACCACAGGATGCCGATGGGGCCGTAGTTCGTGAGCAGCTCCTTCAGCTGCCCCTTCAGGAAGCCCACGTAGCGGTCCATATCGGGCGTGCCGGTGGCCTTGTCGTTCCACGCCCGCCGCTGTGCGTAGTCGGGATGGCGCCAGTCCATGATCGAGTGGTAGAAGCAGAAGACCAAGTCCTGTTTGCGGCAGGCGTCGGCGAGTTCCTTCAGCGGATCCCGCTGGAACGGCGTGGACTTGATGCACCAGTCCGTCAGGGCCGACGGGTAGAGCGCGAAGCCGTCGTGGTGCTTGCTGGTGATGACCATGTACTTCATGCCCGCGACCCTGGCCAGCGCCACCCACTCGGCGGCGTTGAACTTCACCGGGTTGAAGCGCGCCGCGAACGTCTCGTACTCCGACACGGGGATCTTGCCGGTCTCCATGATCCACTCGCCATGGTCCTTGCCGCCCTTCCACTCGCCCGCCGGCACCGCGTAAAGGCCCCAGTGAATGAACATGCCGAAGCGCGCCTCGCTGAACCAGCGCATGCGCGCCTCGCGCGCGGCGGCCGTTTCCGCCGGCGGCGCATTCGTCGCCGCTGCCGCCACCGCCACCTGCCCCGCCAGCCACATCGCCGCCAGTAAGCCCGTCCACAGCATCCGTTTCATCCATCGCTCCTTCCGCGCTTCAACGCGCCCTGTCCGCCGACGCCTGCGCGGCGCCCTCCGCCTCCGGCACCGCGTCGTCCCCGATCAGCCCTTCCCACCCCAACAGGTCCAGCAGCCTCGCGCGCGTCCGGCGAAACGCCGCCACGTCAAGATTGTAGTCCCGCAGGCTGCGCACCTGCGCGCCCACCAGCCGCGCGGCCACGCGCGGGTTGCGCGCGGCGAGCTGCGCCAGCAGGTTGAAGTCGTCGATGCCGTCGCGCATGGCCTCGAAGCGCAGCGAATCCACCGGCCTGCCATCCGCGCCCGGATAGACGATGTAGGCGTCGCCCGGGGTCACCCACTCCCGCACCCCGCCGACTTCCGTGCCCCACGTCGCGCTGACGTAGGGATCGCCCAGCCACGCGTTGTACCCCCAGTGCAGGTAGCCCTTCGTGCCGCACACGGCGTGCACCCAATGGACGTACCGGGTCTTGAGCAGCGGCTGATACAGGAACCGGTTCGGATACGGACCGCGCGGGTACATGCAGGTGTAATGCCAAACTTCGACGCCCTGCGCCTGCAGCGCGCGGTAGAAGGGCAGGTTGTCCTCCAGGTCGTTCAGCATCGGCACCCAGATATCCGGCCCGGCCCCCGCCGCGTGCAGGTTCGTCGTGCAGACCGCGTCCACGGTGCGGAGCCGCGGGGCGTGGCGCCGCACGAGCGCGCGCACGCGCCCGTAGTCCGCGACGTGTTCGGCGCACGGCTCGTCCACGAGGTGCTGCACGTAGTCGTCCAGCCAGCCCCGCCGACGCACGTGTCGGGCAAGCGCGGGCAGGAACTGCGCGAGGAACGCCTGCGCCCGCGGCGCCTCGATGGAGATGCGCTCGCGAACCGCGCGACCGGCCGAGGCGGGCCCGGACGGCACGTAGACCAACACGCGCCCGCTCCCGTCTCGCCGCTCGCAGCGTCCCAGGTGACTGCCTTCGAGGTAGCGGCCGCCCGCGCCGCGGCAGGTCTCGACCCAGCGGTCAAGGTTGTCGAAGCCGAACGTCCAGGAGCCGGGCTGGCGCTCGTCGCAGGCGACAAGATCGAAGAGCGGCAGGAAGAACGTGTTCTGCCGGTGCGCGACCATGTTGCGGACGCAGCCGTCCAGCCGCGGCCAGTAGGCCTCGTCCGCCGGGGAAAGGTCCGGCACGGGCGGACAACCGCGCCCGGCCTTGAACCAGTTCGTGACGCGCAACGTCTGCGGCGCGAGGGCCGCGGCGTGCACCCGGAGCCGCAGGGGCAGGCGTGCCTCGTAACGCGTGCGCCCGTGACAGCCGTGCAGGACCAGGGTCAGCGTGTACGTGTCCGGGCGCGCGTCTGGCGGCACGGGGACGGTCACCCAGACCGGCTGGTTGAAGCCGGCGGGCAGATCCACGAAGGCGTGTTCGAGCAGGATATCGGGAAAATCGTTCGTCAGCGCGCCGCCCACGGGGTCGGGGGCGTAACCCACGCGCTCGGTCACGGCCACGTAGCCGACAAACCGTGCGCGCACGCCGGCGAAAGGTGCGCCCAGGACGGCAGCCTGCAGGCCCGCGAGGGGCACGTCGGCGCGGGCGACCACCTGGAAGGTCGCCGTCTCGCCGCGCGCCGCGTCGGCACGGGCGACCGTCTGGGTGCCGGGAACCGCGTGGCGCAGCACCTTCACCAGCGGATCTTCGACCCAGACCCGCAGCGGCACGGTGGAGGTCCACGGGCTCAGCGTCGCCGCAGCCGCCGGCGAGGCGAGCAGCGCAGCCACCCCGAGGAGAGGCAGAACACTGCCGCACGACCGCGAAAACCGTTGTGTGAGCCTCCGCTGCATAGCCCCGGCATGCTCCCGCATTCAGGAGGCGGATTCAACAGAAATGCGCCGACGCAGGTAGCGCCG
>CAYOBW010000341.1:0-7188 GCA_964402115.1 uncultured Victivallales bacterium
GCAGGCCGGGACAACCATCGGTGCGGCGGCGAACCGGTTGACGACGACTGTGGATACGATCGGCTTCACCGCCGGCGGCGACGTGTACGTGACCGAAGCGAACACGTTGTCCGTGACCGGTCGCACGGTGGCGGCGAACGGGCTGATCGACGTGACGGCCGGCGACACGCTGACCGTGGGCGCGGGCGGGGTGAACGCCGCCGGTGCGGGCGCGGTGGCGTTGACGGCGCAGGGCGGCGGCGATGTGCTGGTGAACGGCGTGGTGCAGTCGGCGAGCGGCAACATCGGGATCACGGCAGTGGACGCCATCGCCCAGGCGGCGAACATCGCGACGGCCGGCGACGTGACGCTGCAGGCCGGCGGGGCGCTTACGCAGACCGCGGGGACGATCACCGCGAATGATCTCACGGCGCAGGCCGGGACGACGATCGGTACGGCCGTAAACCGGTTGACAACCACCGTGGACACGCTGGGCTTCACGGCGGGCGGCGAGGTGTATGTCACCGAGGCCAACACGGTGTCCGTGACCGGTCGCACGGTGGCGGCGAACGGGTTGATCGACGTGGTGGCGGGCGACACGCTGACCGTGGGCGCGAGCGGCTTGACCGCCGCCGGCGCAGGTGCGGTGGCGCTGACGGCGCTGGGAACGGGCGACGTGCTGGTGAACGGCGCGCTGCAGTCCACGAGCGGCAATATCGGGGTCACGGCGGCAGATGCCATTGCCCAGGCGGCGGACATCACGACTATCGGCAACGTGACGCTGAAGGCGGGTGGAGCAATTACGCGCACCGCCGGGACCGTGACGGCCGGCCGCGTGGCGCTGAACGCAGCTGGCGGCATCGGCGAAGCCGATGCGTTGCGGTTGGCGACAACAACCCTCGCCGTCACCAATACGATTGCAGGCGACATCAACCTCCTGAACCGGCCCCTGGCCGCGGCGACCGTGACCGCCCTCCGGAACGATGCGCCGGCGGGCCGCGTTGCGCTGGCGCAAACTGGCAACCAGGCCCTCACGCTGAATGGCGTGCAGACAGCGGGCGGTTCGATCGTCGTGACCAACACGGGCGCGGCCATGGTGGCCAACAGCGTCATGGCGGGCGGAGCCGGTGGCGTGAAACTGTTTACGGATACGGCGGGCTCGATTACGGTTGGCAACGTCTCCTCAGCGGGTTCGAACATCTGCATCCTGGCCGCGGATGACGTTCTGCTCGCCAGCGCCCCGGCCTCGGTAACCACGGCGGGCGGCGGCAACATCGCTCTTTGGGCGCGTAACGGCGACGTCGTGCAGACGCTCGGTACGGTCCAGGCCCAAAACGGCAACATCTACGTGGCCGGCAGCAACATCGACCAGGCGGCTGGCGCGGTCATCCGCACGACGGGAACCGGTAGTGTTTCGCTGAACGCGCAGAATGTGCTGAACACCGGTGGCACCGTTGCGTCCGGCTCCGGCGATCTCGTGATGGGGGCGGCCAATATCACGGTGCCGGGCGCCCTGACGGCCGGTGGTACGGTCATTCTCGCGGCCGGCGCCGGTTCGATTACGGGGCCGGGCATCGTCACCGGAACCCAGGTCGGTCTGCTGGCGAACAATGACATTGGCACGGCCGTGGACCGCCTGGATGTCAACGCAGGCACGCTGGCCGCGCATACGGTGGCAGGCAATATCCGGCTCGCCGAGTTGAACGATGTCACGGTTGGTCCCGTGGTTTTCCCGGCCAGCCTGGCCGTGGGTGTGCCGCCCTGCGCGGTCGGACTCCCGGTGCCGGGCGGAGTGGCCAACCTGACGCACGTGAAGGCTGCCCGCGACTTGGATCTGACGGTGGGCGGGCGCCTGGACGGCAGCCGGGTCGAGGCCGGCGGCAGCGCCACAATAGCCGCCGGGTCGATCAGCCCGCTCAATGAGCTGTCCGCCGGCGGGCGCGCGGATCTCGATGTGGGTGGAGACACCGTCATCAGCGCCATCGGCACAGGGGACTTCGACCTGAACGGAGGCGGCGGATTCCGTTTCACGAGCCTTGCCGCGGGCAATGTGCTGGTCAAGGTAAACGGTGAGGTCGCCATGGGCCGGGTCAACGGCGGCGACGTGCAGTTCACCAGTGGCAACGTGCGCGACAACGGCTCGCTCGTGACGGCGCGCACGCTCACGCTGAAGGCTTCCGGCGGTATCGGCGACGGGACGCCGATCAAGCTGAACGCGGAGCGCATCCTGGGGATCTCGGGCAGTGGCAATGTGAACATCATCCAAACCCGCGCCGGGAACACGCGCATCGGCCTGCTTGAGGCCGGCAACAAGTTGACGATCAATGTGCCCAATGGGGGCCTGATTGACGGGAACGGCGACAACGCTGACTCAGGGGGCCTCAATTTGGTGGCGCGCCAGGCGGAGATCACGGCCGAGCAGCTGGGCGAGCGGCTGAATCCGCTGGAGGCCCGGATTGGCGCCGGCCAGGTGCACGTGACCGGCGGCGGCGACAAGGATTATCCCATGGGCTACATGTGGGTGCATGCGAGCGGGACGATTGCCGACCGCCGAACCGGGGGCGTCGAGTACAGTCAGCCGGTGCCCGGCTTGATTATCTTCAACAACCAGGTGGTTGGCGGTGACGAGGCGCTGATGCGCGAGATCTTCCGGACGGAGGCATTCTATGTCGAGACGCCGGAACTGAAGTCGCGGCAGGGTGTGTTCGGGTCGCCGTTCTTCCTGCACGAGTACATGCAGATCAGCGAGCCGGTGGCGATGGGCTTGGTCGAGTACATCCTCTCGAAGCAGGCTGCCATCACGACAGACCCCGAACTGCCGGAGATCAAGCCGCTGCCGATCGGCGTGGACCCGGGCACGACGCTGGACCTGCGCGCGGCCCGCCCGGAGCCCGTGCCGGACGCCCCGGTCGCGGAAGCCGGCGAAGACGCGCCCCCGCAGGTGTCGATGCTGCAGCGCTGAATCTGGAAACCGCGGATGGCGCGGCTGAACGCCGATAAGGTATTCAGGAGTACGGTTCCATTTGTGCGTGGGTGGGTTGCCGTTACCTCGAAGGCAAAGCATGACCTTTTGGTGATGCCGACGCCGCCATCTGGGTGCCGGATGATACGCTTCTGGGCTGACACGCGCCCTGCTACGAAAGGCACCGCCTTCGCGCAGACGCTTCGGCGGGCAGACACGGCGCGTGCCCTTGTGCCGTCGTAGCCTGGACCCTCGCTGGCTCAGACGAGGTTGAGGATCCACGACCAAGCCGCGAAGATGCTCATGGCAACGGCCGTGCCGATGGCGAAGATGGCATCGAAGGCCTGGGTGGCCATCAGGATCACAAAGAGCAGCAGCGCCAACCCCTGGAACCGCGCGGCCTGGTCCAGGGCCGGCACGAGGGTGGCCAGCAAGTTCCAGCCGTCCAGTCCGGGCACCGGCAGCGCATTGAAGAGGAAGAGCACCCCGTTGGCTGCGGCGCCGAGCACCAGCAGCGTGACGATTGAGGCCTGACCGCCCAGGCCCAGTCGGGCGCCCACGGCCGCAAGCAAAGCCAGGATGGCGGCCAGCGCCAGGTTGGCAAGCGGGCCGGCGGCGGCCACGGCGGCGCGGCCGCCGCGTGTCAGCCGCGCGGGCGTGACCGGCACCGCCCCCCAGGCGATGCCCAGCAGGACGAGCATCACGAGCGACATGAGCCCCATCTGGCGGAGCGGGTTGAGCGTGATATGTCCCGCCTCCGCGGCCGTGGGGTCCCCGTTTCGGAGTGCGACCCAGGCGTGCGCCAGTTCATGGACGCAGATCGAGAAAACCACAAAGACCATCCACGGCACGTAGGTGGCCGGATCCTTCAACACGTCCATTAGAAACACGGTAAACCTCGCGCGTCTGTTGCGGGCCGGCTGGCTTGCTGCCCTCCGGCGGGGAGTGCCTGATTCATGGGGCTGGGGCGGGGTCGGCTTCGGGCGTGTGCCCGGCCATTCCCTCCGTCGCAGGCGTGCGTGCCAGCGCCCGTCGCACGGCCTCCGCCAACTGCCGCATGCCAATGGGTTTCATGACCAACTCGCAGACGCCGGCGTCGGCGACGGCCTCGGGCGTCAACGTTTCGCTGAACCCGGTGCAGATGATGACAGGGAGGCTGGGCTGGATTTCCCGCAGCTTCCGGGCAAGCTCCAGGCCGGTCAGGTCCGGCATGACCTGGTCGGTGATGACGATGTCGAATCGCCCCGGTTCGGCCGTGAAGCACCGCAGGGCTTCCCGTCCGCCCTGTGCCACGATGGGCGTGTAACCCCAAGTCGCCAGGATCTGGGCTTCCATGCGGCCAATCTCGGCATCGTCGTCCACCAGCAGGATGCACTCGTGGCCGGCGGGCAGGGGGTTCCTGGTGTCCGACTCCTGCTCGTGATCGCGCTCGACCGTCGGCAGCAGGACATTGAACGTGGTGCCCTCGCCGGGTTTGGTCGCCACCCGCCCGGCGTGCTCGTTTTGCCGGCTGAGGGTCAGAATCTGGGTGACCAGCTCCTTGGCCCGGTGGCTGGCTTTCAGGATCTCCGTGACGAAGTCACGGGTAGGGGCGTCCTCCGGCATGGTGTGAAGCAGCATTTCGGCGTAGCCCAGGATGGGCGTAAGAATGTTGTTGAAGTCGTGCGCAATGCCGCCCGAGAGGGTGCCGATGGCCTGCATTTTTCGCGACTGGCGCAACTGGCGTTCGCTGTCGAGCAGTGCCGTCTCCATCTCGCGGCGCCTGGTGCTGTCCTGGATTTCGGCCAGGTACCCCCTGGGGCGAGATTCGGCGTCGAGTCCCAGATTGTTGACCCAGATATCGAAACAGCCGCTGCCCTTCCGCGTGGTCGTGAAGAGATTCTGCTTGCGGGCATCCTCGAAATCCAGGTTCATTTCGAGCCGGACCGACTCCCCGCGCTTCAAGGCCTCGCGCTGGGCGTGTGGGATGAAAGGGTTGTCGAAGAGATCGAACCTGGCGAACTCGTTTCTGTCGGGCGCGCCGAAGATCTTCAGGCAGGCCGCGTTTACGTGGACGACGTTCCGCCGGGCATCGTACATGGCCACGCCCAGGGGGGAGTCCGCGAAGAAGTCCCTGAAACGCTGCTCGTCGCTTTGGCGAAGGATGTGGCTGACGCGCCGGCGAAAGAGCACGTAGGAGATTCCGACCGCCAGAAGAAGCGTGACCGCCACGCTCAACAGCATCGGGTAGACGTGCGCGAACTGCGGCATATGCGGCCTTCGAATTCCTTCTTCCCTGGCGTCAGGTGCGCGGCAAACGCGGCACCACCACCTGCAGCAACGCGTCGCGCGTGACGGGTTTCGCCAGCAGACCATGCTGCGCCTCGCTCGCGAGAATGGCCCGGATCTCCGGCGTGTGTGCGTTGCCGGTACAGAACACGACATTCGGCATGGCACACAGGCAGCGGGACGACTGCTCCCGCAAGCGCCGAAAGAGCTCAGTGCCGTCCATGTCTGGCAACCCGAGATCAATCAAGACCACCCCGTGTCGCTTCTGGTCAAAGAGTTCAAGCGCGGCGGCGCCGCTGTTGGCCGTGTCGATCGCGACACCGGGCAGGGCCGCACTCAGAATGATCGTGAAGAGTCTGGCAATCGACACTTCGTCGTCGACGATAAGGATGGCATTCGGCGCGCAAGCCTGCAATTCCAGCGCCTGTGCCGGTGACAGTTCTGCCCCAGTTCTGTTCATGCGGGCCTATGATAGGGGGGCTCGAACCGGAAACAAGCCTCAAAACACCCCCGTGCGCTCTTTCCGTTCGCTCAGGGCTTCAGGGCCGTCTTGATGGTGGCGAGGTCCACGCCCAGTGCCTGTTTCGCGACGGCGTCGAGTGCGCTCTCGGGCCCCTGGATGTGCAGCGTGCGCTGCCGGTGGGTCAGGCTTTCGCCGGGCTTGAGTGCGGCCGCGGGCGAGGAGGTCTCCACCTCGTAGAAAGGCCCCAGCGGCGCCTGCCCGGGCGCCGGCGAGCCGTCGTTGTAAGCGTTGATCGCGTCGCCGGCGTAAGGTTGCGCCTGGAACTCCCACATGGAGTTCACGTAAGGACGCTCGCCATCCGGCTGGTTGTACGTCACGAGGGTCAGAACCTTGCCGTTGGCGTCGTAGCTACCGGCCAGGCCCTTGGAGCGGCGGGGCGAAATGCCGATCTTGCTGCGGTGCGTACCGTCTCCGCTGAAGAACAGCACGTCGTCCTTGACCACAAGCTTGCTGGCCGGGACCTTGCCGAAGTAGGTGTCGTTCACCTTGACGCCAAGCTCCTGCTCCGGGCCGGCCTTGAACGGAATGACGACGGTGGTCGAGGGCGACGGCTTGTACATGCCCAGCATCCAGATGGACAGAAGTCCGCTCTCTTGCGTCCAGGCGTTCGCGCCGACGTTGCTGAGTTCGTTCTGCGTCTCGTAGCCGACCGCCTGCACGTCCGCCGGCAGGGGGAACCCTGCGGCGGCGCCGGCTTCGGCGTTGTCCAGGATGCGCACCGTGCGCCGCAGGGCCACCTTGAAGACGGTGCCGGTGTTGTTGACCAGTTCCGTTTCCCGGGTGAAAACCGCCTCGCGGTCGGAGCGGCGCTCGACCTTGAAGGGCTCGGTGTCGATGGCCGGGGGTGTGTGCCACGTGGCGAACTCGAACTTCGCTCCAGGCTTGAAGAAGATGGCGTACTGACCGCCTTCGGGCCCCAGCCAGAGGCGCTCCTCGCCGCCGAAGACATAGATGTGCTCCTCCAGTCGGCCCTTGGCTTCGTCGGGGCTCATGACACCCTTGGCAATGACCGGGTAGTTGAGCCAGCCGA
The DNA here is from genome assembly GCA_964402115.1 of uncultured Victivallales bacterium. GTDB lineage: Bacteria > Verrucomicrobiota > Kiritimatiellia > UBA8416 > CAYOBW01 > CAYOBW01. The sequence goes on from CAYOBW010000341.1 coordinate 6,763, forward strand.
AACTAGGATCGCCTGCGCCGCCCGTCGTACTGGTCATGACCCGCCCCTGGTACTCCGGGCAGACCAGCACGCGGCTTGCACCCGCACTCAGAACGAAGGCACTGGTGTGCTTCTGCATGAACGTCACATCGGCGGTGAAGGTGCCCGGTTTGACAGGTTCCGTGCCCATGGTGGTCTCCTCTTTGTCTCGACATCCCGCCGCCCAGGCGGTTGCTCCCGCCAACACGCAGGTCATCAAGTGCCGTCCCGATATTCGTTTCATCGTCATCCTCTCGTGCTTGCCCCCAAGTGTGCCAGCCAAACGAACTTGAAGAGGGTAGCACGTTCGGGGGGTCGGATCAACCTAGAAAGGGTAGTAGGCTGCAGGGGTTCATGTCTGCGTCAAAGTCCGGTGCGTAAGGGAAGGAAGAAGGTGCTTTGGCGGGG
>CAYOBW010000342.1:0-5459 GCA_964402115.1 uncultured Victivallales bacterium
AACCGTAGCCGCCGGCCCGGTACTTCCCGGCCAGCGCCTCCCGCTGGGCTTCGGTCGCGAACAGGCGATACAGGGCGAAAACGTTGCACGTAGCGGGGTCCTTGGGCGCCTCGAGCGGCGTGCTGTCCGTGACGACGCGCATGCAGCGCTGCTTCGTCTCCTTCTCGGAGCCGAACAATTCGATGGTGTTGTTGTACGACTTCGACATCTTCTGGCCGTCCAGCCCCGGCACGACGGCCACGGACTCCTGGATCACAGGCTCGGGAATCCTGAACACCTCGGCGCCATACTGGAGGTTGAACTTGATGGCGATGTCGCGCGTGACCTCGACGTGCTGTTTCTGGTCCCTGCCCACGGGCACGAGATTCGACTGGTAGGCCAGGATGTCGGCGGCCATGAGCACCGGGTAGGCGAACAGCCCGTGCGTCGGCGCGATGCCCTTGGCAACCTTGTCCTTGTAGGAGTGGCACCGTTCCAGCAGCCCCATGGGCGTCACAATGGAAAGCAACCAGGCCAGCTCGGTCACCTCGGGCACATCGCTCTGGCGGAAGAATACGGTACGCTCCGGATCGAGCCCCACCGCCAGGAAGTCCAGCGCCACATCCTGCGTCGCCTCCCGCAGCAGCGCGGGATCCGTTACCGTCGTCAGCGCGTGATAGTTCGCGATAAAGAGGTAGGCCTCACCCTGCGCCTGCAGCTCAAGAGCCGGCTTCATCATTCCGAAGTAGTTGCCCAAGTGCAACTTACCAGACGGTTGAATACCTGAAAGAATTCTCATCGTACCTCGCTCCATTGGGTGCAAAGGCTGGGAAGATACCGCACCCCCGCCGGATTATCAAGCGTGACGGCAGTCTCAGACGAATCCAGAATGCAGTAGTCATCCAGAATGCAATCCATGAATCCGCTTGCCTTTGTCGGGATTCCGGCTAGACAATCTGCGGATATTACGGGCGGCGGCGGTATCGTATGCGCGGGGGAGACCGAATCACCACAAAGCGCGGAGGGGCACCCATGAGCAGGTGGCTGTTGGCAGGGTTGGCTGCGATGCTGGCGGGGCAGGCGCTGGCACTCTCGACCATAGAGGGGCGGGTGACGAAGGCGGGCGGTACGGGCATCTCCGGCGTCACGGTGCAATTGAGGCAGTTCAGCGGCAGCTGGTGGGATTACGGTGCTTCGACCACCACCGATAGCAGCGGCAACTACCGGCTGCCGAACCTGTCCGCGGGCACGTATCGGGTCGGGTTCGAGGATCTCAACGGGAATTTCGTCGCCGAGTACTACAACGATGCACGCGACGTCGACAGCGCTCAGGATATCGTGCTGGGACCCAGCGAAACGCGGTCGGGCGTCAGCGCGCTGCTCGCGCCGGCATCCAAGATCAGCGGGCAGCTCACGACGCTGGACGGGACGCCGGCCGTGAACGTGGACGCCCGCGCCTACGCCTACAACGGCTCATGGTGGCAGCAGGTATCCGCCAACGCCAGCTCCGATGGAACGGGGGTTTACACGATCGGCGGCCTGCCCGCCGGCACCTACCACGTGGAGTTTACGGACTGGAACGGCAACTACGTGTCCGAGTATTACGATGACGCCAGCAGCCTGAGCGCGGCAAGTGACGTCGTGGTGGGCACGACAACCACGGTTCCCAACATCGACGCCTCGCTCGCGCCCGCTTCGAGAATCACCGGCAAGGTTACGCGCGCCGACGGCAACACGCCGTTGCAGTGGATGCGGGTGGAGGTCAAGCGCTGGAATGGCATCTGGTGGGAGACCTACTACAACGCCTCAGGGGGCGACACGGGCGCGGACGGCATCTACACGCTCGGAGGCCTGCCAGCGGGCACGTACCGCGTGGAATTCTCGGACTGGAACGGCGACTACGCCACCGAATGGTACAACGACACGCCGTTCGAGGGCCGTGCCACCAGTGTGAACGTACCCGTGGCAGCCACGGTTCCCAACATCAACGCTTCGATAGCAGAGGCCGGGCGCATCTCGGGCACGGTGACGGGGACCAATGGCACCACGCCGCTGAGCGGTATCAACGTACAGATCTACGCATGGAGCGACGGCGCCTGGACCTCGCTGGGGAACGACCCGTGGACGGCGTCGGATGGAAGCTACACGGCAGGCGGCTTGCCCACCGGTTCCTATCGCTTGCGCTTTCAGGACTGGTCGGGGCAGTACCTGGCCGAATGGTACGACAACGTCACCGACGAGACCCTGGCCACGGCGGTTAACGTGGTTGCCGGTGCGACCGCAGACGGCAGGAATGCGTCGCTCAGTATAGCGGGCAAGATCAGGGGTAAGGTGACGGGGCCTGGTGGAACCACGGCCCTGCCGGACATCACGGCGACCGCCTACCGCCAGAACGGAACCGACTGGGACTGGACCGACGGCACGACCACGGATGACACGGGCGTGTATGAGTTGAACGGCCTCCCGGCCGGCACCTACCGGGTTGAATTCAGCGACGGGATGGGCAATGTCTATGCCACGGAGTGGTACAACGACAAGCCGGACCGCGACTCGGCAAACGACATCGTGGTCGCGAGCGGCGCCACCGTCATGGACATCAACGCCTCACTCGCAACGGGCGGACGCATCACGGGCAAGGTGTTTCAGCCAAACGGCACGACCCCGATCGCCGGCGTGACCGTGAGCGCTTTTAGACTGATCGGTACGGAATGGATGCACGAGGGCGACGCGACGACCGGCGCCGACGGCGCCTACGCGCTCACCGGGCTGGCCACCGCCAACTACCGCGTGCGCTTCATGGATCAGGCGATCGGCCTCTACATCACCGAGTGGCACAACAACGCCGCGGACCGCGACACGGGCGCCGATGTCGGCGTCGTCGCCGGCAGCACGGTTCCCAACCTCAACGCCACCCTGGCCGTGGCGGGGTTCATCTCCGGCACCGTGACCGGTTCCGACGGCACGACGCCGCTGACAGGTATCAGCATTGAGGTCATCGCTTTCGATGGCACAGACTGGAACTTCGTGAACGACGCAACGACAGACTCACTCGGACGCTATCAGGTGGGCGGACTGCGCACGGGTAACTACCGGGTCGGCTTCATGTCGGGCGCAGGCGCTTACAAAGACGAGTGGTACGACGACAAGGCGGACAGCCTCAGCGCCAACGATGTCGCGGTGACCGCAGGGGCGACAACCCCCAACATCGACGCTTCGCTGGCTTCGGCGCTACCCCAAGGGGGCATCGCAGGCACGGTCGTGGTGACGGGAACGGGTACGCCGCTGTCGGGCCTCGACGTGTATGTCTGCGTCAAGCAGGGGCCCGGCGCCTGGACGCCGCTCGACACCGCACAAACGCAGGCGGATGGCACCTATGCCTTCGGCAATATTGACGCCGGCACCTACTTCCTGCGGTTCCATGACAGTGCCGCGCGCTACACCGAGGAGTGGTACAACGACAAGGCCAACATCGACACGGCGGACGGCGTCGTGGTCATGTCCGGCGCCACGACCGTGGATATCGACGCCGAGCTGGCGCCGACGGCCACCCCTGCCCTGGGGTCTGTCGCGGGCACGGTGACCGCGGCCGTCGGCGGGAGTGCGCTCGCATCCATCCAGGCCATCGCCGAACGCTGGAGCGGTGCAGCCTGGGTCATCGCCGACACGGCCGTCACCGGCGCGGATGGCAAGTACCAGCTCACGGACCTCGCCGCGGGGACGTATCGCATCCGCTTCCACGACGCTTCGGGCGGCTACGCCGACCAGTGGTACGATCATGCCGCGTCCGCGGCCACGGCCTCGCCGGTCTTCCTGGGGGACGGGGACCAACTGGCCGGCTACGACGCCGCGCTGGCGTCCGCGAACAACTTGGGCAGTATCGGCGGAACCGTATCCAACACGGATGGGTCAGCCGGCCTGTCGGGAATCGAGATCATGGCCTACCGCTGGAACGGCAGCAGCTGGGTCTACGCCGACATGAGCAGGTCCGGCGCAAGCGGCGCTTACACCATCGTCAACTTGCAAGCGGGCGAGTATCGGCTCCGCTTCTACGACGGCGAGCACGCGTGGGCCACGGAGTGGTATGACGACGTCCTCGCGCCAGCCGAGGCCACTGCCGTGCCGGTGGCTCCCGCCGATGACGTCACCAACATCGACGCGTTCCTGGCCCCGGCGATCAAGCCGCCGACGCCGACAATCACGGCGATCAGGCAGGAGGACGGTAACGTGTGGGCGATCGAGTTCAACGGCGCAGAGGGGATCCAGTACCAGCTCAGGGGCGGGCACGGCATGGATCCCACCCGGTGGAGCTTCATGGGTGCGCCCGTCATCGGCGTCAACGGACTCAATACGCTGCGCTTTGCGGTCCCGATCCGCCGGACCAACTTCCGGGTGGTGGCGACGCCGTAGCGGCACACGGGCGGCGGCTACCGCTCCACGCGCGCGCCGCCGCCGCCCATCAGCTTTTCGACCTCGGCCAGCGTCGCCATGGACGTGTCGCCCGGCGTGGTCATGGCCAGCGCTCCGTGGGCCGCGCCGTAGTTGATCGCCCGCGCCGCGTCGCCCGTCGTAAGCAGGCCGTAGATGAGCCCCGAGGCGAAGCTGTCCCCGCCGCCCACGCGATCGAGGATCTCCAGATCGGGCCGCGGCGTAGCCTCGTGGAACCGGCCATTCGCCCAGCAGATCGCCCCCCAGTCGTTGCGCGTGGCCGAACGTACGGTCCGCAGCGTCGTGGCGACCACCTTGAAGTTCGGGTAAGCGGCCACGGCGCGGTCCAGCATTGCCCGGAAAGCCCCCGCCTCCAGGTTGGAGAGGTTGGCGTCCACACCCGCCACCTCCAATCCCAGGCAGGCGGTGAAATCCTCTTCGTTGCCGATCATGACGTCAACATAGCGGGCGATTTCGCGGTTGACCGCCTGCGCCCGGGCCTTGCCTCCGCTGGCCTTCCACAGCGAAGGACGGTAGTTGAGGTCGTAGGAGACGATGGCGCCATGTCGGCGCGCCGCCTGCATCGCCTCGACCACCAGCTCCGCCGTCGAATCCGACAGACCGGCAAAAATGCCGCCCGTGTGGAACCACCGCACGCCCCTCGTGCCGAACAGCAGCTCCCAGTCCACATCGCCGCGCTTCATCTGCGAGGCAGCCGAGTGCCCGCGGTCGGAACATCCGACGGCCCCGCGCACGCCGAAGCCGCGCTCCGTGAAGTTCAAGCCGTTGCGCACCGCGCGGCCTATGCCATCGAAGGGCACCCACCGCACAAACGCCGGGTCGACGCCCCCCTGCAGGATGCAGTCCTCCAGCAGGCGTCCCACTTCGTTGTCGGCAAAAGCAGTCACGAGGGCCGTCTTGAGCCCGAAGCAGCGCCGCAGGCCGCGGGCGACGTTGTACTCCCCCCCGCCCTCCCACGCGCGGAAGGTGCGCGCGCAGCGAATCCGTCCCTCGCCGGGATCGAGCCGCAGCATGACTTCACCCAGCGCCGCCAG
>CAYOBW010000342.1:5559-7051 GCA_964402115.1 uncultured Victivallales bacterium
AAGGAGCACCCGCTGACAAAGAAGACGGCGGCCAGCCGGCCGGGGTAGTCCACCAGCGAGGGCTGCGACTGGAACGCGTAGACGGGACAGGGCCCCGTCAGGTTCACGCCAGGGCTTCCTGAAGCACGTGCGTCAGCATGCGGGGCGACAGCACCCCCTTGCCGACGGGCCCGTAGTCCGTCTGCAGACCCACGAAATGATACAAGCGGGCGGTGCCGCAAACCGGGTCCGCCGCGCCGGGCTCCCGCGTTGACACCGGCTTGTACGCCTGCGCCGCCTCATCCCAGCGCTGCACCAGCATGGCCGGTATCCGCTGCGGGTTGATGCATTCCGCCTCGCTGAACTCGATCAGCCCCTCCTCCGAGAGCATGTCGCAGTACTGTTTCTCGAAGGCCTGCCATTCGGGTTTCTCCAGCAACTTGTCCAGCCGCTGATTCAGAACCGTGCACTTGTCGCACCCGGCCTTGCCGAACACCTGGATACGGTAGGGTTTGGTCATAGGGTCACTCCTTCGGCTGCAGGGCGGCGGGGACCGGAGCGGCACAGGGTTCCGCCGGTTCGGCTTTCTCGATGGCATAGCGCCCCCGGTGCCGGGCCGGCAGCTCGCCGTACCGCTTCGACTTATTCCAGTTCTGCACCTTGCTGAAGTACCCAACCACGCGCGTCTCGCTCAGCACGTTGGTGGACTCGCAACGCACGCAGCGCTCGACCATGCCGCGCATGTTGTGGCGGCAATCCTGGCAGTAGGTGAACTCGGGCGAGATCGTCACCTGAGCCGACTGCGTCCGGAAGAACACCTCGCGCATGAGCCGGGCAATGGCTTCTGGCGATGGCTGCTCCTCGCCGACAAACGCGTGCGTGATAGCACCGGACTCGATCAGGCTGTGGAACTTCGCCTGCTCACGGATGCGCTCCACCAGGGAAACGGGCGCGTCGGCGGAGAGGTGCACGGAGTTCGTGTAGTACACCGTGTCCTCGTCCGGGCCCTTGACGATGTCCTTGGCCTCGGTCCGGAAGTAGGTGAGGTCGGTCTTGGCCAGGCGGCGGGCGGCGCTTTCCGCCGGCGACTCCTCAAGCGTGAACTTCAAGTTGTGCTTCTTGGAGAGCTTGCGCGTGCGCAGGTACATGTGCGCGACGATCTTGAGCGCCAGACGCCGGGCCTCGTGGCTCTCGTGCAGCTCCTTGCCGATCAGGAACTTCACGGCGTCGTTCACGCCAATCAGGCCGAGGATGTAGGTGCAGGTGTCGAGGTTGACGTACGGCAGCCCGTCGCAGGAGTCGCGCCCGATCTGCCACAGCGGCCAGCCCGGACCCGAAATCATGTCCTTGATCTTCGCCTTCTTCTGGAGATGTGCGTCCACGGCGATGTCCATGGTGCGGTCGATCTCGTCAAGGAAGTTCTGCAGGATCGCGCCCCCCTGCCGGGCGGCCCGGTAAGCCGCCTGCGGGATGTTGATCGTCACGTTCTGGAACCCGCAGAAGCGCATGCTTT
>CAYOBW010000343.1:0-7017 GCA_964402115.1 uncultured Victivallales bacterium
CGGTGTCGGGGCCATACCAGTGAGCCGATATGGACAGCACGGCCGTAGGGCGGGGGATCCGCTTGCCAATGCCAGCCCAGGCGTCCGTGTACGCATTGTGTGCCACGGCGTTCAGGGGATTGCCGTGTCCCAGAAAGAGGGTGGGCACCATCACTGTGTCCCCGGTATTGTTCAGGGTCTCCGCTGCTGTGCGCACGGGCAGATCCAGACCGTACACTGACCATTCAGCAGGGCGGATGATCCCCGGCTACTTCCCCTTGCCGGCCTTGGCGACATTCTTCGCCGGCTTCTTGACTGGCTTCTGGGCCGCCGCCAGCTCATCCAGCCGCTGCTGGGCTTCCGTGGCGCCGATGTCGCGCACGGCCAGCCATGCAGCCTTGGTCGTGTTCCTCATCTGGAGCGCTCCGCTGGTCTTTTCCCAGTTGTAGACCGAGCCGGGGCTGACGTTCAGCAGCTTGGCCAGCGCGGCTTGGGAGATATCGAGCTTGCGGCGCAGGCTGCGCACCCCCTTGCCGGTGATGCGTACCGGGGCGGCGGGTTCTTCAACCGGGGCAGGGGGCTGGGCCGCGATAAGCGTGGCGACCTGATCCTGCAGGTCCCGGCAGGCTCGTTCCAGTTGTGCCACCCGCTTCTTTAGATCGGCGCAAGTCTTGCGGTTGCCGGTAGACGTTTTGTGAAGGGGGGTGGCGACGGACTTGGATTCCTTCCGGGCCAGGCGGATGATTTCGTCTTTGAGGGCCTTCATGATGTTCGGCATGATGGTGGTACTCCTTGGGTTTCGCTATGTGCGATACGGGCAGATTATCGTGATTGGGGCATGGGTTCAAGGATATCAAGTTGGCGGGGTGGGGGGATGCGTGCTGCGCATATGGCAGTGTAACGCCCCAGGGTTTCTGTAAAGAACCTAGACCGTTGCGTACTGCCTGTGGGGTGGTCCCTTGGCCTGAAATGGCCCACGGGATGTGTACGTATAGGCGGTTGGTGCGTCCGGCATGGCGGAGGGCATTACGAACGATGGTGCAGAGGGATGGGTTGAGACTGCCGTAGGTTGTGTGGGGCAGTGTATCACGTGCATGCGTTACCCCGACGCTCGCAAAGGACGGGGTAAAGGTGATTGTCGCCTGGGCGACAAATGGCGTTGGCAGTGACGCACGTCAGTTGTAAGTCGCCTTACAGGGCCGCATATGGCTCGCTGAGTTCATGACAACCACGACGCCAACGCAGCAAGGACGCGACGTGTGCCTGTTGGGCTTGGCGTTGGCGAATCAGGGTCGGTGGGAGAGCGAGAGTGCATGCAGCATGGCGAGGCTGACATCAAGCGGGCGGCGTGGTGCGGTGGTGGCGAGGCGGGATCGGCAGGTCGTCGGGTACGCTGTACGTCACGCATGGACCTCGGCGAGTCAGCGGCCGGCTCGCCGTAGTGTTCCATCCGCTGACTCGCAATTGCCATATTCCCGGATCACACTGTCGCCGGAAAAGTGTGGTTGTGGCCCCCAGGGCGAAGATCATGGCACCCGCACGGATACTTGGTAGAAGCGCGGTGAGGCTCCATTTGTCGCCCTGAGGGACATGAGAGCACCGTTTCCCCTGACATTTGCCTGATCAGGCACAATTGCCCACGACCCCAATACAAGGTGAGATGAATATTGCAAACTGTAGACTCGGTTTGAGGAACTCAGGAAATGCACGACTTGCATTGGAGGCAGATTAGAGATGGTCGCAATCCTGAAAATCGACAACGGGTTAATAGGGTCGAGATCGGCGATGTACTTATGCAGGTTGATCTGGCCGGTGCCATCAGCGGAATCGGTTGCCCTTGAAGTGTCCTGCGCCATGCCGGCCAAATGCTTGAAGTGCTTCCACATCCACCAGTCCGGCATCCCGTCGGCATCCGTATCCCAGGCCGGCAGAATGGCCTCGTAGGCACCCATGTCAACAGTGTCATGGATGATCCTGGGCTTCCCGTCCAAGTCCGTAGCCGTCCAGTTCTGGTTGGTTCCGCGGTCAATGCAGGGGGAATTAGTCGCCAGGCGATAGTCGTCGCCCGCGGAGTCCACGAACTGAGGATCGCTGGTGATGATCCCGACGCCCGCGACGCCCGGAGTGGTACAGCAATGCGAGGCGCTGGTGGCTGGATCGGCGGCGAGGTTGGCTCCGCCGGGCGCACCCGTATTGCCAAAGACGATGGAATTCAACACATGGCCGCCGTACGAATTGACGCCCCAGCCGTGTGTTCCCACGTTTCCGCTGATCGTGCAGTTCTCCACCGTGCCCGTGAGGTTGCAGTTCACGCCGCCTCCCCAGGTCGCTGAATTCCCCACCATCAGGCAGTTCCGGACACTGCCCCCGCCTTGGCAGTTCACGGCGCCACCGGCTCCGGCTGTGTTGAACCTCAGGATGCTGTTGAGCATGGCGCCGCCATAGTAGAAACTAACCCCGCCGCCGCCTTCCCCGGCGACGTTACCGCTGATCACGCATCGTTGGATCAGCAGGCCGTCGCCGCCGCCGATACCACCGCCCGATTGCGTTGCCGTGTTGCTGGTGATCGTCGAGTTCTGCACCCAAGTGCCCGGATCGGCCGCCACCCCGCCGCCGTTGGCGGCTGAATTGCGGCGGATCGTGCAGTTCGTGATCATGCCTCCCGTGCCTAGCTTCACGCCCCCACCGGCCGCGGTGGCGGTGTTGTCATGAAGAGCGCAGTTCCGGATCTGGATTGTGCCAGACGAGGCAATGCCACCTCCGTACCAGGCGGTATTGCTGCTGATCGATGTCCCGTCCACCACGCTACCTTCGGCCAGAACCAGCCCGCCACCGCTCCCTGCCGCCTTGTTGCCGACGATGGTACAGTTGGAGAACATGCCGCCGTAGCTCACGGCTGCGCCCCCGCCGCCCGCTGTTGAATTGCTGGCCACCGTGCAGCCCCTAGCCACGCACCCGGGCCCGATCATCATGCCCCCGCCGTCGTTGGTCGACTGGTTGCCTTCGATCAGGCAGTTCTCGACCAACCCGCCGTTGCAACTGATTCCGCCGCCCCGGTCGGTAGCCCGGTTGTATTTGATGGTGCAATCCCGGAGTATGGCGTTGGTGGCCATGAAGACCCCGCCGCCCCAGCGGGCCCAGTTGCTGATCACCGTGCAGCCTACGGCCACATTCCCCTTCTCCAATTGCAGCCCCCCGCCTGCGTCAGTCGTGCAGGCGTTCCCCTCGATATGGCAGTCCTTCATGAAGCCACAGCCGCCGGGTCCCGCGCTACCCACGTTCCCGATGATCCGGCAGTTGACCACCGTGCCCGCATTGTAGTTGTCGTAGAAGACAATGCGCCCGAAAGTGGAGGAGTTGCTGCTGATCGTGCAGTTGTAGAGACTCCCGCCCCCACTGAATCGGATCACGCCACCGCCGTCCGCCGCCGCGTTCTGCGTGATGGTGCAGTTGGTCGCCAATCCGCCGTTGTCGAAGCGGAGTGCGGAGCTCCCGAAGCCATGGCCGGTGTTGCCCATGACAGTGCTGTCTTTCAGCACGCCACCGAAGAAGAAGCGCACGCCGCCGCCCCGGCTCACCGCGGTGTTGCTAACGATCTGGCAACTGCTGACCAGGCCGCCCGTGGAGCAGAAGATGCCGCCTCCACCGTCCTCCCATTGGTCGCTCAGGGCCGTGTTGCCCATGATCAGGCAATTGGAAACGATCCCACCCTGCGCGCAGTACACGGCACCGCCGCTGGCCGCCGCATTGCTGACAATCACGCAGTCCCTGACGGTTCCCGCGGAGAGCCAAACCCCTCCGCCGTTCTCCAAGGCATTCGAACCGCGGGTGATGGTGAACCCCGCCACCACTGCATCGGGATGGCGGAGGGAGAAACAGCGGCTGGCGTTGTTGCCGTCGACCGTGGTGTTGCCTTTGGTGTTCGCGGCGAGCACAGTCACGCCGTTAGTGACGAGGACCGGCGCGGAAAGAACGTACACGCCGTTCGTCACCAGCACCGTGTCCGCGTTCGCGGCGACGTCTATTGCACCGGCGATGCTGTGAAAGGCGTTGGACCAGGCAGTGCCGGGCCCGTCCACAGGACTGTTTGTTGAGACGTAATACGTCGCGGCCAAACATGGGCTGGCGGTCAGGACAAATGCGACAGCGGTCGCACTTGTCATAAAGGAACGCAGACCACTCAAATCCATACTCATTAGTTTCTCAACTCCCTGTTTTGCGAACCTCGGTCCTCTAGCGTTCAGTGCCGGAAGTCACAGGCCCGGCCACCAGCCGTCTCCACCTCAGTAGCTCCACAGCTCGTGGGCCAGCGGCGCCGCGTTCAATTCCCGTTGGTGTACCCGCCAGCGGGGCAGATACTGATCCATGAGCGCCACGAAGCGTTCGTCGTGATGCCGCGCCAGCAGATGCAGAAGCTCGTGGACGATGACGTACTCCAGGCACGAAACCGGCTTCTTGGCAAGCTCCAGGTTCAGCCAGATACGGCGGGCAATGGGACTGCAAACGCCCCACCGGGTCTTCATGCGCTTGACGCCCCAGGCGGCGGCCTGCACCCCGATAGCCTGCTGCCACTTGTCCAGCAAGGCCGGAACCAGCGCCTTGAGTTCCTGCCGGTACCACTCCTGCAGGGCGTGTTCACGCTGCGCGACGGTGGCGCCGGGGCGTACCTGCAGCGTCAGAGTGAACTTCCCGCGTACTGAAACGCAGGGTGGTCCGTTGTGTTCCACGACGTTCAGCCGGTAGCGCGTGCCCAGGAAGTAGTGGCTTTCGCCGCTGACCATCTCACGCGGGGACTGCCGTGGCTGTGCCAGAAACCGCGCTCGCTGGCGCTTGATCCACCCCAGGCGGGAGATGACTGCCAGGCGCACGGCCTCATCGCTGACCCGTAGCGGGGCTGCCACCCGGACGCGGCCGAACGGCGGGTAGACGCCCAGGTGCAGGTTGCGGATATCCTTGCGGACCACCTCGACCGACATCCCCATGATCGTCAGGGCATGCTTCTCAATAGTCATGCTGATTCTTTACGAGTTCGAGGATCGCCTCGGTCTGCTGCTCCCCTTGGAGCACCGTCTTAATCGCCAGCTTCACTTTCCTGACCTTCACCGGGTTCGTGCGCCACTCGTCCTGCCGGCTTTCCCGTACCGCAAGGTCTATCGCGCAGGCCAGGTTCTCGTCCTGGCCCAGGTTGTCGTACAGCGCCCGCGTGGCGGCCGTCTGGATCCCGGCCGGGTAGGTGCCGCCCGCGGCCGGGTTCTTCACCTTCTTCGTCAACTCGACGATCTTCCGCAGGTACTGCTGATAGCTCAGCGCGGCCTGCTTGCGCTGCAGGATCAGGGCGTCCAGCAGCTCGGACATCTGCTCGTAGTACTTCGGGTTGATCGGCTGCTCGTCAATGATCAGCCGGCGGACGTTGTTCTCAATGGTTTCCGCCGCGCTCTCCTGGTTTGTGCGGATCCCCTTGGGCAACGCCTGCACGGCGGCGGCGCCCCGCTCGACAATCAGCTCGATCAGCGACATGTCGTCAAAAGCCGACACCTTCTCGCTCTCCTCGGCGCGGATGTAGGCGTCGATCAGGTGGCGCATGGCCGGCTCGTACTGCTTGAGGTCAATGGCGTCGCCGCTGTGCTGCTTCACCTCGTCACGGACATTCTCGTAGTGGGTCACCTCGGCTTTGATCGTGGCGATCTCCGCAGCCGTATAGCCGGCCTCCTGCATTTCATTGGCAACGGCGGCATAGGCCCGGACCAGGGCGGCGGCGAGTTTGTAGAGCGCCAGCCGCTTGGGCTCGTTAGCCTTAAACTGGGCCGCGTTGCCGTGCTCCTGGGACGAGAAGTAGCGGAAGTACGCCTGCGAGTCCCTGGGGGTTTCCACGGGCTCGCAGAGCGCCTTGATGGCCTCCCGCGATTCTTCCAGGTGTGCCCGCGCCTCAGCCAGCCGGTTCTTCAACAGGCCGGCCACGTCCGCCCGGTCGTAACCGTCGAGCGCGCCGGAGGTGTAGTCCCGGACCGCGCCCTCCAGGCTCTTGAACAGGTCCTTGTAGTCGACGATGTAGCCGTATTCCTTGTCCTCGCCATCCAGGCGGTTCACCCGGCAGATCGCCTGGAACAGGCCGTGGTCCTGCATTTGCTTGTCGATATACAGGTACGTGGCGGAAGGCGCGTCAAAGCCGGTCAGCAGCATATCCACCACGATCAGGAGCTTCATCTGGCCCGGTTCGGCGACAAACTTCTTGCGCACGGCCTGCTCGAAAACGTCGGCCTTCATGATGGCCTGCTCCGGTGGTTCGTTGAACCAGTCGGCCAGCATTTTCTGGTAGATGGCGTATTGCCGCAGCTTTTCCGTCTGCCCCTCGCCGGACTCCTCGCCCTTGAGGTCGGCCGCGGACGGGGCGTAGGAGGTGACAATGGCGCACTTGCCGGCCAGGTCGGTCTGGGCGAATAGCTCGTAGAACTTGCACGCCTGGTAGATGCTGCCCGCAACCAGCAGGGCATTGCCGTGTCCACTCTTCAACCGGTCCCGGGTCGCCATGTCCATGAGAATATCCGCGACGATTTTCTCCAGCCGATCCTGGCAGCTGAGCACCGCCTGCATGGTGCCCCAGCGCTGCTTGAGCTGGGCCTTGGCCAGGTCGGTAAGGCCCTTGGTCTTCACCTCGAACCACTGATCGATCTTGGCCTGCGAGGTGATGTTCTGGTCGATATCCCGTGCCTCGTATCGCAGATCCAGCACGACACCATCCTGCACCGCCTCGTCGAACTTGTACGTGTGAATGTAGCGCCCGAAGGTCTCGACGGTACGTTTCCTGTCGGCCTTCAAGAGGGGGGTGCCCGTGAAGCCGATGAACAGCGCGTGCGGCAGGATGGCCTTCATGGCGTCGTGCAGCTTGCCGGACTGGGTCCGGTGGCATTCATCCACGAACACGTACAGGTCGCCCTTGGCCTTGAAACCGGGCGGCAGGGCCTGCTTGACCTCCGCGATGAAGGTGTCGACGTTCCCGGCATCCTCGTCGCCTTCTTTGCCGCTGAACTGGTGGATCAG
>CAYOBW010000344.1:0-7006 GCA_964402115.1 uncultured Victivallales bacterium
CGGCGGCTTTCCCTACAGCACCTTCGAGGCGAAGAAGCCTGGCGGCTTCCGCGACAAGAGCGGCCTGATGCCCGACAAGGCGGCCATACTGGCGCTGGCCTATCTGGATCTGCACGAGGCCACGAGGGAGCCCAGGCTCCTCAAGGCCGCACAGACCATCGGCGAAAAGCTCGCCGAGCGCCAGCGCCCGAACGGCACCTGGCCGTTCCGCGTTGATCCTCAGACGGAAAAGGTCGTCGAGGAATACACCAGCAGTGTCATCTATGCAGTCAGGCTCTTCGAGGCATTGGACAAGGCGAACGGCAACGCGCGTTTCAAGCCGCACCGCGACCCCACTTGGAATTGGCTAGTCAACGGCCCGATCAGGACCAAGGAGTTCCGCGGCTTCTACGAGGATATTCCACCCAGTCCGGATGGACGCACCAACTACGACTGCCTCGACACGATCCGCTACCTGCTCGCCAACCGTACAGCCGACAACGGCTATCTCGAAATGGCGAAGGATCTCAATGCCTGGATCGAGAAGACCTTCATGGATAAGATTAAGGGGTTCGAACCGGCTGAGGGGATCCGCGAGCAGTTGCAGTGCAACGTGGTCATGGGCATCCACAGTCTGAACTGGGCCGGGATGCTGCTGGAGCTGGCCAGGGCCACCGGCGACGAACCGCTGCGGCAGCGGGCCATACAGACGGCCAACTATGTTACCTACTACCTGCAGCCGGACAATCGGATCGTGGTCGGATTCCAATACAGCCAGTGGTGGTACAGTTGCCACACGGGCGTGATCCTGTATCTGCTCGAATTTGAAAACAGGGAATTGTGATATTGAAGAACATGATTTGTCTATTGGCGGTCGCGGTTGCGAATGTTGGACTCCTCGGTGGCGTTGTCCATGCCGAGAGTGCCGGGAACGTGGACCGACTCTACGCCTTCGACACGGTGGACAACGGCGGAACCACCACGCCGACCACGCCGGTTCAATTCGATGCCCGTCTCACCGGTCAGACCCTGGTCGAAGGCGTGCAGGGCAAGGCCCTCGAATTCGATGCGGGCAACACGGGAGTGCTTCTCGGCGACCTCGGGCTCTCGGCTCCGGCCACGCTTGCGCTGTGGCTCAGGCATACGGTGACGCCGCCCGACATGCGGATTCTCTCCCAGCTTGAGGGGGCCGGGACCCAGGCCGGTGCCTTGCGGCTGGCAGGCGTGGCGCTGGAGATCTGGGACGGCCGGCAGTGGCTACCCCTGGCCAACATCAGCAACACGGGCGCCTGGCAGCACCTGGCCCTGGTGTTCGGCGAGGACGGCACGCTCTCCTGCTACCTGAACGGACAACTCACACGGGCCGTCAAGTGTCGCACGGACTTCGTCGGGGTGCCGGCGGGCCTGGGGGCTCCGTTTCTTGGCCAATACGGCGCGCCCTTCCAGGGTGCCATGGATGAGTTCCAGGTCCAGGGCCGCGCCCTGAGCGCAGACCGGGTCAAGGAGATGGTTCCTGCGCCTCTGCTGGCTGCGGCGAAAGCCTCCGAAATGCAGCAGGGGAGCTGGAACAGCGTGGCCGTCGAGGTGAAGCAGCCCCCGATCCGCACCGGCTGGAACATGCGGGTGCATCAGCAGTTCATTCATCCCCCGGTCTTCCGCTACGAGCCGGTCGAGGGCGCCGCCAGGTACTCCTTTTCCATCGGCTGGGGGACCGGCCATGCGCCGCTGGAGTCGGACACGCCCGAAGTCGATCTGTCGGGGATCTGGCAGCAGATGCCGCGCACGGGTCAATTCGTCGTCACCGCCCGCGCGATCGATGCCGGGGGGACGGTCTTGACGGAGAGCAAGTCGCCCGCGCGCCGGAAACCGGATTGCCAGGGTCCGTACCGCGCGGCCAAGACTGGCTACAGCGTAGCCGGAAGGAAGACCGCAGAATGGCTCATGCGCGAGGACCTGAGCGAGGAAAAGGACGATGCCGCCGGCATCCAGAACATCAAGAAGTTCCCCACCCTCTATTACTCCGCCTTCATCCGGCTGCTGACCACGGCGATCCGGGAGAATCCACAAGGTGACATGAACGGGATGGCGCTGGAGCGGGCCACACGCTACGGGCAAGCCCTGCTCGACCACCGCACTCCCTCAGGTTGGGGCTACGCCAACGTGCCCCTGACCCACCGGGCCCGCGGCAATGACTCGCAATTCGGCGAGGACTTCAGGGTGTTGCAGGTCTCACGCATCGCCATGGCCGGGCTGGCGCTGCTCGACCTCCATGAGGCCACCCAAGGCAGGAAATGGCTCGATGCCGCGGTTGACATTGCCAAGGCGCTCAAGCAGAACCAGCTTCCCGAGGGACGCTGGCCCTGGCGGGTCAATCCCGAAACCGGCACGTCGGTGGACGACTACACCTCGGACCAAGCCCAGGCCATCCTGCTCATGGACGCTCTCGTCGCGAAACATGGCCGTAAGGAGTATCTCGAGAGTCGCGACAAGGCCGTGGCCTGGATGCTCGAGAATCCCTGCAAGAACTTTCGCTGGGAGGGACAATGGGACGACGCCATCGTGGTGCCCCCGTACGCCAACCTCGAATGGTACGACACCGCACTGTTCGCTGAGTACCTGCTGCGCCGCGCCACTCCCGAAAACGGCTACCCAGCGATCGCCCTCGACCTGGCGGAATTCATCGAGGACCAGTTCGTGGAGTGGGAGCCGGTCGGCAACTACATCACGCCGGGTGTGCGCGAACAGTACGCCTGCTATCCGATTATTGATTGGCATTGTGCCCACTACATCCGCATGTGCATGGCGTTTCACGCCGCGACAAAGGACGGACTCTGGCTGAAAAAGGCCCGGGCCGTGGCCGATACCATGACCGCGGTGCAGCACCCCGATGGCTATTATCCCACCTGGATGAGCCACAAACCGGTGCCGGGAAACCCGACCGCCCTGAACAGAGTCAATTACGGATCGGTGTTCTCGAACTGCACCTCCTACACGGGCGAGATGTTGATTCGACTCGGCGATTACATCCGACGATTGGATTCCGTCGCCGGCGCACGTTCGGAAAGGCGGTTGGAATGAGAGGATCTCACGCCAGTCTCGACATCGGCATCTTCGTCGCCTATTTCATCGGGGTCGCTGTGTTGGGCCTGCTGGCCTCGCGGCACGCCGGGCGCACCAAGCGCGATTACTTCCTGGCCGGCGACAAGCTGCCCTGGTGGATGGTCGGCGGGAGCATTGTCGCCGCCAACATTTCCAGCCACCACTTCGTGAGCATCATGGGCACGGCCTACTTCCTGGGTTTCGCGGCGATGAACATCGCCTGGCCCGCCGTGTTCCTGGGATTCTTCGCGCTGCTCTGGATCTTCCTGCCCTTCTACCTGCGCAACGGCTTTTACACCATGCCGGAATTCCTCGACCGCCGGTATGGGGGGGCGGCCCGGATCGTGTACAGCGTGTTGATCTTCCTGACTTACCTGCTGGTCGAGATTGCGGCGGTGCTGTTCCTCGGCGCCTTGGCCGTCCACACGCTGATTCCGAGGGTTGAGATCTGGCAGGCGGTCGTTGCGTTGGCCGCCGTTACGGGCGTGTACACGGTCACCGGCGGTTTGCGGGCGGTGGTCTGGACCGAGATGCTCCAGTTGGTGGTCCTGATGGGCGGTGGGGCGATTCTCGCGGCAAAGGCCCTCTGGCACCCGCAGGTCGGAGGCCTCCACGGGCTGGCCCAGCGCTGGAACGACTGGCACCTGCTGCTGCCGGCCACCGATCCGTCGTTTCCCTGGACGATGTTTCTGGGCGGTTTGGTGTGCATCAGCGTCTTCTACTGTGCCGCCAATCAGTTCATCGTGCAGCGCTGCCTGGCCGCCAAGGACGAGTGGCACGCCAGGATGGGCGTGGTCGCCGTGAACTACTTCCAGGTGTTCTTGCCGGTCATCTATATCATGCCGGGACTCGTTGCCCCGTTGATTGTCGGCTCGCATCTCGAGAAGCCTGACATGGTGTTCCCCACGCTGGTCGAGCACCTGCTGTCGCCCGGGCTGCGGGGGCTGGTTATGGCGGGGCTGATCGCCGCGATCATGTCGCACCTGTCCGGGGCCGTCAACTCGTGCACAACGATCGCCACGGTCGATTTCTACCTCCCGTACATCAACAAGAAGGCCACGGATCGCCAGGCGATCCGGTTTGGCAGAATCACGGGGATCGTGGTGTTCACGGCTTCGATGGTGTGGGCGATCGCGATGCTGAGCAAGCAGGACACGCCGATCTTCCTGTATCTGCTCAACCTTTACGGCATGTTCACGCCCGGAATCGCGACCATGTTCCTGCTCGGCATCCTGTGGCGGCGCACCACCCAGTGGGGCGCGCTGGCGGCGGGGCTCCTGACCATCCCGCTGACACTGTTCCTCGACTGGCTGACGGGGGGGCTGAAGATACCGCACCTGGCCCCTCCCGAACTGCCGGGAACGGTTATCCAATACCTGTCGCCGTTCATGAACCGGACGGGTGTGGCCTTCTGGACGTGCATGGCGGTCTGCGTGGCCGTGAGCCTGGTGACGAAGCCCCGGCCTGAGGCGGCGCTCAAAGGGCTCATCTGGAACAGGGAGAGCCTCAGGTTGCCGCCGGAAATGCGTCAGCAAGCGCGCGGCCTGCGCAGCCCGTTTCTGTGGTGGCTGATCATCTTCTCGTTCACCGTGTTCCTCTACATCCGATTCGGGTTCATGACCGGAATCGCCAAGGCAGTCGTCCAATGAACGGTCGCCAACGCATTCTTTACGCGATTGCCGGACAACCGGTCGACCGGCCGGCGCTGGCGCCCTTTCTGCACGTCAACTTCATCAAGGAGCACCGGCACGACAACGCGGTTGACGTGATCGCAGAGACCGTCGCGATCTACGAGGAGTTCGGCTTCGATCTGATTCACCGTAACTGCACGCCGGCCTACGACGATTTCGCGCTTGAAGGCCCCGACTGGGCGCCGCGCGTGACCGAAACCGGCGACGAGGCGGCGAAGCAGACCACGGTGACGGTGCGGACACCGGGCGGCGAGTTGCGGCGCGTCACGCAGACGGGCCGGTTGTATGAGTATGAATCGAGCTACTTCGTTGCCGAGCCGCCGATCAAGTCGCCTGCCGATCTGGACCTGTTCATGCGCTACCAGCCCCCGGTTCCAACCCTTGACGTGACCGACATTGCCCGGGCCCGGGAGCTGACCGGTGAGCGGGGAATTGTCGCGCCATGGGTCCAAGGCGCATTCAACGAGGTGGCCTTCCTCATGCGCGGCAGCGCCATCCTGCTGGATCCGCTTGATGACGAGGGGTTCTATCGGCAGATGATCGCCTACTTCTTCGACCGGAACCTGGCCAAGATCCGGCAGTTCATCGCAGGAGGCGCGGAGTTCCTGAGTGTCGGCGGCAACGAGGCCAACGGCACGACGACAGGTCCGGACTACTTCCACCGCTATGTCGCGGAGTACGAGGCGCGTCTGATGGCGGCGCTCCACGGCATGGGCGGGCGGGCGATCTACCACAACTGCGGGCGGGCCGCGCAACTGCTGCCGATCCTGCGCGGAATCGGCATGGACGTTTACGAATCGCTCACGCCGCCGCCGTTCGGCGACACGGTGCTTGCCGAGGCCATGCGCGCCATGGACGGCGTCGCGCTGATGGGCGGGATCGACCAGATCGAGTTCCTGCGCAAGGCGAGTCCTCCCGCCGTCCGGCAACGTGTGCGGGAAATGGCCGAACTGACCGCGCGGCACGGCCGGTTCATCCTTGGCACCAGCGACTACATTAACGAATCTACCCCGGTCGGGAACCTGCACGCCATGCGCGCGGCTGTCGAAATGGCGTTGGCTTAGTGGCAAGTGGATGGCGCGATCGGAACGCTCACAAGAAGGAGAGCCGACGATGCACAAAATGACAATCCTGCTGGCGTTGATGGGGGGAACGGCCTGCCTGGCGTCGGGCTCTCAAGGGGCGCCGGCCGCGCCGGAACAGCTGCGCTGCGAGGGGCTGACGAACCCGCTGGGCATTGACCGGGCACTGCCGCGATTCTCCTGGGCGATACCTCCCGGGGACCGCGGTCTGGCGCAAACAGCGCGGCAGGTGGTGGTGGCCGACTCGCCCGCCGCGCTGGCCGCCGGCCGCGGATCCCTGTGGGATTCGGGCGAGGTCAAAGCCGATCAGTCGCAGTGGGTGCCGTACGCCGGCAAGCCGCTGGCGAAGGGGGCGCGCTGCTGGTGGAAGGTCCGCGTGTGGGACAAGACCGGTGCATCCTCGCCGTGGAGCGCGCCGGCTTCGTTCACGGTGGGCCCGCTGGCGGCTTCCGACTGGAGCGGCGAATGGATCGGAGCGGGCTGGATGGCGAACAACCAGGGCCCGCTGCCCTGGATGCGGAAGACCGTCACGCTGGAGAACCTCCCGGCCGCCGCCACGGCCTGCGTCTGCGCCCTGGGCTACTACGAACTGTACGTGAACGGTCAGAAGGTGGGCGACGACGTGCTCAGCCCGGCGGTTTCGGACTACGGCAAGCGCGGGCTGTACGTCACGCACGACATCACCCGCCACCTGGTCAAAGGCAGGAACTGCATCGGCCTGTGGCTGGGGCGGGGCTGGTCGCTGGGCGTGCTGAAGAACGCCGGCGCCGTCGGCCCGATGGTCAAAGCCGAGCTGAGCCTCACGTTTGACGGGCGCGCCCCCCTGACCATCGCCACCGACGCCACCTGGAAGGCGCGGCCCAGCCACATCACGCCGCTGGGCAAGGGCACCAGCGGCGGCTACGGCGGCGAACGCGTCGAGGTGGAGAAGGAGATCCCCAACTGGAGCACGACGGACTGCGACGACTCGTCCTGGACAAACGCCACGGTCCACCATCCGCCCACGCCGGTGATTGCCGCGCAGATGATGGAGCCGAATCGCGTGCTCGACGAGATCCGGCTGGCGGCGGTGAAGCCGATCGAGGGAGGCTTCGTGCTCGACATGGGCCGCAACTACACCGGCGGGTTCGAGCTGGCCCTGCCCGACGACACGCC
>CAYOBW010000345.1:0-6994 GCA_964402115.1 uncultured Victivallales bacterium
GCGTGCTGTCGCCGGAAATCGTTCCCGCGATCAGCGTGACCGCGCCCACCGTGTCCGGGTTATCCACGTCCAGGGTGCCGCCGTTGACCGTCACGGGGCCGGCCAGGGTGTCCGTGGCGTGGCCCAGCGTGAGCGTGCCCGCTTTGACCGTCGTGAGGCCGCTGAAGGTGTTGACGCCCGCGAGGGTCAGCGCCTCCGCCCCCTGCTTGGTCAGCGCGCCCGTGCCGCTGAGGCTGCCGCCGTACGTTGTGCCGGCGCCGCTGTCAACCGTGAGGGTGTGGCCTTGCAGGTGCACGTCGCCGCCCGTCGCGCCGCCGCCGCTGAGCGCGCCGACCGTTTCGCTGGCATCGAGCTGCAGGACGGCCCCGGCCGCGTCGGCGAGGATGACCGTGCCCGCATCGGCAAGGGCGCTGCCGCCGGCCAGCGCCAGCGTGCCCGCGTTGACCGTCGTGCCGCCCAGGTGAGTGTTCGCGCCGCTCAACACGAGCGTGCCGGGGCCGGACTTGGCCAGGCTGAACGTCCCGGCGCCATCGGCGATGTCGCCGGAGAAGGCGTGCAGCACGGTCCCATCCGTCGGGACCTGCACCGCGACGTTGGCTTCGAGCGTGAGCGGCCCCGCCAGGGTCAGGGCCCCGTTGTCCGTGGCATCGCCCAGCGTGAAGTCGGCGTTGAGCGCCACCGGCATCGCGAGGGCATGGGCTGCGGCGCTCGCGCTGGACAGCGCGCCGCCGCCGAGGGTCAGCGTGCCGTCGCCGAGCGCACCGTCGTGGCCGACGCGGAGACGGCCGTCGGTGAGCGTCGTGCCGCCGGTGTAAGGCTGGGCCGTCGGAATCGTCAACGTGCCAGCGCCGCTCTTGGTCAGCGTCGTCGCGCCGCCGATCGCGCCCGCGCCCGCCAGGTCGTAGGGCTTCGTCTCGTTGGCAAACAGGACCGACGCCGGCAGCACCGTGCCGTTCAGCGTGACGGTCGTGCTGCCGGTGGCCGTGTCGTCGAAGGTGACCGGGTCGCCGTTGTAGAACTTCTGATCGCCCTGCTGCCATGCCAGCGACACGCCGCTGTCCCAGGTCGCGGCCAGCGTGCCGCCCCAGGTCCGCGCCTCGCTGGCGAACGCCAGGCGCACGCGGTGGTTGAGGACGTCGTCCGAGAAGGTGGGCGCCCGGTACCCGGTGGCCGTGAGGTTTCCGATGCCCGTCACTGTGCCCGCACCGTAGTCGACGACCGTGAACGTGCTGACCGCTGCCGGCGCGTCGAGGCTCACGTTCACCGTGCCGGCGAAGGTCACCCCGTTCGCCGTCAGGGCGGCTTCGGTCGTGGGATCGATCGCCAGGACGGTGCCGTTGTTCATACTCAGGCTACCCGTCGTGCTGCCCTCGCCGCCCAGCGCGCCGCCGTTGACCGTGATGGCCGACGTGGCGCTGCCCGCGAGGGTCAAGCGGCCGGCCGCCACGGTCGTGGCGCCGTCGTACGTGTTGGCGCCGGAGAGCGTCAGCGTGCCGGCGCCGAGCTTGGTCAGGCTGCCGCCGCTGCTGGTCAACGCCGTGCCCAGCGGGACGTCCTGGCCGCCCGTGTCGAGGTTGTACGCCTGCGCAGCCGCGGTGCTGAACCGGTCGGAGTAGTCGGTGGTGTTCGCCGCGCTGAACTGCAGGACGCCGCCGCCGAAGCTGAGCGTGCCCTCGCTGCCCAGAGCCTCGCTGCTGCCCAGCGCCAGCGTGCCGGCGTTGATGGCTGTTCCGCCGGTGTAGGTGTTGACGCCGGAGAGGGTGACCGTGCCGGAGCCCGCCTTGGTGACGCTGCCGCCTTCGCTGATGGCGCCGCTGTAGGCGCTTGTGCTGTCGGCGCTGCCGAGGGTGAGAATCGCGCCGCCGGTCATGACGGCGCCGTCGCCGGTCAGGGCGTTCACGGTCTGGTCGAAACCGTTCATGTCGAACGTGCCGGCGTTCACGGAGATGTTATTGCCGGCTTTGATGCCGTTGGCGATGCCCAGCCGCAGCGTGCCGAAGATCCGGGTAAGCCCCGTGTAGGTGTTGCTGCTGCCCAGAACCACCGTGCTCGCCACGGGGTAGATGTCCATGCCGTAGCCGCCGGCGGAGGAGATGACGCCGCTCAGGGTCAGCGTGCCGGCGGTGCCGCCGATGTCGAGACAGTCGGTGGCCGTGTTCTGGGAACCGAGTTCGATATTGCTGGAGATGACGTTGTTGTCGGCGGTGTTGCTGATGGCGACCAGTCCGGTGTTGCTCAGGGTCAACAGGCCGCCCGCGATCGACCCGCCGCCGCTGATGCTGATGGTCTTGAAGCTGTTCGGGGCGGTGAGCGTCAGCAGTCCGGCGCCGGCCTTGGTGAGCACGTAGGCGCTCGAGCCCGCAATGGCCGGTGTAATGGTCAGGTTCTGTCCCGCGGCGGCGCAGTTCATCGTGGTATTGCCGGCCATCGTGACCGTGCTGGAGATCGTGGCCGTGCCGGCGGTATAGGCCTTGAAGGCGCCGTTAGCGCTGAAACCGGCGCCGCTGATCGTGATCGGCCGGGCGATGGTGACGCCCGCAGCTATGGCCAGGCTGCCGCCGCCGTTGATCGTCACCGTTCCCGAGGTGCTCAGGGCGTTATTGGCCGTGGCCACGATGCCGCCGCCCGTGTTGACGGTCGTGCCGCCCGTGTAGGTGCTGCTGCCGCCCATCCAGAGCCAGTTGCCTGTGCCTGCCATGATGACCTTGCCGGCGGTTCCGGCGATATTGCCGTTGTAGGTGCCCGTGTCCTTGATGGTGAGCGTGCCGGTCAGTCCCGAAACCGTGCCGCTGTTGGCAATCGACGTGATCGTGGCGTTGACGACGTTCTGGAGCGTGCCGCCGCTGAAGATGAAACTGTCCACGGAAGAGACAATGCTCTTCGTATTCATGTTGAGCGTGCCGCCGGTCATGTTGATCGTGGCGCCTCCCGTGCTGCCCTGCGTGGTGACGCCGTTGTTGCCCCTGAGGGTGCCGCCGCTCAGGTTGATCCGGCCTGCATTGCCGCTCCGGTTGAGGATGATGTCGCCGCTGACGGTCAGGGCGCCTGTTGCGAAGGTCAAGATACCATCCCCGTTAAGGCCGGCGGGACAGCTTGGGTCTCCCGAATCGACGCCGACCTTCAGGCCGCTGATCGTGAGCGTGCCGGCGTTATAGGTGCACGTTCCGTTGTTCCCGATATACGCTGCATTGCCGCCGGCAGGCAGTCCGTTGTGCCAGTTCCCGGAGGTGTTCCAGTTGCCGGTGGCCGTATCCCAGTACGTGATCGCCCCCGCCGGTTGAGCCGACACGAGGAAGCCGAGGAGCAGCGCGCTTGCGCCGATTCGCGCGCACAGGCGTCCGCGCCGGTGCGCCGGGGTGGGGGACAACGATCCCACGCGCAGTCGTTCGACAAGGTTCACAATTGAGTTCATCCAGTTCATGCTTCATCCTCCCTACCGCATTCTGAAAAGCGAGCCCTGTCCCACGTCCTCCGACACCAGCACGAGTTGGGCGGTCGCGGGGACGAGCGTGAGCGAGTAACGCAGGCCGTCGATCGTGCCGTGCAGGTCGGCGGGATCGAGTGCGCAGCCCGGGGCGAGGGTCGCCGCGTCGATCAGCACGTACGTGGATGTCGGGCTGAAGCCGGGCAGGGGGCCGAAGGTGAAGTCGGAGAACCCCAGCAGCTCCACGCCGACGTTCAGTTGACCCTGGACCACGATCTGGTCCGCGGCGGTCCCGAGGTCGAAAACGAGGCTGCTGCCGGTCAGGTTCAGATCGCCGTTGACGGTCAGGGTGCCGCCCACGGCCGTGCCGGCCACGTTGAGCGTGCCGTCGCAGGCGAGGTTGCCGTTGATGTCCGCGGCCGCCCCGGACGTCCGTCCGGCGGTCAGCGTCTGGGTGGCGCCGAGGGTGAGGCCGCCGCTGGCGGTGGTGTCGAGCACGGCGCCGTCGGCCACGGTGATCGAGGGAGTCGCGGCGAGCGAGCTGCCGGCGCCGAGGGCCAGCGTGCCGGCGCTGACGCGCGTGCCGCCGCCGTAGGTGTTCGCGCCGGTGAGGGTCAGCGTGTTCGCGCCGCTCTTGGTCAGGCCCAGGCTGGCGGCGGCGATGCTGCCGTAGCTGGCGCTGCCGTTGGCGGTATCCAGCGCCAGCGCCGCGCCGGCGGCGAAACCGGCGCCGTTGTTGGCCAGGAGCGCGTCGAGATCCCCGCCCGCCCACTCGCCGGCGCCGCCGTAGCTGACGACCAGCGTGGCCCCGCCCGCGACGGTCACCTTGCCCGCCGTGCCGTAGCCCGGCAACGCCGCCGCCAACGGGGCCTTCAGGGTTCCCCCGTTCACCGTCGTGCCGCCGCCGTAAGTGTTGCCGCCGGAGAGGGTCAGCGTGCCGGCGCCCTGCTTGGTCAGCGTGCCGTCGCTACTGGTCAGGGCGGTGGCCAGGGTGACGTCCTGGCCGGCCGTGTCCAGGTTGTAGGCCTGGCCGGCCGAGGCGCCGAAGCGGGCGGAGTAGTCGGTGGTGTTGGCTGCGCTGAACCGCAAGGCGCCGCCGTTGAAATTGATCGTTCCGCTGCTGCCGATGGCCCCGGCGCTGTCCAGCACCAGTGTGCCGCCGCTCAGAGTCGTGGCGCCGCCGTAGGTATTCGCCCCCGTCAGGATCAGGGTGCCGGCGCCGGTCTTGGTCAGGCCGCCGTTCTGGATGACGGGCGCAATCGTCGTGGCGCCGCCGGTGATGTCGAACGTGCGGGTGGCGCCCTGCAGGTCGAGCAGCCGCGGGCCCGCGGCGTTGGGGTTGGAGATCGCATTGGAGCTGCTGCCGGTGAAGTTGCCGCCGAGGTTGACTTGGGCGGTGTACGCCCCGCCGAGCTGGCCGAATTGCAGCGTGGCCCCGTCCATGGTCAGCCCGCCCGAGCCGACATGCAGCGTCGTGTCGCCGCTGTTGGCGCCCAGGCGCAGCACGCTGCCGCCGCTCATGCTCATCGTCGCCGCCGTGGCCGAGGCGCTGCTGTTGAGGTCGTGCGTCGTGCCCCCCTGGATGCTGAGGGTTCCGGTGATGTTCAGTCCGCTGATGACATTCTGACCCGTGGAGTTGAGGGTCAGGTTCTGGATGGTATCCGTGTAGCTGGCGCCTACCGTATTGAATACGGCCGTGCCGTTCACCGTCACCGTGCCGGTGTCGGGCAGCACATCGGACGCATTGCGCTGCACCGTTCCGCCCGAAATCGTCGTGCCGCCGTCGTAGGTGTTCGCGCCGCCCAGGAGCAGCGTGCCGGTGTTGTTCAGGCCGCTGGCGCCATTGATCGTCAGAGAAAAACCCGCGCCGCCGATGGCCCCGCCGACCGTCACGGTATGCCCCGCGCCGATGTCCCACCCCTGCGACGCGCCGAGCGTGATCGGCGTGTTCACCGTCGCCGAGAATGTCGGCCCCGCCAGCCCCCAGTACGCCGACTGGCTCCATTCGAGCAGCAGCATGTCCCCCGTCGCGAGCCCGCTGGCGAACTGGAGATACTCCGTGAGCGGACTGCGCGCCTTTGCGGCGGCGCCGGAAACGCCCATGACTTCCCACCCACCCGTCGTCGCGGCGGATTGCGCGGCGCCGGCCGCCGCCGTGCGCTGGCTGCCACCCCAACGGATCGCCTTGTTGACGCCGTTACGCCAGAGCGTGTACTGCTGCCACACGTTGTTGTTCCCGGAGTTGGCGATGGAGATGCGCCCGCTACCGGCCGTCGTCCCGCCCGCGTCGAAGTACAACGTGCTATCGCCGTAGTTGAGATGCGTGGACCAACGCCCCGTGCCGGTGTACCCGAAAAGGTACTGATTGATGGCTGCCGCGCGAACCACCAGCAGCGCCGTTCCGCTGGCGCCCGCCGCCGTCATGTTCGCGACGGTGACTCCGGAGAGGGCGAAGTAATCGGTTCCATCTCCGACCAGCGCCCACCGGCCGTCCGTGATCTGGAGGATCGGCTGGTCGGCCGCGGCGGTCTGCTGTCCATGCCGGCTGTTGCTGCTCTGATCGTACCAGGTGCGGACATAGGCCGTGTCCGCACCGAGAAAAGTCGTCAAGGCGCCGGTGTCAAGATCGCCGGATGCCGTGAACCCGATGTCCTGTTCCGCGTCGTCGGAGGACCGGCGCACGCGCACGGCCGCACCCGCGTAGGCGCTGCGCAACTTGCGCAGCGAGTACGCGCCGGCCGCGCCGACGCTGACCGCATCCAGTACAGGCCCCGGGCGAAGCGTGCTCAAACCGCCCGCGCCGAGAGTCAGATCTCCGCCGGTCAGCGTGTAGGAACCGCTGCCCGGCGCGCGCAGGTTCAGCGCGGCCGCCGACATGCCGGCCGCGATGGTAAGGGTCGCCCCGGCGGCATTCCCGGCGCCAATGTAGGCCGTATCGGGCGTGGCGTTGTTCCACAAGGCATTGGCGGACCCCGTCCACCAGTTGTTGGCGCCGGTGTCCCAGCTCCCCGCGCCGTCCTGCGCGCCGGCGCTGCCGGTGGTCGCGTCCCACGTTAAGTCCGCCCCCCGCGCGGGACCGGAACTGATCCACGCCGCCGCAACCGCCGCGGCCAACCATCGTCCGCCCGTCGAACCGCACGTCGTGCTCATATTCATCCGCTGCTCCTATCGCTGGAAGCCGGCCTGCCTGCGTAGCGCCTGACCAGATGGGTCAGGCGCCGGCGTACTTATGGAATTCTACCCAAAGCATGCGCGTTAGCGCAACTGACTTCTTGGTCAACCCAGCGGTTGGGGGAGGGAAGCGCGTGCGCAGCGCGTAGCCCCCGACGTGAGGAGGGGGACGGGGCGCTTGACGATGCCGTCCGCCGGTGATTCGAGGACGAGGACGAGGACGAGGACGAGGGATGGGGATCCGCCGTCTTACGGCGGCAGCTACGGGGAGGAAGGGGTGCGCAGCGTGTAGCCCCCGACGTGAGGAGGGGGACGGGCGGCTTGACGATGCCGTCCGCCGCCTCACGGCGGCAGCTACGGGGAGGGAATGGGTGCGTAGCGCGTAGCCCCCGACGTGAG
>CAYOBW010000346.1:0-6986 GCA_964402115.1 uncultured Victivallales bacterium
ACGGCAACGTCTACCGCCGTGCCGCCCTGCCCGCGGGCGTCCTGGAACACGGTCGCATCCAGCCTGCCGTCTTTGACTGCCTGCAGTGCGTCGGCAATCGCATCGACGCTGGCGACGATCACCTTATCCTTCAGCTTTGCCCGCTCCAGTGCCAGCAACGCGCCCATGCCCATCTCATCGTTCTGCGCGAACACGGCGCGGATGTTCGTGCCGTACGACTGAATCCAGTTCTCCATCAGGCTCATGGCCTTCGCCCTGTCCCATTCGGCCGTCTGGTCGGCCATCAGTCTCAGGCCGGGGTGTTTCGCCAGAATGTCGCGGGCGCCGCGGTCACGCTTGATCTGAGCGGCCTGGCCCATGAAGCCCTGCATCATGACGACGTTGCCCGTGCCATGGAGCCGTGTGGCGATGTACGCCATGGCGAGTTGTCCGGACTCCTCGTCGCGCGAGCCGACAAACGCCGTCGGCACGGACTTGGTGTCGGAATTCATGTTCACGATGGGGATACCGGCCGCCTTCGCCTGGTCCACGGCTGGCGAACTGGCCTCGACCTCGCACGGGTTCAGGATGATGGCGTCCACTTTCTGCGCGACAAAGCTCTCAGCCTGCTGGACCTGACGCTCGGCGTTGCGCTGGGCGTCGTTGACAACCAGCCTCACGCCCAGTTCCTTAGCCCTGGCCGCCATCGCCTTGTTCAACATCACGATGAACTCGCTCGACAGGTTCAGCAGCGACACGCCGATGACGAGCTGCCGCTCCCCGGCCGGAGCCGTTTTCTGCCTGCCACAGCCGCACAGCGCAACAATCACCACCAAGACAGCGATCCTTTTCATGTTCTCCCCCTGTTACGATCCAGCCACACCGCCCCTACGATAATGAGCCCCTTCACGATCGCCTGGTAGTACGAAGATACATTCAGCAAATCCAGCCCATTGTTGATCACGCCCATCAGCAACGCGCCCAGGATCGTTCCGCCGACACCACCGACGCCGCCGGACAAGCTGGTTCCGCCGATCACCACTGCCGCGATCGCATCGAGCTCGTAGCCGACGCCCGCATTCGGCTGTCCCGTGGTGATGCGCGCTGCGAGCACCACGCCGGCCACCCCAGCCAGCGCACCGCACACGGTGTACGCAACCACCTTGACGGCGTCCACGTTGATGCCCGACGCCCGCGCCGCCTTCTCGTTGCCTCCAACCGCAAACAGGTGCCGGCCAAACCGCAGGTTGTTCAGGCACACGAACGACACCAGCGCGACCGTTGCCAGCACGAGGACGGGAATCGGCACGCCCGCCACATCGCCGCCAAGCCGCGTGAATCCCGGGGACAGGTTCGATACCGGCCGCCCGCCGCTGATCACCAGCGCGAGCCCGCGTGCTACGGTCATCATTC
Organism: uncultured Victivallales bacterium; assembly: GCA_964402115.1. Taxonomy (GTDB): domain Bacteria; phylum Verrucomicrobiota; class Kiritimatiellia; order UBA8416; family CAYOBW01; genus CAYOBW01. Next base: position 1,393 of record CAYOBW010000346.1, read on the forward strand.
CCAGCGTCACGATGAAAGGCGCGACCTTCCCTTTGGCGACCACGAGGCCATTGACCGCGCCGCACGCCGCGCCGGTCAACACGCCCGTCAGCACCGGCAAGATGACCGGGGAGTCCGGCTGACACAGGCTCGCCGCAGTCACGCCAGACAAGGCCACCAGCGATCCAAGCGACAGGTCCACGCCACCGGTCAGCAGGACGAACGTTACCCCAACCGCCAGGATCCCGTTAATGGAGATCTGCCGGATCACGTTAACCAGGTTCGGCACCGTGAGAAAAGTCGGCTTCGCAAACGCTAGGATCGCGCCTATCGCAACAAGCGCAATGACGAGGCCCCACGATTTGATGGCAGGTGAATGGCGCATGGGCGAAAACCCTCTTTCAGAGTGGCATGGCGAACTTCAGAATCTCCTCCTGCGAGGTTCGGCAAGGATCCAGCTCGGTAGTCAGTACGCCCTGGCGCATGACGAGGATCCGGTCGCTTAGCGCCAGCAGTTCCGACAGCTCCGATGAAATCAGCAGGATCGCCTTGCCGGCGCGGGCAAGCCGCTTGACGATCGCGTACACCTCCGCCTTGGCGCCGATGTCGATGCCGCGCGTTGGCTCGTCGAGAATGAGGACGTCCGGCTCCGTCAGCAGCGCCTTGGCAATGACCGCTTTCTGCTGGTTTCCGCCGCTGAGGTGCGAAACCGGCTGGTTGCGGTTCGTCGCCTTGATCGCGAGTGCCCGGATCTGCTCGTCCGCCGCGGCGTGCTCCGCTCGCCGGTCAACGATCCGGTCGCGGAGGCTGGCGAGGGTGATGTTGTGGGCAAGCGACATCTGTGGCACCAGGCCGAATTGCCGGCGGTCCTCGCTGACCAGGGCAATACCGGCCGCGATCGCGTCGGCCGGTCGGGCGATGCGCAAGGGCTTGCCCCTGAGGCGAATCTCGCCGGCAGTTGCCGGCTCCAGGCCGTAGATCGCATGTGCCACATCCGTCCGTCCGGCTCCCATCAGGCCCGCCAGGCCAAGCACTTCCCCGCCGTGCAGGGTGAAGCTGACATCGCGGAACGCCTCCCCCCTGGCCAGGCCATTAACCGCAAGCACCGGCTCCCCGGTTCCGGCGCGCCCGGACGCGGGTGGGGCGAGCGCGCGGCCAACCATGAGCGCGATCAGTTTCTGCTCGTCAAGCTCAGCAGCCGCAGCCGTCGCCACATGGCGTCCGTCGCGCAGCACGGTGACGGTGTCGGCAACGGCAAAGATCTCGCTGAACTTGTGCGAAATGTAGATGACCGCCACGCCACGTTGTTTGAGGTCGCGGACGATGCCGAACAGCGCCGCGACCTCGCGCTCGGAGATGGCGGAGGTAGGCTCGTCCATGATGAGGACCGCCGCGTTTCCGGCCAGGGCGCGGGCGATCTCCACGGCCTGCATCTCGGCCACGCTCAGCGTGCTCATCGGCCGCGTCGGCGCGAGCGTGACGCCGAGCCGCTGCAGCAGGGCCGCGGCCTCGCGGTTCATGGCCGCCTTGTCGAGCCAGCCGGGAATCCACCGGGTTGGCTCGCGGCCGATGCCGATGTTCTCGGCCACGGTCAGGTTGGGGAAGGGGTGCAATTCCTGGTGGATCATGGCGATGCCCAGCTGCCGGGCCCGGTGCGGTGTCTGGATGCTGACGGCTTGCCCCTTGAACGTCAGCGTGCCTGCGTCGGGTGTGAGGAGCCCGGCCATGATGTTCATCAGCGTGGACTTTCCAGCACCGTTCTCGCCCAGCAAGGCATGAACCTTGCCGGGTTCGACATCGAGCCGGACGCGGTCCAGGGCTTGCACGCCTGGAAAGGCTTTCGACACGTCCTGCACCTGTAAGAGAAAGTCGTTCTGCACGTTTCCGTTTCCAGCTAGCTGCACGGCCTCGATAGTGCAGTTGTTGCCAACTCAAATGCAAGCCCACGCATGAGCGGGCGGACGCCTATTGGGCATTCGTTGGCATGGACATGGATGGGCTTTCTTCACTACTCTGCTGACAGGGCGGCTGGCGCGGTATTCGCTGCATGCGCCGGCGGTCCGTGGGGGCATCCGGCATGCACGTGTTTGCTCAGGTTACAGTGATTCTCACCCTCGGGGTCGTTGGCGCCGGTCTGGCGGTTGAACCGGCCAGCATCAGCGTCAACTTCGCGCTCGGCACCAACGACAACAACAGCGTGGACCGGGACGAGAGCGCCGGCTCGCTGGCGCTGGGCGGCATCCCGGCGCCGGGCGCGGCCTGGAATCACGCTCTGCTGCGCCTGTCGACGGTTGGCACGCCGACCAACTTGATCGCAGCCACCCAGGGCGGCGCCGCGTTGGTGCTGCGGGACCGCGACGGCAACACGGCGGCGACGCTGACCTCAGCGTGCGCAGCCGGCGGGCTCTACGCAGGCTGGTCGGACGCGACAGACAGCACCGCCAACCGTGGCGCCGTCGGGGAAGCGGGCCTGATGCAGTCGTACCTCGCCCTGCTGAACTCGGAGAGCGTAACCGTGTCGGGCCTGGGCGCGGCGTTCACGAACCACGGTTACCGGGTCGTGCTGTTCAGCGATCTCGGTGCCGTGGCGCGCACGCAGGCCCTGCACGTGGTGGAGGGGCCGGGGGGAAACGGTGTGGATCAGACCCGCTGGCTCAAGACGCAGGCCACCTCCGACGGCGACGTCAACGACGACGGGTACCTGGAATGGGCGCCGGCCGTAGGCACGTCAGCGGCGACGGCTACCACGAATGGCAACTACGTGCTCGTCAGCGGCCTGCGGGCGGCCGCGTTCACGATCCACGGTTCGAACCAGGGCGGACGCAGCGCGCTAAACGGCTTCCAGATCGTGGCCCTGCCGCCCGAGCTTCCCGCCCTGCCGATCCAGGTTGCGTTCCACAATGGCGTTACCACGGTCGGTGCCATGGCAGCAGGCGCGGCGCCGACCAACCAGGGGTCCGTGGTCAACACCGCCGCCACCGCCTGGAACAGCGTTCAGAACGCGGCTGCGCTGGGCCTGAGTTTCACGAATGTCCCCCTCGTGTTGGCGGACGGCACGCCGTCGGGCGCCATGCTCAGCGGCCGCTGCGGCTACAGTGGCTATAACAGCAACGGCTGGGGGGCGCGGAGCAAGGATTTCGTGATGATGGAGGGCTGGCACGGGGTCCGCGCTGACGAGTGTGTGACGGTGAGCGGTCTGCCGCCCGCGTTCACGTCCGGCTTTCACGTTGTGGTCTATGGCGACTCGAACGACACGAACCGCCGGATGCCGTACACGGCCGGCGCCGCGTTCGCCGCCATCGAGGACAGCGGCACATTCGGCGGGTCATTCGCGGAGGGTGGTAATTACGCCGTTCTGGAGGGACTGGCGGGCGACAGCTTCACGCTCCGCGGCAGCGCGGGCGTCGCGGATGCGCGCTCGGCGATCAACGGGTTGGCCATCGTTCCCGGCGCGCCGCGGCGCCCCCCCCGCATTCTGGCCTTTCGCGCGGACGACGGGTATGTGGTCACGGGCGCGACCGTCAGGCTCTCGTGGGAGGTCGGGGGAGCTGACGCGCTGAGCATCGCGCCGTCGCCCGGCGACGTGACCGGCCTGACCACGGTCGGCACAGGCGCGTGGAGCTTCACCGCGTCGACGACGACGGTCTTCACGCTGTCCGCCTCGAACGCGAACGGGACGAGTGCGGCCACATTGCGCGTCGGCGTCGGCCCGCCACGGCCGAACATCCTCGTATTCCTCGTCGATGACATGGGCACGCAGGATACGTCCGTGCCTTTCTACGACACGAACGGCGTGCCGGTTGTAACCGCGATGAACCGGATCTACCGCACGCCCAACATGGAAACGCTGGCCGCACGCGGCATGACGTTCACCACGGCTTACGCCATGCCCGTGTGCACGCCCACCCGTTCTTGCCTGATGACGGGCATGAACGCGGTTCGGCATCATATCACGAGCTGGACGTCCGTCGACGGCAGCGAAAACGGCCTCAACACCACGCCGACCCACGATTCGCCCGCGCACTGGCGGCGGCGCGGACTGGACGCCGGGGATGTAACCCTGCCGCGCCTGCTGGCCGCCGCGGGGTACAGGACCATCCTGTGCGGCAAGGCGCATTTCGGCGCGGCGCCCTACTTTGGCGCCGATCCGCGGAACATCGGGTTTGACGTGAACATTGCGGGCAGTGCAATCGGTAACCCGGCCAGCTACCTCGGCACGGCGAACTTCGGAACCGGCGACCACCACGTGACCGGGCTCGCAGCGTACCACGGTCAGGACATCTTCCTGACCGAAGCCCTGACGTCGGAGATGAACACGGCCATCGGCGCAGCCGTGAGCAACGGCGTGCCATTCTTCGCCTACATGGCCCACTACGCCGTGCACGGCCCGTTCACGTCCGACAGCCGGTTTGCCGCCAACTACCCCGGACTCAGCGGCAATGCGCTGAATTTCGCCACGATGCTCGAAGGGATGGACAAGTCGCTCGGCGACATCCTGGCCCGGCTCGAGGCGCTGGGCGTTGCCCGCGACACGCTGGTCGTCTTCCTTGGCGACAACGGCAGCGACAATCCGATCGCAGCCAACAACGCGCCGCCGCTGCGGGGCAAGAAGGGTACGGAATGGGAGGGCGGGGTGCGCGTGCCGCTGCTTGTGACTTGGGCCCGGCCGGACGCGGGCAACGCCTTTCAGCAAGACCTGCCCATCGCCGGTCGCAGCCGTTGCGCGGACATCGTGGCGGCCTTCGATCTCTTTCCCACGCTGCTGGGGGTGGGCGGCGTGTCGTACGGCGGTCCGGCCGACGGTTATGACCTGCGCCCCTATTTCGCCGGCCAGGCGGGGCATCACCGGCCGCAGGAACTGCTGGTCCACTACCCCCACGATCACAACGGCGACTACTTCACGACGCTGCGCGAGGGCGACTGGAAACTGATCTACCGCTACGCACCGGGTACGTTCGAGCTTTACAACCTGGCCGCGGACGTGGGCGAAGCCAACGACCTTGCTGCGGGCCAGCCGGAGCGTGTCATGGCCCTGGCCCGGAGGATGGGGCGTACGCTCTCCGCCTCGGGAGCGCAGTGGCCGGTCATCACGGCCACAGGCGCCGACGACCCGTTCGCGCTGCCCCTGCTGCCGGCTGTCGATGTCGATGGCGACGGTCGCAGCGACAACAGCGAAGATGCGAACGGCAATGGGGTTGTGGACCCGGGCGAAACCGACCCGGACAAGGCCGACAGCGACGGTGACGGTACGCCGGACGGGGCGGAGATCCGCCTCGGCACCGATCCCTTGAACGCCGTCTCCGCCTTTCGGGCCTTCATCGCTGCCACGGGGCAGGTCTCCACGCTTCGCTGGCCGTCGCAAACGGGTACGCGTTTCCGGATCGAGGGGGCGCCGCCGGGGAACCCTGACTGGCAACCGGATGCTACGAATGTTTCCGGCGATGCTGGCGAGACGCGCCGCCGCCTGAATGCCACGACCCCGGCGCGCATGTACCGCGTGATCCTCGAATAGGGGTCGAAGACTTACGCGCCAGAACGGATGGGCGCATTCCACCTCCGGAGGGGTTCGTTTGAGAGACGAGGAGCGGAATCATCGGCCGTCCGGATGGCCTCTG
>CAYOBW010000347.1:0-6962 GCA_964402115.1 uncultured Victivallales bacterium
GGTGTGCATGGTCCGAAATGTTAGTGGCATTGGGCGGGACGCCCCCGCTCCCAGTGGGCAGGCGACGAGGCGTGGAGCCGGCCGTCCCCGGCCGGTAGAGCGCATATCGCGCCAACAATGAGACACTTCGTGCCTTACGGCACGACAACGACAACAAGAAAGCGAGTTGTTTCCACCCTCGCCCTCTGGGAGAGGGCCGGGGTGAGGGTTGTGGGCGGAGCCCACATTGGCACTTGACCCACAGCAAAGCGCGCAATCCGGCACGCAGCTAGCGCACCAGGAGCAGCGTGCCCGAAACGGCATCCCGCGCGGTCAGCAGTTCGGCGTGGACCTTCGCGACGTTCGCGACGGTGTCGTAGATGCGCACCTCGCCCACCAGGCCGGTGTAGTAGGCCGTGCCGAGGATCTGGTTGGCGCCGATCGCGAATCCGGCGGCGTCGGCGCCATCGAGCCAGTCCGCGACGGCGTTCGTGCCGCGCACGACGCCGTCCACGTACAGCCGCATCCGCGCGTCCCCGCGGGCGCTCAGGTCGGACCACGTGAGGGCCAGCGTGTGGCGCAGGCCGTCGACGAGGCCGAGCGTGTCCGCCAGGGACACGTTGCCGAAATAGGCGCGCGCCGTGCCGCCCTGCAGCAGGCAGAGCCCCCAGTCGTTGCGTTCGGTGCCCGGCGCCTCGCCGCCGACGAGCGCGGAGTTCTCCCAGTGGTTGGCGTTATTGTTCGCGCCTGGCGTCGCCGTGCGGAACGACACCGCCACGGTGCACTGCAGCCGTCCGGCGGCGGGGTTGTCGGCGGCCGCCACGTCGAACCGGTCGTCGCCGTCGAACTCCACGGCGTCGCGGTTCGACATGCCGCCTGCGATGCTGGCCGGATCGCCGGAGGCCCTCGCCACGCGGCCCTGTACGCGGTCCACCCAGTTGCTGCCGGCGCCCCGCCAGTCGTTCGCCACCCACTGTCCCACCAGCCCCCCCGCGGCCATCTCCCGGTGCAGCCGGCCAACATCCATCAGGTCGCCGTACATCCGGACTTCGCCGATGGCGCCCGTGTAGTAGAACGTCCCACCGAGCTGGTTGGCGCCGATGGCGAAGCCGTTGTTCACGATCCCGTCGCCGCCGTCGTTGTAGCCGGTCGGGGTGTGCCCGTGGTGCGTGGCCCTGAGCACGCCGTCCACGTAGAGGCGGATCATGGCGTCGCCGCCGTAGTGCGGGTCGGACCAGGTCATCGCGAGCGAGTGCAGCCGGCCGTCCGCCACGTTGCCGCCCGCCACGGCCACGGCGGACAGGTAGGCGCGCGCGTTGCCATCGGACTGCAGGCACAGCCCGAAGTCGTTGGGCGCAGCCGCGGCTTCACCTCCCACCAGCGCGGAGTTGCTGTAGAACGGATCGAGGTTCACGCCGGGCGACCGCGTGCGGAACGAGACGATCGCCGTGAACCGCGTGGCGCCTGCAGCCGGGTGGCTGCCGGCCACGTCGAACCGGTCGTCGCCGTCGAAGAAGACGCCGTTCGTCACGGCCAGCGCCCGCAGCGCACGATTGCTGACCGACGGGTCGCCACTGGGCACGGCGGGCCACCCGCGCATGCGGTCCCGCCAGTCGCCCGCGCCGCTCCAGTCGTCGGCGACCCAGCGCAGGAGGAGCGGGTCGCCGCCCGGCGCCAGCTCCGCGTGCAGCGCGGGCACGTTCTCGATCGCGTCGTACATCCGGATCTCGCCGAGCGTGCCCGTGAAATACCCCGTCCCGCCGAGGAAGTTGGCCGCCATGGCGAAGCCGTTGCTGACGATCCCGCTGCCGCCGTCGGTCGTGCCCGCCGTGCCTTTGCACAGGCCGTCGACGTAGAAGCGCAGCACGCTGTCGCCGCCCGACGTCGGGTCCGACCACGTCAGCGCGAGCGTGTGGAGCCGGCCGTCCACCACCGAGCCGGCGGTGGGCGCGTAGTCGTTGAAGTAGCCGCGCGCGCTGCCGTTGGCCAGCACGCACAGGCCCCAGTCGTTGGGCGCACCCCCCGACTCGCCCCCCACCACCGCCGAGTTCTCCCAGAAGTTGGCGTTGTCGTTGAGGCCCGGCGTCGTGGTTCTGAACGAGGCGATCAGCGTCAGCCGCGCCTTGCCGGCAGCGGGGTTGTTGGCGAGCGTCACGTCGAAGCGATCGTCGCCGTCGAAGGCAATGCCGTTCGTGACGGCGGAGGTGCCGATGGCGCCGTTGGTCACCGCGGGATCGCCCGCGGGCACGGCGGCCCGGCCCCCGACGCGGTCCAGCCAGGCGCCCGTCCCGGACCAGTCGTCAGCCACCCAGCGCGCGATCAGGCGCGGGCCGGGCGCCGGCGCCGTCAGCGCCCCGTGCAGGGCGGCGACATCCTCGACGGAGTCGTACATCCGCACCTCGCCGATCGCACCGACGAAGCAGGCCGTCCCCTGGTACTGGTTGGCGCCGATCGCGAAGCCGGTGGCGGAGATGCCTGCGCCGCCGTCCTGCGCGCCGGTCTCGCCGCGCAGGACGCCGTCCACGTAGAACCGCAGGCTGCCGTCGCCTCCGTCGGTCGGGTCGGCCCACGTGAGGGCCAGCGTGTGCGCCCGGCCGTCGACGACGTACCCTTCCGCCCCCGTATCCACGTACGCGCCGCCGAAGTACCCGCGGGCCGTCCCGCGCTGCAGGAGGCAGAGGCCCCAGTCGTTCGGCGTGCCCGGCGCCTCGCCCCCGACGACGGCGGCGTTAAACCAGTACTGGACGTTGTTGTTGACCCCCGGCGTCCCGGTCTTGAACAGCGCGATCAGCGTGAAATGCGTCTTGCCCGCGGCCGGATTGTTCGTGGAGGTTACGTCGAAGCGATCGTCCGAGTCGAAGAGGATGCCCCGCGCCCCCTGGAACGCCCCGTACGACGGGAGCGGATCGCCCGCCGGTGCGGCGGGCCAGGCGCCCACCCGGTCCACCCAGAGGTTGGTGCCGCCCGCCCAGTCGTCGGCATGCCAGTGCCCGACCAGGGCGGCTTGTACCGCGGGGGCCGCGCCAAGCAGAGACCACGCCAGGATACCCGCCCGCCATCGTGTCATACGGCTTCACCTCCGTCTCGCTGCCAGCAGCGTGGGAACAGCCCGGCTCGGCCCGCGGGGCGCCGGGGCGGGCGCCTGCGGCGCGCTCACTTCATGAGGAACACGGATCCCCGCTGCGGCGGCAGCAGGTCGTAGTGCAGCCACAGCATGTCCGGGGTGTTGTCGTACATCCGCACCTCGCCAAGCTGGCCGGTGTAGTAGTAGGCGCCGCCATACTGGTTCGCGCCGATGGCGAAGCCCGCGGCGTCGACGCCGTCGTAGTAGTCCGCCGGCGCGGTCGTGGCGCGCAGCACACCGTCGACGTAGAAGCGCATGCGCGCGTCGCCGCCCGCGGACCGGTCGGTCCACGTCAGGCCGAGCGTGTGCCGCCAGCCGTCCAGGACGCCGCCCGCGTAGTCCACCGGCTGGTTGGCCCAGTAGCCGCGGAGGGATTGATTCTGGAGCAGGCACAGGCCCCAGTCGTTGCGCTCAGTGCCGACGGCTTCGCCGCCGACAAACGCCGAATTCTCCCAGAAGTTGGCCGAGTCGTTCGCGCCGGGCGTGAGCGTCCGGAAGGAGGCCGCCAGCGTGAACCGCAGCTTGCCCACGGCCGGGTTGTCCGCCTGCGCCACGTCGAAGCGGTCGCTGCCGCCGAACTGCACGCCGTTGATGTGGTCCAGGCCCTTGACCACCGCCGCCGGGCTGCCGACCTTGACCGCCTGGACGCCCTGGATGCGGTCGACCCAGTTGGCGCCGGCGAAGTCGTTGGCGTGCCAGTGCGCGAACAGCCCCTTGCCGGTCATGTCGCTGTGCAGCTGGCCGATATCCTTGACCTGGCTGTAGAGCCGCACTTCGCCGAGCGTGCCGGTGTAGTAGGTGGCCGCGCCCGAGTAGCCGGCCGCGATGGCGAACGCGTAGTTGTAGATCCCGTTGTCCACGTCGGCATTGTGCCCGTTGTGCGTCGCCTTGAGCACCCCGTCGACGTAGAGGCGCAGCATGGCGTCGCCCCCGAACGACGGGTCCGACCACGTCAGCGCGAGCGTGTGCAGCCGGCCGTCGATCACGCTGCCGTCCGTCAGGCGCTCGGTCGTGAGCGCGCACTTCGCGCTGCCGTTCTGGAGCAGCATAAGGCCCCAGTCGTTGTGGTTGGCCGGCGCCTCGGCCCCGACAATGCCCGTGTTGTTCCACCAGTCGACGTCGTTGTTGTTGGCGCCGCCCGTGGTGGTCTTGAACGAGGCGATGACCGTGAACTTTGTGGCCCCGACGGCCGGGTTGTTGGCCGCCGAGACGTCGAACCGCGAGCTGCCGTTGAAGTACACGCCGTTGGTCACGGCCAGCGTCTGCAGGGCGTTGTTCGCCTTCGCCGGGCTGCCGGCGGGCACGGCGGCCCACCCCTTCACGCGGTCGAGCCAGTTGCCGCTGCCGCTCCAGTCGTCCGCCACCCAGCGGCCGACGAGGCCGGCCTGGTCCGTCATGGCCTCGTGCAGCGCGGCCACGTCCTCGACCGCGTCGTAGATGCGGAGCTCGCCGATCGTGCCGGTGTAGAAGTACGAGCTCCCGTCCTCGCTGGCCGCGATGGCGAAGCCGTCGTTGAAGATGCCGTCGCCGCCGTCCTCGACGCCCGACACGCCCTTCAGCACGCCGTCGACGTAGAAGCGCATGATCCCGTCGTTGCCCGCGTACGACACGTCGGACCACGTCACGGCCATGGTGTGCACCCGGCCGTCCACGACGTCGCCGTCGGTGATCTGCGTGGCCCGGAAGAAGCCGCGCGCGCTCTTGTTCAGCAGCACGCACAGCCCCCAGTCGTTCGGGGTGCCCGGGCCTTCGCCGCCCACGATCGCCGAGTTGATCCAGTAGTTGCCGCTGTCGTTGAGGCCGGGCGTCGTGGTCTTGAACGACGCGATCAGCGTGAACCGCCGCTTGCCCACGGCCGGGTTGTTGGCCGCGCTGACGTCGAACCGGTCATTGCCGTCGAAGTAGATGCCGTTGGCGCACGACGCGGCGCCGATCGCGCCGCTCTGCACGGACGGGTCGCTCACGGGCGTGGCGATCTTCCCGCTCACCCGGTCCACCCAGTTCCCCGTGCCGCTGTAGTCGTCCGCCACCCAGCGACCGATCAGGCTGGCGTCCTGCGTCACCAGCGCGGCGTGCAGCGTGGCGATGTTCTCGATCGAGTCGTACAGGCGCACCTGGCCGATCGTGCCGGTGAAGCGGGCCCCGCCCCCCTGGGCGTTGGCGCCGATCGCGAAGCCGCTGTTCGAGAGGCCCACGCCGCCGTTCTGGACGCCGGACTGGGCCTTGAAGACGCCGTCCACGTAGAACCGCAGGATGCCGTCGCCCGCGGCGTCGACGTCGGACCACGTCAGCGCCACCGTGTGCGGCTTGCCGTCCAGGGGCACCGCGTCCGCGGCGTCCACGTAGCCGCCGCAGAAGAACGCCCGCGGCGTGCCCTGGGCCAGCAGCGTCAGCCCCCAGTCGTTCGGTGCACCCGCCGCCTCGCCGCCGACGATGCCCGAGTTGTTCCAGAAGTTCGCGTCGTTGTTGGCGCCCGGCGTACCCGTCCGGAACACCGCGATGACCGTGAAGAAGTTCTTGCCCACGGCGGGGTTGTTGGCGGCATCGACGTTGAACTGGTCGTCGCCGTCCAGGACAATCCCGCGCGAGCCATTGAAGGCCGCATAGGCGACCAGCGGGTCACCGCCTACCGTGGCCACCTTGGCGCCGACGCGGTCGGTCCAGTTGTTGCCGCCCCCGGCCCAGTCGTCAGGATGCCAGTGACCGACCAGCGCGGCGCGGGCGACCGTCCCGGCTGTGAAGAGGCAACCCAGTGCGGCGACACTTGCTGTCAGACGAGCGGATGGCTGGTACATGGGGCCGTTCCTCCATGGTTGGATCTCGCATCTGATCTGCATCACGGTTGTACGCTGGAAACTACCGGTATAGAGCGTAGCCCTCCCCACCCCTAACGCACCAGAAAAAACTTTAAGGGTAGCGGGATGCGAGCCGCAGCCGCATGGAAAGAACAGATTGGAGAGCGTGCAGACGAGTACTCCCGCAGAACGGGGGAACCAGACGGACTGGAACCACCGAAACGCCCGTCCGCCGCGTTACCGCGGCAGCTACCGCAAGCTCTCCGCTGCTCCCCGTGGCCGCGTCGCGGGGCGGGGGATCGGCCGCTTGACGATGTCCGTCCGCCTCGTCACCTCGGCGGCTACGGGGCGGGAAGGCGGCGGGCGGCGGGGACAGGCCCCCCGGTGCCAGGTGAACCGGCTTGTCCAGCCGACGGCGTACTTGCCGAGGAACGCCGTGCGATAGCCAGCCTGCCGCAGCAGGGCCGGGAAGGTCTGCTGCCACTGCGCGGCCGAGAGCGGCTTCCCAAAATCCTCGATGCCGTGCCGCCGCATGTGCTGGCCGGTGTAGATGCTCGCGCGGCTGCAGCAGCAGATCGCGGTGGTCACGAAGGCCTGCTCGAACAGCACGCCCTCCCTGGCCAGCTGGTCCATGTACGGCGTCTTCAGCACCGCGTTGCCCGTGCAGCTCATCCCGTGATACGGCTGGTCATCGGTGAGGAAGAAGACGAAATTCGGCCGCCGTGGTTTGGCGTTTTCCGTGGCGCGCTCCGCGCCATCCAGGACCTGGCTGCCCGAGGCAGCCTGTCCCGCAAGGCTCAGCCGGAAAGAGGAACCTGCGCCTTCTCCAGCCATCGAGCAGGTTAACGCGGCCACACTCACGCCAGCCTGTCTCAGAAAGTCGCGCCGTCGCAGTTGCGGATTTGTTTTCATTTATGGCTCGTTTTCTCATGGTGCTTTTAAGCTCGTGGCTCTGGTTTCGTGCAGGTAGTCCGCTATCACAATGACAAGTTGATCTTTGGCTGGGTCGAAGAACTCAAACCCGTGCGGCCAGCGGAATCTGATAAACCGAGCTTGGCTGCCGG
>CAYOBW010000348.1:0-6958 GCA_964402115.1 uncultured Victivallales bacterium
AGCCGCCGTGCCGGGGGCTCTTTCGGATGCGGGATGTGGCGCGCGGTGAACGGGCCGAAGCCCGTTCCACGTAGAACGGCCTTCAGGCCGTTCCTCGACGGGGCTGCCTCGTCTGGCCGGGGGAGGCGTAGGTGCGGGGGAAGATGGGTATGGCGTAACAAGGAGTGAGATGCATCGAGAATCGTCTGGGTGATTTGTGGTTGCGGACGCACGCCGTTCGGGACCCCAATCCCGACCCTCCCAGCCCGCACTTTCGCCTCTACCGCTTCGCCTTGCCGGAGCCCTTCACGCGCTGGCGGCGGATTTCGAACAGGGCGATGGCGCCGGCGATGGCGGCGTTGAGCGAGCCAACGCGGCCGAACTGCGGCACGCGCAGGAGCACGTCGCAGTGTTCGCGCACGAGGCGGCCCAGCCCCTGGCCCTCGCTCCCGACGACCAGGCCCAGCGGCCCCGTGAGGTCGGCGTCGGCATAGGGCGTGGCTTCGTCGAGCGCCTCCAGCCCGTGGATCCACAGGCCCGCTTCCTTGAGCGTCTCCATCGTGCGCACGAGGTTCGTGACCAGCGCCACGCGGGTGTGCTCCGCGGCGCCGGCCGAGGCGCGGGCCGCGGCCGGCGTGACGAGCGCGGCCCGGTCCTTGGGAATCGCCACGCCATGCACGCCGGCAGCCTCGGCGGTGCGCAGCAGCGAGCCGAGATTCTGCGGGTCCTGGATGTGGTCGAGCAGCAGGATCAGCGGCGCTTCGCCCGCATCCGTCGCGGCCTTGAGAAGGTCCTCCAGCGGCACGTACGGGTAGGCCGAAACGCGCGCCGCAACCCCCTGGTGGTGCCCGCCGTCGGTCAGCGTGTCCAGGGCCTGGAGCGTCGTGGAAGCGACCGGGACGCCCGCCTGCCCGGCCAGACGCCGGATCTCCGCGAGCGTGTCGGAAGCCTTCTCGGTGGCGTGGATGAGCAGGTCCGACATGCGGCGGCGCCCGGCTCGCAGCGCTTCGCAGACGGGTTGACGGCCGTACAGGATTTCACTCACGGTGGGATTCCTCCTCGTTGCGCGGCGCGCTGCCATCGAGCAGGGCGCCGGCGATGGCCACCAGCGCCACGCAGGCAATGTCGGCCCGCAGCACCCGCCACGAAAGCCCGACGGCCTGGAAGCCGTGGCCGGCCAGCAGCGCCAGTTCATATTCGGTCCAGCCGCCCTCCGGCCCCACGGCGAGCAGCCAGCGTTCGCCGGGCCGCGGCTGCTGCCGGGCCAGCGGTGTCGCGGCCCGGGGATGCGCCACCAGCCGGCGCGTGCCCTCCGGCGGGAAACAGGCGTCCAGCTCGTCTTCGATGAAGGGCTTCAGCCGCTTGCGCACGAGGACGTCGGGCAGGTGCGTGTCGCCCGACTGCTCGAGCCCCTCGCTGAGCAGCGCCCGCACGGTCTCCGGCGCCAGCCAGTGGGTGTCGAAGTACTGACGCTCGACCTTCTCGGCGTTGGTCAGCACGATGCGCCCGACGCCCAGCGAGGCCAGCGCGGGCCAGAGCCGCCGCAGCACCTTGGGCCGCGGCACGGCCAGCAGCACGTCCACGCGCGGCCGCTCCGGCGGGCGCGCCTCCCAGCGGCATGCCAGCGTGACCCGCTCACCCTCCAGCGCTTCCACCGTGGCCATGCCGACAGGGCCGTTCAGCAGGCCGACGCGCACGACCTGGCCCGGCGTGACGCCCAGCACTTTTCGCAAATGCACGGCCCGCCGGTCGACCAGGCAGGCCCGGCCGCCGGCGTCCACTTCGAGCGGCTGCAGGAGGATGCGGTTCACGCGTGCTCAGACACCGATGTTCGCGAGCATGGTGGCGATGGCATTCGCCACCTGCGCGAGCCGCGGGTGGGAGGCCTCGAACTCCTCGACGGAGGAGTCCACGCCCTGCAAGGAGAGGGTCAGCAGGCGTTCGTTCCGCGTGGCGCGCGTGGCTTCGTACGTGGAGACGTCGATGAAGCCCGCGACGCTGGCGGCCTGTTCCTGCTGGGCCGGCGGCAGCGTGTCCAATTCCCGGCGCAATTCACGCACGAGCGCGAGCAGTTCGGCGCGCTTCTCCTCCGGCAGGGCGGCCGCCTGCTTCAGCCGTTCCTCGATCTTCGCAACTGTTCCCTGGATCATGCTGTGCTCCTCTCTGTGCGTGCGGCGTGCGGCCGTCGGCCGCGCGGTGTTACGGCTTGGTCGCGGGGGCGGCGCCCGCCTTGGCCACCTGGCGCACCGTGCAGGTCCGGCGGAGTTGGCTGACGATGCCCTGCTCGCCGGCAAGGTGCGCGCTGCCCACGATGACAAAGTACGTCTTGTCCGTCTTCAGGAAGTCGCGCACCTTGGCGGTCATCGCCGTGTTCCGGTCCTCGAGCAGGGCCTTGTGCACGGGCTTCAGGGCCGGGTCTTCCAGCTGCTGGTCCTCCATGAGCCGGTTCAGCGCAGCCGCGTCCCCGCTCTTCCAGGCGGCCACCATGCTGGTGAGGAACTTCTCCGCTTCCGGCAGCTGCTTGAGGGTTTCGACCAGGATCAGCTCCTGTACGTTGGTGGCGAAGCCCGAGAGCAGGTTGAGTTGCGACTCGACGGTCTCCAGTTCGCGAATCTCCATCTTCGAGCCGGCCTTGTCGCAGAAATACTTGTCCAGCCCGTGTTCCGGGGAGTAGCCGTGGTCCATGTAGGCGCGCATGGCCAGCGTCATGCCGAGCATCCACGGCCGCAGGTTCTGGACCTGCGCCGGGGCGATCTGCTTGGCCGCCAGGTGGGCGTTGAGGAGCGCCCGCGTCTCGGGCTTGAGGACGCTGTCCAGCGTCTGGCCCTCTTCGAAGATGCCGCGCTGCAGAGTGAGCATGGCGGCGCGCCGCTCGTTCTCGGGCGTGAGGTTGACCTCGACGACGAGCGTCTGCGACTGCTTGAACGCGCGCTCGATCGCGGGATCGAGGGGGTAGAGGTCCGGCTTGGCGACGTGCATCGAGCCGAGCAGGTAAACCGTGGCGGTTGCGCTGCGCGCCTCCCAGAGGAAGCAGTTCTCGACGGCCGGGCTGGCGGCGGGGAGCAGCAGGCCGAGGAGGGCGAGGCGGACCAGTCGGGTGGTCATGGCGGGGTTCCTCCCATGGCAAGGGCATTCGTCGGGGCCGCCGGTGCGGGCGCCTCGGCGGCCTTGACGGATACGTGTATGTGCGGCGCGACCTTGGCGCCGACTTCGTAGTAAACCCAGTCGAAGCCCGCCACCCAGCACAGGCGTGCCAGGCGTTCGTAGCCAAGCTGGTCGCAGGTGAGGTCGAGGGCGCGTCCCTCCTGGTGCAGGGACTGGGTGCTGTGCACGCCGTGCGGCCGGTAGGCGTCGTGGATCTCGAGCGTGCCGCCCTCGGCGGCGACGAGCTCGATCACGCGCCGCAGCGGCTCGACGATCTGGCGGTGAATGCTGTGGTCGCATTCGTTGTCCCACTTGTCATGCTCGCTTTCCCACCAGACGCGCGGGTCAGTCACGTACACGAGATCGCGGCCGGGGGAGAAGCGGTTCGGGTCGGTGGCGCCGGAGACGTTGGGCTCGTTCTGGCGCTGGAGATGCGTGTCGCGCGGGAAACGCTCTGGTTCGGGGCGGACACGGCAGGCGGCGAGCCGGACGCTGCTGGCAGGCGCCCTCGCGCAGGCCGCGCGGGCCTGCCGCGCCGCCTGTAATTCGTTGGTGACCATGCCGGCAAAGAACGCCGTCACGACCATCGCGACGGTCGCGGCCAGCCACCATACCCGTATGCGCATCACGTTTTCCATGCGGCGGCAATGTGACAGAAACCGGCGGGCATGTCAAAGGGGGGCGGTCACGCCTCGCAGCGCAGCGTGCCGAACTCGTCCGGGACGTGGAAATTGAGCCGGCTGACCGGCGCCCAGGAGGCCCAGTGCGGGTGCGAGGTTTTGTCGCCGCACTTGTAGAAGTTGCCGGTCCAGATCTGTCCGCCCAGCGGCGCAACCTGGCCGTGGTACGGCTCGAACACGAGGGCGGGGATGCGGAAGGCCAGCGTCCAGGTCAGCGGCTCGGACAGCTCCGGCTCCGTCAGGCCGGGCCGCGTCGTATGCCGGCCGACCTGCGCGCCGAGGAGGCCGGGCAGCATCTGGAAACGCTTGAAGCCGCCTGGTACGCGGGTCGGGTCCTCGATGAACGAGCTCAGCAGCGCCCCGCCGCAGTTGAACTCGAAGTTGAAGTAGCCGCCCGTGCCGCGCGGGCGCAGGAAGCACTCGACGCAGCTGTCCTCGTAGACGGGGCCGTTGAACGCGCGGGTGACGCACCGCACGAAGCGGTCTGCAACGCGGAACTGGCCGTAGAAGGCCGTGTCGTCGTGCAGGAGGCGCGCCTCGACGACGGGCTGGTGGTCGGGCGCCCCCTCGGGGCGGAAGTGGGCGACGCGGACGGTTACCGCCGCCTGCCAGGCGGGGTGGTCCCAGCCGCCGTCGAGCGGGGGCGGCGCGGTGCGCCTGACAAGGTAGTCGCAGGGTGTGGCGTTGGACATGGCGGCCTCCGGGGTTCAGGGGTTGCCCATCTGGCGCAGCACCTCGCGCGCCGCGGCGGCGGGGTCGGCTGCTTCGAGAATCGGGCGGCCGACGACGAGAAACGAGGAGCCGTCGCGGACGGCATCGCCCGGCGTCGCCACCCGCTTCTGGTCGCCGACAGCCGCGCCGGCGGGGCGTACGCCGGGCGTGACGAGCAGGGGCCCCGGGCCCAGGCACCGGCGGAGGGCGGCAACCTCGAGGGGGGAGCAGACCAGCCCGTCGATGCCGCAGGCGACGGCCAGCTCGGCCAGGGCCAGCGTGTGCTCGGCCAGGGGCCGGACCACGCCGACGTCGGCGAGATCGCCCTGGTTCAGGCTCGTGAGCGTGGTCACTGCCACGATCCGCGGGCGGGCGGCGCCGGCCTCGCGGGCGGCTTCGGCCGCGGCCTGCAGCATGGCGCGGCCGCCGGCGGCGTGGACCGTCAGCAGGCCGACGCCGTGCCGGGCCGCGCAGGTCACGGCATTGGCCACGGTGCGGGGAATGTCGTGGAACTTCAGGTCCAGGAAGATGCGCTTGCCGCGCGCCTGCAGGGGACGCAGCGCCTCGGGCCCGGCCGCCGTAAAGAGCTCCATGCCCACCTTGTACCAGGCGACCTCCGGGGGCAGGCCGTCCACGATGCCGGGAATCGCGTCGGCCCCGGGCACATCCAACGCCACGATCAGTTCTGCTGCCATGTCATCCTCCACGCGGCGGCCCATTCCGCCGGACGCCCCCCATGATCCGGAGCCCGCGGCCGGAATGCAATCGGAATTGTGGGTAACGGCGGGGACCGCCGTCTCCGTGCCCCGTCATCTGCCCCCGCGCTGGAGACGGCCGTCCCCGGCCGTTATGTGCAAGGGAAGCCCCCTGTGCTGCGGCGGCATTGCAGTTCGCGCTTGTTGAGGGCTCGCTCCGCAGGATAGGCTTCACGCATGGCTGATGCGCGTGCGCGCGTCTCGGCTAGAAAGGGTTTTATCCACCATGCTGACCGAACGACAACTGGATGCGCAGCTGCGCGGCGTGGCTGCGGCGACGGAGCACGTGCTTGCGGCTGTGTTCGACGAACGGCTGCCGGCCGATCGCGTGCTCGCCGGGTACCTGCGCGAACACCGGGCGATCGGCAGCCACGACCGGCGGCTGATCAGCGAGACGGTCTTCGCCGTCCTGCGGTGGTGGGGGTGGCTCCGGGACCTGGCCCCGGCCCGCGGCGGGGCGGAGGGCCGCGAACGCGAGGCGTGGTTTCCCGTGCTGCTGGGCGCCCTCCTGCTGGACGACGTGGCGGCAGGCGAGGGGAGCCTGCAGCGGGTGGCCGACCGTTGCGGTGTGTCGGCGCGCGGCGTGGCCGCCATCGGTACAGCGCCGGCCGGCTCGCCGGAACGGGCGTCTCTCCTGCTGGCGGCGCTGCGCCGGCCGGCGACGCCGACCATCGAGCAGCTCGTCCCGGACTGGGCGCAGGCGCGGACGACCTGCCCGCGGGCCTGGCCGGAGCTGATTGCCTGGCTGCAGCGCCGGCCGCCCCTGTGGCTGCGCATCCAGGCGGCGGATCGGGAGGCCGTGCTGCGCGAACTGGCCGATGCCGGCGTGGCGGGCGAGCCGCATCCGGCGCTGCCGGACGCCGTGCGGATTATGCCGGGGCGCGTGAACCTGCACAACCTGTCGGTGTTTCAACAGGGGCGGGTGGAGGTTCAGGACCTGGCTTCGCAGGCTGTGACACGCGTTTGCGCCGCGCAGCCCGGCACGCGCTGGTGGGATGCCTGCGCCGGCGGCGGCGGGAAGTCGCTGGCCCTGGCCCAGGCCATGGCGGGGCGGGGGACGATTGTCGCCTCCGACCGGCGTGAGCGCATGCTCGAGGAGCTGCGGCGGCGGGCCCGGCGCGGCGGTTTCTCGAACATCCGGGCCCAGATTTGGGACGGTTCGCCGCTCCGCGCCCGGCAGGCGACGTACGACGGCGTGCTGGTGGACGCCCCCTGCACCTGCTCCGGCACCTGGCGGCGCAATCCGGACGCGCGCTGGATCCGATCCGAGGCGGACCTGGCTGAAATGGCGACGGTTCAAGGCCGTTTACTGCGGGCCGCAGCCACCGGCGTACGCCCTGGCGGCGCGCTGATCTACGTCACCTGCTCGCTCTTCGATGCCGAAAACGAAGCGGTGGTCGAGTCTTTCCTGACGGAGAGCCCCGGGTTCGCGCTGGAGCCCTGCCCGCATCCTCTCACCGGCGCCGGAACCCCCGGCATGCCGCGGATCTGGCCGTGGGACGGCGACTGCGACGCGATGTTCGTCGCCCGGCTGAAACGGATCTGAGACGCGAGTGAGGTTTCAGTGTTCGGTGTTCAGGTTTCAGCGGCCCCTCTGCGCAGAGATAACATGACGAGACTGCGGCCGGCCTCTCCGCGCTTGCCGGGACGGCCCGGGAGGACCGTCCTACGTTGGACGGCGCTCCCGCG
>CAYOBW010000349.1:0-2161 GCA_964402115.1 uncultured Victivallales bacterium
GCACGGCGAGCGGCATGAGTACCACGCGTGAGGGCTGAGAGTGACGCAGATGTTCCTGCGTAAGAGCCCTTCGCCTTCAGACGGTCTTTGGCCACAAGTTGTGATTTGCCGCTCTGACGGCGGCAACCGGCCCCTTAGCGCTGCACGCGGGCGCAGCCGCCTTTCGCAAAGGCTTCGACCTGCTCCAGCGTCGCCATGCTCGTGTCGCCCGGGAATGTCGTCAGCATGGCGCCGTGCGCCCAGCCGAGGCGCAGGGCTTCCTCCGGGGTGCGCCCGGTGATGAGCCCGTAGATCAAGCCCGCCGCGAAACCGTCGCCGCCGCCGATGCGGTCCAGCACGTCCAGCTCGCAGGTGGGTGCGATGTAGCGCTCGCCGTTGAGCCAGAGCACGGCGCTCCAGGTGTGGCGGTTCGCCGAATGCACGTGGCGGAGCGTCGTGGCCACCGCCTTGATGTTCGGGAACTGCTTGACGGTCTCCTCGATCATGGCGAAGAAAGTGTCCGTGTCGAGGCTGGACTTCTTGGCCGTGACGTCGGGGCCCTTGATGCCGAGCGCGGTCTGCAGGTCCTCCTCGTTGCCGATGAGCACGTCCACGCGCGAGGCGATGGCCCGCATGACCTTCTGGGCCTGCTCCTTGCCGCCCAGCGGCGCCCAGAGCTTGGCGCGGTAGTTCAAGTCGACGGAGCGCAGCGTGCCTGCGGCGCCGGCGGCTTCCAGCATCTCGATGATCACCTGCGACGTGGTGGCGGAGAGGGAGGCGAAGATGCCGCCGGAGTGCACCCACCTGACGCCGGCGGCGAAGATGGCTGGCCAGTCGAAATCGCCGGGCTTGAGATACGAGGCGGCTTCGTTGGAGCGGTTGTAGAAGACGACGGGGGCGCGGACGCCGTGACCGCGATCGCTGTAGACGGTGGCGATGTTCGGGCCGCGGACGCCGTCGTGATCCATGTACTTGTAGATGCCGTCAATGCCAGCCGCGCGCACCCGCCACTGGACGAGCTCGCCGATGGGGTACTTCGGCATGGCCGTGGCGACGGCGGTCTTGAGCCGGAAACACTCGGCAAGCGCGTGAATGGGGTTGTACTCCCCCCCGGACACATGCACGTCGAAGGTCTGCGCCCGATGCAGGGGAATCACGCCGGGATCCAGTCGATGAACCAGTGCGCCCAGGGCCAGGGCGTCGTAACGGGCTTGGGGAAGAACCTTCAGACTGTTGGCTGCCATAACGTACCTCACGTGTTGTACTTGCGTTGCTTGCCGGCTGGCGCGCCTGCTGCCGCACAGCCCGTGTTGACGGTCGAAGGATGACAGGACTCCCTGCGCCGATCAAGCGGGAAGCGCGAAGACAGGTCGTCTCTCCGGACCCAAGGCCATGGCATGAGGCATGAATGGCGAACGGCTTAAATCGCACACGGGTCCAACACTCGGCATGACCCGCCCGCTCCCCCGTGGCGCCGGTATCCGACCGGCGCTGACCACGCCAAGAACGGAGGATGTGGCTTTGCGCTTTTCCATTGCCTGCTTTGCCAACGGCGGCGGTTGGCGTGAAGAGCTTGCGAGGCTATCCGCCACCACGGTGTTGAGTCTCGTTTCGTGAAGTGACGTCCTCTGTCCAGTCGTCACCGCAATGCGGGCATTTCACCGGGTTCTTCTCCCGACTGGCAAAGGCAACTGATCTGCCGCAGCCTGGACAACGAGTGCAGTGCCAGCGGAGGCCGAGGAGCAAGAAGCCGCAGCATCCAAACGCCACATAGAGCACGAACCAACGCTCCTTGGAGATCTGAACGCGGCTGAACTGACAGAAGGCCAGGAAGACGATGACAGCGA
This sequence comes from uncultured Victivallales bacterium, assembly GCA_964402115.1. Lineage (GTDB taxonomy): Bacteria > Verrucomicrobiota > Kiritimatiellia > UBA8416 > CAYOBW01 > CAYOBW01. The sequence goes on from CAYOBW010000349.1 coordinate 1,827, forward strand.
CAGCAAAGCCCACGGACATGAACTGCGTTCGCCGTGCCTCTTGACGGATCTTCTCCTGTTTCGTCATTCCAGTTCTGCCCCGTTGGTGTTCACGATATTGGTGCCAGAAGGACTATCTGCACATTTGCAGGAAAAGGGAAGAGGTCACACGATATTGGTGAACCTTCGCTCAGGCTGACGGGCGCGTTTTGCGGGCTACTTGAATGACAGCAGGCGGGCGCGCGTTCGCCATATGAGTCGGGATTCCAATCCCGGCCGGGCCCGTCGCACGGACGGCGCAGGAGCGCCGTCCCACGTAGGCCGGTCCTCCAGGGCCGGCCGGGTCTGGATAGGCC
>CAYOBW010000349.1:2261-6924 GCA_964402115.1 uncultured Victivallales bacterium
CGCGCCTTGGGTTACGGCTATCTGGTCAGACTAGCGGGACTCTGGAGATTCAGGCGCACATGTCGATCCGTGTCGTCAACGGCGTGATTGGTTTATTGCCAGCCTTGGTACTCATGACTTCCAGCCCGGCGGAGGGGCAGACGGCGGGACCCGTTCACGGTCCGGGGGGCAAGCCGAACATCATCCTCTGCATGACGGATGACCAGGGCTGGGGAGACGTGGGCTACAATGGCTTGAAGCAGATCCGGACGCCGACGCTGGACGCCATGGCCGCGGAGGGTTTGCGCTTCAACCGCTTCTACGCCGCGCACCCGAGCTGCTCCCCGACCAGGGCGAGCGTGATGACGGGGCGCCATCCTTATCGCATGGGGGTCTTCTGGCCCGGCATGCCGCTGCGCATCCAGGAGCGGACCCTCGCACAGGCCGTGAAGCGGGCCGGCTATGCCACCGGGCATTTCGGGAAATGGCACTTGAGCGGGGGGCAGCCCGGCAGGGGCCGGGCGCTTCCCGTCACCGATCCGCTCCACCCCGGCAGCTTCGGGTTCGACGAGTGGTTCACGGTCTCGAACTGGTTCGACGTGGACTGGACCTTCAGCCGCAAGGGCGAGCCCGTGAAGGTTGCCGGCGATGGCTCGGACGCGATCGTCGCGGAGGCGCTGACGTTCATCGCGAAGCAGGCGCAGCAGCGGGTGCCATTCTTTGCCGTCATCTGGTTCGGCAGTCCGCACGTTCCCCTCCAGCCGACCCCCGGGGACCTCAAGGCAGCCGGCGGTTCGGCCTACTACGGCGAGCTGGTGGGCGTCGATCGCGCCATGGGCACCCTGCGCGCCGGATTGCGCAAGCTCGGCCTTGCCGACAACACGATGCTGTGGTTCAACAGCGACAATGGCGCCTGGATCGATGATAAGGCTCCACCGTGCACCTACGGCTCGAATGGGGGGCTCCGCGGATGCAAGGGCCAGCTGTGGGAGGGCGGGATCCGCGTGCCCGGCTTGATCGAGTGGCCGGCACGGATCAAGCGGCCGGTCGTGACGGATGTGCCGGTCTGTACCAGTGACATTTGTCCGACCATCGTGGAGTTGCTGGCTATCAGCGTGCCCGACCAGGTGCAGCCGCTGGACGGGATCAGCCTGCTGCCCCTGCTGGATGGCACGATGCAAGATAGGCCCAAACCGATCGGATTCTGGCATCACGGCGGCGACGCGGGCCTGGAAGGGGGGCCGGCTGCATGGCTGGACAACCGGTACAAGCTCGTGAAGCCCGCTCCCGGGACGTATGAGCTTTACGACCTGGCGGTCGACCCTTCTGAGCGGACGAACGTGGCCGTCGGGCACCCCGATATCGTCAGCCGGATGAAGGCCGATTTGGAAAACTGGCAGCGGTCGGTATTGCTGAGCAACCAGGGCGCGGACTACCCGACAAACGGTGCCGCAAAGTAGATCGGCAGAGGCGTTTGATGCTGAGTGATTGCGTTCATAATCAGGCGGTGGTCGCTGCCGTCGCCGCCTTGTGGCTGGGCGGCGCTACGTGCGGTCACACGGCGGAGCCGGCGCCCCTGCGCGGATGGCGGGAGGTAGGCTCCGAGCGGGTGCAGCTGCGCGGCGGGTTCTGGGGACCGCGTTTGGACACCCATGTGGCGGTGACCGTTGCCCACGCCCTCGACTGCCTGGAGAAGGACGGGCACGTCACGAACTTCGACAAGGCGGCGGGCGTGTATGAAGGTCCGTTGCGCGGGCATCACGCGTTCGATTCGGACCTGCACAAGGCCCTGGAAGGCGCGGTGTACGCTCTGCAGCGTCGTCCCGAAGCCGGATTGCGGCAGCGGGTGGAGGGCATCCTCGACCGCATTCTGGCCGCACAGCAGAAGGACGGGTTCCTGATCTCGTGCTGGATCGTGCAGGGGCTCGACAAGAAGTGGGACGACCTGCGGCTGCAGCACCAGATGTACAACGCGGGGCACTTCTTCGAGCTGGCCGTGGCGCACCAGCGCCTGACAGGTGACTCGCGGGTGCTCGACGCCGCGAGGCGGTTTGCCGATCACATCGACGGCGTCTTCGGCCCCGGCAAACGCTATGACGTGGACGGGCACCAGGAAGTGGAACTGGCTCTTGTCAAACTCTTCCGCGCCACCGGCGAGCGCCGCTACCTGGACCTGGCCCGGTTCTTCCTCGATGAGCGGGGCTATGCGCATGGGATGGAGCGCAAGCCCTTCGATTCGGCGACCGTGGTCGAGCCGCCGAAGGCCGACGCTGCGCTGAGCCAGGAGGATCAGCGCCGGGCGAATTTTCAGGCCAGGCTCAGAATGCGCAATGGGCGGATGCAGGACCACAAGCCGGTGGTGGCGCAGCACGAGGCGGTCGGCCATGCCGTGCGGGCCGGCTACATGTACGCGGCGATGGCCGACATCGTCCGCTTTATGGACGCCCCGGGCTACGAACGGGCGCTGGACGACCTGTGGAGCGATGTCGTGGGCCGCAAGATGTACGTCACCGGCGGCGTCGGCACCGGCCAGCGCGACGACGAGGGGTTCGGCGATCCGTACCTGCTGCCCAACCAATCCGCCTACTGCGAATCCTGCGCGGCCATCGCCCATGTGCTGTGGCAGCACCGGATGAACCTGCTCAAGGGGCAGGCCAAGTATGCCGACGTGCTGGAGCTGGCGCTGTACAACGGCGTGCTCCCGGGGATCGCGATCGCCAGCGACCGGTTCCGCTATCAGAATCCCCTGGCCAGCCGGAACGGCGACGAACGGCGCTCGTGGATCGGGCTCGCGTGCTGTCCGTCAAACCTCGCGCGGATCATGCCGCAGGTTGGCGGTCTGGCCTACGCCTGCAGCCGGCGCGCGGCGTATGTCAACCTTTACCTCGCCGGGGAGGCGTCCCTGGACCTGGCGGACGGCGTGGCGGTGAAACTGGCGCAGCAAACCGACTACCCGTGGGAGGGCCGCGTGCGTCTCACCGTCACTCCCGCGGAGGTCTCCGAGTTCGGCCTGTGCCTGCGCATCCCCGGCTGGGCGCTGGGCCGGCCCATTCCCGGCGAGCTGTACCGGTTCGCCGCTGCGAAGGCGCCGCCGGTTGGGTTGAAGGTGAACGGTCAGGCTGTCAATCCCGCGCCGGACGAGGACGGGTACGTCCATCTGCAGCGGCGCTGGAAGGCCGGTGACGTGGTGGAGTTGGACCTGCCGATGCCCGTGCAGCGCACCTATGCGCACGAGAAGGTCGCGGAGGACAGGGGCAAAGTGGCGCTGATGCGTGGACCCATCGTTTACTGCCTCGAGGCGGCGGATCAGCCGGGGATCGACCTGTTCCGCCTGCTCCTGCCGCGCGACACGGAGCTGCGGTCGGAATTCCGCCCGGACCTGCTGGGCGGCGTGACCGTCGTGCAGGGCACGGCCCTGGCCGATGGGCAACCCCGTGCTTCGATCACGGCCATACCGGCTTACGCGTGGGGCAACCGGGCCAAGGGTGCGATGACCATCTGGGTTGGGGAGGACGTGGCGAAATGAATGCTGCACATGGCGATTCCGTTGAGAAGGGCATAGCCGCGAGACACCTTGGCATCGCCCTCGGCGCGGCGGTTCTGGCAGCGACATGCCTCGGGGGCCATGCCGCGGAGTCGCTGCGAGACGAGTTCAAAGCGCCGCCCTTTCGCTACCAGTCCCGCCCGTTGTGGTTCTGGAACGGGAAGTTGGACGCTGAGAAGACCCGGGCCACGGTGGCAGCCTGCAAGGCAGCCGGCTACTGCGGCATGGGCATCCTGCCCTGCAAGGGCATGGGGTGTGACTTCATGAGCCCGGAGTTCCTCCAGCAGTACAAGGCCGCCATCGACGAGGCCGGCAAGCTGGGCATGAAGATGTGCCTGTACGACGAGTTCTGGTTTCCCAGCGGTTCAGCGGGCGGGTTGCTGGCGAAGCAGCATCCCGAGGCGCTGGGCCGGCGCCTGGACATGCTCGCCACCGACGTGGCCGGTCCCCGGGCTTTCACCCAGGCCCTCCCGGCGGGAACCCTGATGGGCGCGGTGGCGATGGAGGCGGCCACGAAGCGGCGGCTGGACCTCACCGCGGCAGTCAAGGACGGTGCCCTGCACTGGAACGTGCCGGACGGTGCGTGGAAGGTGATGATCTTCACGTGCGTGCGCGACGGGGGTGGGGGATTGGTGGACTACCTGGAACCGAAGGCTGTGGAGGCTTTCATCGCGCTGACCTACCAAGCCTACCACGACGCCATGCCGGCGCACTTCGGAACGACCATCGACAGCGCGTTTTACGACGAACCGGCTTTCTACCACGTCCAGGGCGGCCGGGCCTGGACCGAGCGCTTCAACGAGCGTTTCCGCGAGCGCTATCGCACCGATCCCGCGGTCCTGTACCCGGCGCTGTGGTTCGACATCGGGCCCGAGACCGCCGCGGCACGTAACGCCCTCTTCGGCATGCGCGCCGAGCTTTACGCGAATGGCTTCGTCAAGACCATCGGCGATTGGTGCGCCGCGCACCGCATCGGCCTCACCGGACACGCCGACCAGGAGGAAGTGGTCAACCCGGTGATCGGCACCGTGGGCGACCTGATCAAGTCGTTTAAGCACCAGAGCATGCCCGGCATCGATCAGGTTTTTGCGTATGGTCGCGCCTCCCGCGCCTACAAGGTCGTCAGCTCGGCGGCCAGCA
>CAYOBW010000350.1:0-6921 GCA_964402115.1 uncultured Victivallales bacterium
ACTATCTGGAAGCCAAGGCTTTCTGCAACTGGCTCGCGAACAAGAGCGGAAAACCCATCCGACTGCCGACCGAGGCCGAATGGTATCGGCTGCGGGACCTGCACGAGATCCCGGACCAGCCGTATTGGCAGAAAGCCCCGGGCAACATCAATTTGGAACATTGGGCTTCGTCGTGTCCGGTGAGCCATTTTCGATTTGGCGAATTTTTCGATATCATCGGCAATGTGTGGCAGTGGACGGAAACGCCGATCACGGGTTTTGACGGGTTTCAGGTCCACCCGTACTACGATGACTTCTCGACACCCACGTTTGATACGCAGCACAACCTGATCAAAGGCGGCTCGTGGATTTCGACCGGCAACGAGGCGACCCGTGACTGCCGCTACGCGTTCCGAAGACACTTTTTCCAACACGCAGGGCTGCGATACGTGCAGTCGGAGCAACCGTTAACCATGCCCGAGGCGATGTACGAAACCGATTCCGCCGTGTCGCAGTACTGCGAATTCCATTACGGCAAGACGTATTTCACGGTTCCCAATTTCCCCTCGCAATGCGCTGCAGCCTGCTGCCAATACACGCGAGAACGCCCGCGGCGCACAGCCCTGGACCTGGGTTGCGCCGTGGGCCGGGCCTCGTTTGAACTGGCCAAGGAATTCGATCTCGTCACCGGTATCGATTTCTCGGCCCGGTTCATCCGTGTGGCTCTCCAACTCAAGGAAAAAGGTGTTGCGCATTTTGAACTGGTCGAGGAGGGGGAGGTCGTTTCTTACCACGAAGCCCGCTTGGCCGAGTTGGGACTGGACCGGGTAGCGGATCGCGTAGAATTCTTCCAAGGTGACGCGACGAATCTGAAGCCGCAATTCACCGGCTACGACCTGATCCTGGCCGCCAATCTGATCGATCGGCTGAACGACCCCAGGCGATTCTTGGAGACGATTCACGAGCGGCTGAATCCGGGGGGTGTGCTCGTGATTGCCTCGCCCTACACTTGGTTAGAGGAATTCACGAAGAAGGAAAACTGGCTGGGCGGAGTCCGCCACGGCGGCGAGCCCTACTTCACGCTCGACGCCCTCCGGGAGTTGCTGAGTCCGAATTTCACGATGCTGGATGAACCGCGGGACGTAGAATTCGTCATCCGCGAAACGCGGCGGAAATTCCAGCACACGGTTTCGGAACTGACCGCCTGGAAACGTACGTTCTGAGCGCCAGCGGCGAGGTTTACATGGTGCAAGAAGCAGTCCAACACGACCGTTTACGAGGCGCGTTGTGGGGCATGTTCGTCGGCGATGCGCTGGCCATGCCCGTCCACTGGTACTACGACGTGGCGGCCCTGCAGCGGGATTTCGGTGTCGTCCGCGACTTTCAGCCGCCGCGCGATTTCCATCCCAGTTCGATCATGCCGCTGGCGAGCACCGGGGGCGCCGGGCGCGGCTCCCACGAGGGCGAAGTGGTCGGCAGCATCATTCTGCACGGCAAGAAGCACCTCTGGGGCCGGTCGAACCGACACTATCACGCTGGCCTGCAGAGCGGGGACAACACCCTGAACCTGCTGTGCGTTCGCGTGCTGCTGCGGTCGATGACCAAGACCGGACGCTACGATCCGGGCGATTTCTTGCACGAGTATATCGCCTTCATGACCACTCCGGACAGCCATCGCGACACCTACGCCGAGTCGTATCATCGCGATTTCTTTGCCAACTACGCACGGGGAGTTGCGCCGGAGCGATGCGCGGGGGCGGAGAGCCATGACACGGCTTCGATCGGCGGGTTGGTCGCGTTGCCTCCGGTGATGGTGGCGGCGTTGCGGGAGAACGATGCGGCCGCGGTCGACCGCACACTGCTGGCGCACCTGCGATTGACCCATCGGTCCGCGAAACTGGAACGATATGCGCTGGCGTTGGGCCAGCTGCTGCCTCGGTTGTTGCGAGACCCCGAACCGCGCATCGGACGCCTCGCCTGCGAGGTAGCTGAGTCGCTCGGGTTCCCGGCCACGCAGGTGGTCGAGCGGATCACGCGGAAAGGGCTTTCCGACCTGGACGTCATCGGTGGCCTGCTCAGCCCGGCCTGCTACATCGAGCATTCCTTTCCGGCCGTGCTGTATCTGGCCGCCCGCTACGCGGACGACTTCGAGGCCGCCCTGGTCGCGAACACGAACGTCGGCGGCGACAACTGTCACCGCGGCGCGCTGCTGGGCGCAATCCTAGGGGCGGCGCTGGGGTATCAAGCGATTCCCGAGCGCTGGATCCAGGGCCTGCGAAGCCGCGTCGAGCTGGAAAAAGAAATCGATTCTTTTCTCGCGAATTGCCAACCATGATCGAAATCGTGTTGCTTACGCACGCTGCAGCCACCCTTGTCATGGTGGGCGTGATTTGGTTCGTACAAATCGTCCACTACCCGCTCATGGCAAGAGTGTCCGCCAGCGAGTTCGCCGCCTACGAACGCGAGCATCAGACTCGAACCACCTTTGTGGTGGCACCCACGATGCTGGCCGAAGCTGCCACGGCGGCATTGATTATCGCCCTTCCGCCGCCCGGCCTGGGACTCTTCCTACCGGTGGTGGGAATCTGCCTGCTGGCGGTGATCTGGCTGTCAACTTTCTTTGCACAAGTGCCCCTGCACGCGAGGCTGGCCAAGGGCTTTGATGCCGCGACCCAGCGACGGCTGGTCCTCTCGAACTGGCTTCGCACCGCGGCCTGGACGGGACGCGGAATTTTGGCATTGGTCATGCTGACCGCCGTCTAGGCCGCTTCGCCTCCTTCGCATTCGGGGGAGACACGATCGATAAAGTCACTTCGGCGGCAACAACGCGGTCGAAGGTGCCCGGACCGTCGTACTCTCGCAACCCTCGAAGCTCGCACTCAGCAGCGCTGGTCGCTCTGGCCTGTGGCTCAGCCGACGACTCGTCCGTCGTCGTCGAAATGGTCGGCGAGAGCCTGCAGGCAGTCATCTGCGTTCGCGAGCACATCGCTATGCTGTATGGGGGCGGTTCGTCAACCGCGTCGACCCGGCACTAAGACAAGAGATAACGGTGGCTTTCATGAAAACAAGACTGGCCAAGCTGCTGTTTGTCGTGGCAGCTGGAATTTCGTTCGTCTTTTCTGTAACCCTCTGGTTCAGTGGGCAGCGGCAAGAGGGCTTGTTCGTCGGCCTGTGGGTACCCTCGATCCTTTCGTTGGGCGCGTTGATGTTTGCGAGCCGACAGGAAAGGCAGCCATGACCACAGCGTTCATCTTCGGAATCGGTCTCGTCGTCACCGCGATCACCTCGGCGGCGGTGATCCTGGTGGGCATCAGCGAGGCGGCGGATCCGAGCCACAGTCGGCCGGAGGACCTCGCGGAGTGGGAACGGTCTTTGGTGGGTCGGGGGCGTGCGACAAAAGGCTCGAACGACGAATGAGGCAGGCGCGAATGTGACCGTCTATCCCACGTGCCCGGCAATTCGCGGAAGAACCCGCCTGCCAAACATCACAAACGAGACACCCGCCAATGCAGCCGCCGGCTCCTGAGTCGAACGTGAGAACGGGCAGGGCCCAGAGCGGGGCCCTGCCCAGTTTCCAGCGGAACAGTTACTTGGGCAAAATCACCGCGTCGATGACATGGATCACGCCGTTGGAGCAACCGATATCGGTCTTCACAACGTTCGCGGCATCAACCATGACTTTCCCATCGGTAACCTTGATCGAGACCTTCGACCCTTGGACCGTTGTCGCCTCGGTCAACTTGACCACATCAGCAGCCATCACTTTTCCGGCCACCACGTGGTAAGTGAGGATGCCCGCCAGCTTCTTCTTGTTCTCCGGCTTCAGCAGGTCCTCGACCGTGCCCTTCGGGAGCTTCGCAAACGCCTCGTCCGTCGGCGCGAAGACGGTGAAGGGACCTTTTCCCTTCAACGTTTCGACAAGGTCGGCAGCCGTCAGCGCCGCGGCCAGCGTCTTGAAGTTCCCGGCCGCCACCGCCGTGTCGACAATGTCCTTGCCCATCTTTCTCTTTGCCTTGCCTTCCGCAGCAAAGCCAGTCGCAATCGCCACCAAGCCCACGACAGCGGCGAGCGACAACACGAATGTAACTCTCTTCATCTCTCAGACTCCTTTGAAAAAACCCCGTTGGGAAGTTGAAACACGCGTGGCCAAGAACGAAAAAAGCCGACGTGGTCGAACACTCGAAAGCGTTCGACCACGTCGGCTTACTCTTCAACGAGCCCCCCGGCACAGCCGGGTTGCTCTTCATCTAGTCATCCGACGACTTCGAATCGATGCGTGCCGGAGCTGCCCGCAAGGTCGGTACAACTTCGACAATCTCTGGATCCTACGGCAACAAGCAAATAAAACAAGTGGGGCAAGCTGGAATTCGGCGGTTCGGTCCCCGGGGCCGATCGCGGCGGCGGGATCGCCGCTGGCGAGGCGGTACGCGTTCCAGCCACGGTGTGGGCAAATTATCAGGGACGGCAGGTGCTCCTACCAAAGGGCTTCCGCGACGAACAGGGGAGCAATCAGACCGCGAAGACTCCAGAGTGCCGTACGAATCCAATTGAAACGAACGAGATGTCGGAGCGTTTCCGAGTCCAGCAGCACGAACCAGGATATCGCGTGTGTCATGGCGGGCTGAAACGCGGTTCTTCAAACGTGGAGTTCACCGGATTTTCCGAGGCAGGCAGACGTGGGACGGTGTCGTCCCTCGGCCCGGCTTCGTCACGGAGAAACTGGTGCCGCGCCCGAAGCAGGAGGATCAGAAACGGCACCCACCAAATAATGTCATTGGTTCAGTATTGTCCAACCCATCAACCACGGGAGATTCCCCCGAGTTGCAGCCGATACGAAACCTATGGGACCGAAGACCTTGCCAAGCAATCCCACCAAGACGATCGGCCAGTGGCGGTTGGGATCGGAGGCCGCGACCAGGTCGCCCACGCCATAGACGCCGACGATCATGCCGACACACTGCCAGAAGGCCGGATAGTTCAAATCGGAAGTACCGATCCAGCTGAGCGTGCGGCCTGGGAAAAGCACCACGACTAGGCCACACGCGATTGATGATCAGAAAAATAGTCCAAATTCCAGCCGTTTTGAATCCGATTTGCATCGGCTGGCGAATCCTCTGGTGTGTAAGCAAATATCTGGGGCGTTTACCAAGCCTCAAGTCACTCACGCTAAGGAGTATCGCATGAAGGTTCGTTTTGCATCGACGCTGGTTGTTCTGGCTGTTTTGAGCGTTTCCTCACTACGAGCTGCAGACACTTGCCCGGCAGCAGGCAAAGACATCGTGGACACGGCGGTGGCGGCCGGTAGCTTCAAGACCCTCGCGGCGGCCCTGGGGGCCGGCGGTTTGGTTGAGACCCTGAAGTCGAAGGGCCCCTTTACCGTCTTCGCGCCGACGGACGAGGCGTTCGCGAAGCTTCCCAAGGGAACGGTGGAGGATCTGCTGAAGCCGGAAAACAAGGCGAAGCTGGTGAAGATCCTCACCTACCACGTGGTGGCCGGCAAGGTGATGGCGGCGGATGTCGTTAAGTTGTCGAGCGCCAAGACCGTCGAAGGTTCGGAAGTAAAGATCACGGTGGCGGACGGCAAGGTTAAAGTCAACGACGCAAACGTAGTGAAAACCGACATCGTTACGTCAAACGGCGTCATTCACGTGATCGACGCGGTCATCCTGCCGAAATAGCCAGGCTGGGAACGGTTCGGTGCGAGGGGGCCGGTAACGGCCCCCTTTTTGTTGCGCGCAGATCTTTCACACCGACGCTTCTAGGCAAGGGGCCGCATGAAGCGTAGACTGCTTGACCGTGGGGCAGGCTTCCCAAGCTGCCTCCTCTTTCCGAACGACTAGATTGTTATAGCGACTTCGACGCTGTCCGTGGCAAGCGGACAGCTGCGTCCATTTGTGTCTGGACGATTGTCATGCAAACCAACGGCCTGGAGAACCGACTTCAGCCCACTGTGGCGGTGATCGGTGCCGGCATCTCCGGTCTGACTTGCGCTCGGACTCTGGCCGATCATGGTCTTCCGGTGACCGTGTTCGAGAAGAGCCGCGGTGTGGGGGGGCGCATGGCCACACGCCGCAGCGCGTACGGCGCTGCGTTCGATCACGGTGCGCAGTATTTCACAGTTCGCGACGAACGATTCCAGAGTTACGTGGACTCCTGGCAGCACGCCGGCATCGTGCAGCCTTGGACCGGACGGATCGTCTCGCTTCACGATCAAGACACCGAACAAGATAAGTCATCCACGGCACGCTTCGTCGCCTGTCCCGGCATGAACGCCATTTGCAAACACTTGGCCGAGAACTTGGACGTCCGCACGAACACGCGCGTGGCGCCGCCGACGCGATGCCAGAGCAAGTGGCTTGTTTCCGACGAGGCAGGCAACGAATTGGGCCAGTATGAGGTCCTGATCGTATCTGCGCCGGGCCCCCAAGCTGGAGAGCTTCTTCAGGGATCGCCCCACTTGGCCCGCCGCGCGTCGTCCGTCAGGATCGCCGGCTGCTGGGCGTTGTTGGTCCAGTTTCCCGCTCGGATCGAGGTCGACTACGACGGCGCCTTCGTTCAGGATTCGGCGCTTTCGTGGATCGCCAGAAACAGCAGCAAGCCCGGCCGCAATCCGGACACGGAAACCTGGATTCTGCACGCCTCCGCGGATTGGACTCAGTGCCATCTCGAAGAGCCACCCGACGTGATCCAGGAGCGGCTCCTGGATGCCTTCTGGGATGCGACTGGCGTGGGGGCGGTGCCCCCCAGCTACGTCGCCGCCCACCGCTGGCGCTATGCGCTGCCCACGGAACCGCTGTCTGACCGGTATCTGTTCGACGGCGACTTGCAGATCGGCGCCTGCGGAGACTGGTGTGCCGGCCCGCGTGTGGAGGGCGCCTTCCTCAGCGGAGCCGCCGTGGCCGGAAGGGTGCTGGCCTCACTTGGCCACGTGGACTGCGAGGT
>CAYOBW010000351.1:0-6912 GCA_964402115.1 uncultured Victivallales bacterium
CGAGACGCAGCTCCAGCCCGAAGCCGCCCTGCGGCAGTACCTCGAGGTGCGCGCCCGGGCGCCGACCAGTGTACTGGCCGCGGCCGGACTCGCCCGCCTGCTGTGTCACCGCGGGCGGTTCGACGAATCGCGGCAAGTGCTGTCGCCGCTGGCCCGTGAGGCTCGGCCTGCGGCGGCAGTGACCGCCGAATTGGGACGAACGGCATTGGAGTCCGGTGACTATGCCCAGGCCCTGCGGTGGTTCGGACTCTTGGCTGACGATCCGGCGATCCCCTCCGAGACGATTGCGGCGGCGGCGATTGCACGCGGCTTGGCGGGGCAGACCGTTGAGTCCGACCGGCTGTTCGGCCGCGTTCGCGCCGCGAGCCATCGCCAGTCGCGGCGCTACGACCTGCAAGTTCGCACGGCCATCGACCCCCACGACGCCGCGTCAGTCCGCGAACTGCAGGAGCTGTCTCGACCGCCGTTGCTGGCGGGCAAGGAAGCGACTGCAGGCGACTCGCCGCGCGGGACGCCGCCGCCAGAGCCCGGGAATGAAGCCCTGGCGCTGTACGCCCGGCATTGCAGCGCGTGCCACGGCGTTGACGGCGACGGACAAGGCCGCGCCGCGCGGCATCTGTATCCTCGGCCGGCGGACTTGCGCTCCGGGAAATTCCGCTTGACCGGCGCCCGAAATCGAGTTGCCTCGCGAGACGATCTCCTGGCCGTGCTCCAGCAGGGCATTCCCGGCACATCCATGCGGGCCTTCGACACGCTGGCGAACCGCGACCGCGAATTATTGGCCGAGGAGGTCCTACGATTTCGGCGCGCCGGCGCCCACGACCGGCTTGCGGCCTCGCTGGCCCTGGAGGGCGAAACGTTGGAACCCGAACAGTTGGATGAACTTGCCGTCGCGGCCAGCCGGTCGGGCGAACCGGTATCCGTTCCCGCCCTCGACTCGGGCGACGCGGCAGCGGTTGGTCGCGGCCGAGAGATATTCGTTCAGCAGGCGTGTCATTCGTGCCACGGCGACGACGGAGTCGGGGCCTGGAACCCGCCCTTGTGGGACGATGCGGGACGGGCGACTCGCGCCCGTGACCTGGTGCATGAGGCATACAAAGGAGGCTCGGAACCGGCGTCGGTCTATCTGCGAATCGCCTTGGGCATGCCTGGAACGCCGCATCCCGCCGTGGCTGGCCTGGACGAGCGGTCAATGACGGATCTGGTCCACTTCTGTCGCTCGCTGGCCCAGGAGCCGAAGCGTGCGCTCACCAACCAGCAGCGAGCGCTCCAAGCCACCGGGCCCGCATATCTGTCCGCCTTGGGAAGAAAATGAAGGGCAAAGGAATTGCCCCAGTTCATTCCGGCGTCTTCTTCGTCCGTGTGACCGTGCCCGTCTCGAGGGATTGCAGCGCCATGCGGGCCCCGGCATGTTCGGGATTCATGCCCAGCGCGGCCGTCAGCCAGGTGCGGGCCAGGCCGACTTCGTCCAACTCGCGGGCGACCAAGCCCAATTGATATCGCGTTTCGATGTCGTCGGGGTCGGTGATCGCGCGGCGGTGGAGTTCGGTAAAACGTTCCCATGTCTTGCGCAGATCTTGCATCGCCTGAACCTGCGTTTGAGCTTGCGGTTCCCGGCCCAACCGCTGGTAAGCTCGCGACAACTGGTATCGCACCCGCCATTGCTTAGGGTGCTTTTCGACCGCATGCTCCAGCTTCTGGACGGCCGCTTCGGGTAAGTTCGCTTCCAGGTCCAACGTCGCGGCCAATTGCAGCGCATCCAGGTCGTCCGGCTCCCGCTGCAGCGCCTCCTCGATCCGTTTCCTCGCGGTATCCGGGTCGCCCTGGGCGTGTAAACACTGGGCTTGCAGCGTCAGCGTCCGGGCCGTCGCGGGACATTGCCCCAGCGTCTGCATTGCCTCGGCGTACTTCTGCTGCTCGAGCAGGGATTCGCCCAGTTCCAGCCAGATCTGGACGCGATCCGGCTGGGCGGGATCTCGCTGCAGCGACTCGCGGTACTCGTCCGCCGCTCGGGCATAGGCCTCAAAATCCTTGTGAATCAGCCCCATCAACCGATGGGGGCGAGGATCGCGTGGATCCTGCCGAGCGATGATTTCCAGCTGCCGGACGGCGTCGTCCATCGCCCCGATATCGTGATAGGTCGCCGCCAGCCAGCGCCGGGCGTCAGTGTTGTCTGGAGCCAGTTGGAGGGCGACGGTTAAGATGCGTTCCGCGTCGCGGAACTGCTGGGTTTTGTACAGCACTTCGCCGGACAACGTGTAGGCCAGGACGCGAGTCTCCGGGTGCTCGCGGGCCTCGCCAAAGCGTTCAATGGCCTCCCGCAGTTGGCCGCCAAGCAGCAGCGCAAGGCCCTGCAGCAGTTGGCCATGCGGCCGCAACGCCGACAGCGGAGTCAATGCGTCGGCCGCTTGACGCACCGCCTTTGCATCGCCGCCGGCGTACGCCCGCAGGCCCGTTTGGAAATGACGCTGACCTGCCAGATACTCGCGAGTCGGCCGATGCTGCGGGTCGCACAGCAGCGCAGTTCGCAGCCAACCGAGTCCATCCTTGGGAAAACCCTGCTCGATCAGGATCAAGCCCGCCTCGAAGCGGAGGTCGGCGTCGTTGGGCCGGTCCACGACTTGCGACGTGATTGCTGCGAGCCGTTCGTATTGCTCGCGAATCTGCCGGGCGCGGTCGTGGTGAAACTGGGCTCGCTCCGGTTGGCCGGCCGCCACCAGCGCTCGCATTAGTGAGTAATGGATCGTGTTTTCGGCTGGGGCCAGCACAACGGCCTCCGTCAATGCCTCGACCGCTTCGTCCGCCTTGCCCGCGCTTAGCAGGATGCGGCCCTGTTCCGCCTTGGCGGCAGCCCGTTGCTGGGGCGAACAGTCCTTGGCCAGCACCACTCCCAATCGCTGTTGGGCCTGAGAGGTCGCACCTGTTCGAGCTTCACAACGGGCCAAGCCGAGCAAGGCGTCTACCTTGTCCGGCTGGTCCGCGAGACTGACTTCAAAATGCGGTTTGGCTTCGGCCTCCCGATCTTGTTTCAGCAGCGCCTGGCCGAGTCTCAGGTGGGTCTCGATATCATCGGGCAGCACCCGCAGGACCGCCAAGTAGTCGTTGATTGCGTCGGGGATCTTGTCCCGCCGTTCATAGATGTCCGCACGCAGCAAGCGGGCTTGCGGCGCATCAGGCCGCCACTGCAGCCAATAGTCCAGGCACCGCCAGGCATCGCGCAACCGATACGAGGTCAAGTATCCTTTCGCCAACGCCTCGTAAATTTCCTGGGCAACATCATCCGGCGCACCGCTTTCCACGGTGGCCTGCAAAGGGCCCTCGACGGCCTGCAAGTCGCCGACCTGCGCCGCGGCCAACGAACGCTGCAACTGCAAGTCATCGACGGGCCAACCACGCCGTCCCGCGGCGCGCAGGCGACGCTCAAAGTCGCCGAGCCGACCGGCTCGGCGGTCGACAACGGCTAGCAGGTATTGAACCTCCGCGCGCTGGGGCTGCAGTCGTGCGGCCGCCTGCAATTCGGAGACGGCGGCCTGCAGGTCGCCCCGGCCCAGGGCTCGGCGAGCCGCCTGGAGGTGCCCGGATGCACGCCACCACGGCCAAGCCACGGCGGCCACGATCAGGGCCGACAGCAACGCACAGCTGAGGAAAACAAAACGCCAGACGCGGCTCCGCGGGCGGGCCTCGTCTGGCGAAGTGCGAGCTTCTGAGGTCATAAGCGAACGATTCGCTGGACGTGTTCCGCGGGAAAATGCTAATCCGCGAGCGCAAACTCGAACACGTTCTTGGCCGCGGAGCTGCCGACGCTCGCCACCAACTTGCTGGTGGCCGGATTGGCGAACTTCTCCGGGAGTTCGTTCTTGGGCGAAGCTGACTTGGCGCTTCCGGCCATCGCCATCTTCCTCATATCGTCGGGCGTCATGCTCGTCATGTCCGTCGCCCCTCCGGAGGACATCTTGCTGACGGAAACCTGATATTCGCCCACCGCGACACCCGGACGGCCCCCTGTAGAGAGCGTAAATTCGCCGTTAGCGTCAGTCTGGCCAACTCCCAGAGGCCCGGTGGACGGCTGAAAGGTCACCGTCGCACCGGAAACCGGCTGTCCCTTGTACAGCACCTTTCCCTTAGCCTCCACCAACCCCGAACCAGTGCCACATCCGGCCAGTGCGATTCCGAACATTCCCAGAACACAAACAGCAATCAATCGGCGTGCCATACCAGACCCTCTCAGATTCACGTGTGCGACATTCGATAGCTCAGTGACGGCCCGTGCGGAACTAGAACTGATTGATTGCGTTGCCGTCGCGCCGACCGCCTAAACGCTGATACGTCAGGTAATCGAGTCCCTCCGAAAGCAAATGCGTGCTGCCATCAACAAACAGGAACTGGGCACCGCCCGGATGATACGAGCGAAATCCCCAGGAATAGTTCCAGTTGCTCATCGCCTCGCAACCGGGTGTCGTCACGCGGCTCGACCTGGGACACGTCGTCATGTCGTTAACCGGCACCGACGTCGACGCATGGGCGTTGCCCATGCCGTTATAGCGCCACCAGCCCTCGCGGTGATCATGGCACTCGGGCAGGATTTCTCCCACCATGATGGTCAGAGAGGTTCCGTCCTTCGCGTCGGCCATTCCCATTTTTGAACAAAGGATGCGTCCGAACATCCCCGATAATCGATCCTTGTTCCCATGGTTGCCATGGTCCATCTCCCCCCAGTTAGCCGGCCAGACATTTTCAAAGTGCAAGTCCGGGGTGACCATCCACTGATTGCAACCGCCGTTAGCCGACGGCGTCCGTTGCGATCCCAGGGAGCCGGTATAGTTGGATTGGACCCAGTCGCCATTCAACTCGAGATCGCCCACCGCGTCGGACGGGCAACGCGTGTACGGAACCTGGGTTTGCCGGTATCGCGGACCGCCGGGGTTGTTGGGGTCGACTAACATGTCCCAATACGGTGTGTACCCGGGATTTCTGCCGGTGTTGTCCGTGTTGTCGCCGATCTTGATGGCGTCCCAGACGTTCTGTTGTTCCATGAACGGCAGAATCTGAACCTGCCAACCGACTTCGGGACGCCCCCAATTGCATGCGCCGGAGGACGGAAAGCACTTGTAGGCGTCATGGTAGTTCTGCAAGCCGATCCCAAACTGCTTCAAGTTGTTCGTGCACTGCGTCCGCCGCGCGGCCTCGCGAGCAGCCTGAATCGCAGGCAACAGCAAGGCGACCAAGATCCCAATGATGGCGATCACCACCAACAATTCGACGAGAGTGAACGCACCTCGCCCCCGCAAGAAACGGAACATGCGATGACCCTTTCGCGAAAGAACACGAAGAAGACCGCAAAACCGAGTGGAATGTGTGCGCCAGAACAAGACGAAAGAACGAATCCAATGACCCACTAAATTAGAGTGTGTAACTTAGCAAGTACCCATTCTGATGTCAACAAAAATACTTGAAATCTTCGTTTGATCGCTCACTCGTACCATTCCAGCTCCAGGTGCGAACCGGGTCAGTGCTCAGCGGGTGAGAGAGGTTGGAGAAAAACGGCTGCTCGATCTCGCTCACAAGAATCGTTCCCCGTCCAGGCAAGCTGGACCGAGGCCGCAGAGGTGAAGCAAGGCAGCTACTCGCCTTCGCGGTAGCGGCGGAAGTACTCGCGGGTATGCTCGCGTTCCTTCTTGGGCAGGCGGAGGTCGATCAGCGGGTCGGCCTGTTCACTAAAGCTGCTTTGCAGCTGGTCCTTCGCGTCTTGAAGCGTCTTGCCGGCTTGGTTGGGACCGCCCGCTGAACCGGTGCGAACCGCTTCGCCGGGCTGGACGTTGCCCTTGACGCGGGATTCGTAGAAGCTGGTGTCGGTCTTGGCTTCGGGCCGTTCGCCCTGCCCCTGGCCTTCGCCCAGCCCCATGCCGGGCTGCTCACCCTCGCCTCGGCCGTTCCCAAATTGACCTTGGCAGGCCCCGCAGCCCTCGCCGTTGCACTCTTTGCAGCCCATCGCTTCTTTGGCCATGGCGATTTCGTCCAGCATCTGTTCGAGCGTCTCAAGTTGGTCTGCCTGGTCCTGCAACTCTTGCAGGTTCTGGGCCATTTGGTCCAACTGGGCCGCCGCGGCCTTTCCGTCGCCGTTCTTCAGGCACTCGCGGCACTGCCCCAATTGCTGAGCCATCTTCTGCAGCGCGTCCATCTGGTCGTTCATGCGATTCAATTGGTCGAGTTTCCGCTGCAACTGGCCGGCGCCATCCAAGTCGCCGGCGTCCTGCCGCCGCTTGATCTCTTGCTCCAAGTCGCGTTTGGCCTGTTCGTGGCTGTCCTTCAATTCCTGCAGCCGGTTCTGCATTTGTTCCAGTTGCTTGGCCAATTGCTGTTTCTGTTCCTCGGTCAACTGTTCGTTCTTCAACTTCTCTTGCAGGTCCTTAAGTTCGTCCAGCGCCTTCTGGAAGTTGCCCTCTTTCATGGCTTCGGCGATCTTGTCGGCCGGCCCGCCGGCAAGATCCTTCAGCCGATTCAACTGCTCGCGCATTTTGTCCATGCCGCCCATCTGGTCGCGGCGGTCTTGGAGCGACTTGGCCAAGTCACTCATCTTGACCAACGCTTTCTTGTGGTCCACATCCGTTTTGTTGACCAATTCGTCGACGCCCTTCTGCAGTTCCTTCAGCAAGACGTCCGCGTCCTCCAGGCCCTTTTGCTCGTCCTTCTTCTTGACACGGTCCAGCTGCTCTTGCAGTTTCTTGGCGCTGCGTTTCACCTGCTGAGCCTGCCGCGTTTGCGAGCTGGCGGCCGCCGCCTGCTGATCGGGCACGGCATTCGGGACAAGACTTATCAACGCGCAGATCGCTGCCGCCGGCAGCAAAGGCAGCAGGATTCGCCGCTGCGGACGGACCACGAAACTGTCCCGCACGTCGACGCGTTCCACGCGGT
>CAYOBW010000352.1:0-6902 GCA_964402115.1 uncultured Victivallales bacterium
TCCCGGCCAGCATTTTCCCTGCTGCCCACAGGGATGCCTATGGGATGCCAGTGAACCCGTTGTCGATCTTTTCGCAACTGACGCCGCCTTCCCAGGCGGATACATAATCGTCAATCACAAACGGAGGGCCCGGCAGGAACCATGTCTCGTGTGTCACGCTGTCATCAACATGGAACGTATGCTTCTTCTCCGTGTATCGCAAAACAAGGGTCAGGCCCTGATTCTTACATTGCACACTTTGCCCGTTATCGAGTTCAGGAGGCGCAAATTCGCGGGCATCCTTCGAGCCGAGTCCCAGATCCGGGAAGTTCCTTCTAAGAGCCAGGCCCTTGTCAAAGCCCGCCAGTATATGACTTCGCGTCCATTGCGAGTCATCACAGTCGCGGGAATGCCAATCCTTAACAGCTTGCGCGCTGCACTTCATCCCTTCCCCGTTGGCCAGCATTTCATATCCTTCGGGAGATTCCCTGCGGCGATATCCTATGTATGCGAAGAATCCGGCATGGGTGCCCTTGTTTGTTGCTTGGGCAGCAAGGACATTGTCACCGGTTCTTAACTCCTCGGTAATATCGACAACTTGCGCTTCGGAGTATTCCTTGCATGGTATGATTGTCTTTTCGTTCAGTAATACCTGGTACTTATCCCCGTCACAAATCAAGAGAATTCTTCTTCCGGAAACATCGGGCGCCGTGAATGGTTTGCGAAAGTATGCGGTACGATGTTCTGGATTTCCCGTCCATATCCAGGGACTGTTTCTATATCCGTGAGTATCGATTTCTTCCGCTCTTTTCTGCATGTAATCATCGTAGGGTTTTCTTATTTCTCCCTCGCTGAGTGCGCGGTTGTATATCTTCACCTCATCCATGATTCCATTGAAATACCACGAATGAGGCGTTCTTCCTCCGATGTCTATCGTTGTGTGACCCGATTTCATGCCTGCTCCGGTTGCTGCGCTTGTGCAGTTCAGTTGTCCGTTTATATAGAGTTTCACAACTTTTCCGGTTTCAAAGTCGCACGTCATCGCAACATGATACCACGGGCCTGGAGTTGGACCGATTGCGGAGATCGCGGAGTATTGGGTGTCTGAGGAATTCCATATGCCTGCGAAGAATCTGCCGCCCTGTATCCAGATGCCGAAACCATGGCTCTCAGGCCCGGCAAATACCAGATTTGCATTGACGTTGTTTCCCGTTGACCGTATCCACGCTTCAACAGTGACCGCATTGTCGTTAATGCCGCTCCCCGGGCTGCGCATGTTGACGTAATCACTCAGGCCGTTGAATTCCAGGGCGCTCCCGATTACTCCACGTGCCCACTTTGCGCCCGTCATTTCCCCATCATTTCCGTATCTGGAACTGTCTTTTGCAGCTTTTCCCATTCCCTCGTCGAAGTTCCAGTACCCGACGAGTCCTTGTTCTTCGCCGGGTGCTGTCTCCCCAAGCGACTTTGCCGCACTCAATTCATCTTCAGCATAAGCACGGTTAACAGCTGTAAACCGCGGGCCGGCAGCAAGCACAGTTGCTGAAACAACGACAAGCAGTACTTTCCTCATCGCGTCATCTCGCTTTTCAATTGCGGTTTTCGTTCTTTGCTTTCGTCAACGCTTGGATCGGCGCGAAACGGAGACTGCAGAGAACGCGAGCCGGCAGCACCGGGGCGGGAACCCACGCCTGCGCAGGCACGTGTGACTGGAAACGTACACGCCGGGGAAAGCGGGCGCAACGGCTTTCTGGCTTTCTGGATGCTGCGGTCTTTCCCGTTGACGCCAAACGGCCGCGCCGACAGAATGCGTAGCTAAGGAGGACTCTGTATGTCAGCAAATCGCCGCACGTTTCTCAAACAGGCCGCCATCGGCGCCACCGGGGCTTTCGCCCTGCCCAACCTCATCACCCGCACGCTTTCAGCCGCCGAGCCGACTCCCAACCGGCGGATCCAGATCGGGCAGATCGGCCACGGCCGCATGGGCTCCGGCGACATGGAAAGCGTCATGAAGTACCCGCAGGCCCGGCTGGTGGCCGTATGCGACCTGGACACCAAGCGGCTGGAGCAGGGCCGGACGGCCATCGAGAAGCACTACAAGAAGGGCGGCGAGCAGCAGGTTGACGTCAAAGCCTACCGCGACTACCGCGAGCTGCTGGCGCGCCCGGACATCGATGCCGTGATCGTCAGCGTGCCGGATCACTGGCACGCGCTGGTGGCGCTGGAGGCGGTGCTGGCGGGGAAGGATGTCTACGTCCAGAAGCCGCTGACCTACAACATCCGCGAGGCGCAGTTGCTCCGCCAGGCGGTGCAGGCGAAGAATCGCATCGTGCAGGTCGGCAGCCAGCAGCGCTCCGCGTTCTCGTTCCGCCGCGCGACCGAACTCGTGCGCAACGGGGCCATCGGCAAGGTGCAGACCGTGCTCGTCGGCCTCGGCGCGGACAAGCCCAGCGGCAAGCAGCCGAAGCCGGAGGCGGCGCCCGCGAACCTCGACTACGAGCGCTGGCTGGGCCCGGCGCCCCAGCAGCCCTACATGGAAGGCCGCGTCCACCCGCAGAAGAACACCGACCGCCCCGGCTGGATCACGACCGAGGACTTCGGCCTGGGCATGATCACGAACTGGGGCGCCCACCACGTGGATATCGCGCAGTGGGGCCTCGGCATGGAGCTGAGCGGCCCCACGGGCATCGAGGCGCAGGCGGCGTTCATGCAGAACGACATGTGGACCGTGCACACGAGCTACCACATCGAACTGCTTTACGCCACCGGCACACGCGTCATTCTCGACAACAAACACGAGGTCGGCATCCGCTTCGAGGGCGAGGGCGGCTGGGTGTTCTGCACGCGCGGCGCCGACAAGGTCACCTCCAGCGATCCGAACGTGGCGACAGACAAGAAGGGCCCGCTGCGCGCCGGGGATCCCAAGATCCTGCAGGCCACGCTGCCGGACGGCGCGAAGCTGTGGCAGCCCAGCAGCAACCACTACCTGAACTGGCTGGAGGCCGTGGCCGCGCGCAAGCAGCCCATCGCCCCCGTGGACCAGGCTGCCCGCAGCCTGACCACCTGCGCCCTCGCCTGGATCGGCATGAAGCTGCAGCGCAAGCTGACCTGGGATCCCGCGCAGGAGGCCTTCACCGGCGACGAAGCCGCCAACGCCCTGCGCACCCGCAAGCCGCGTGCGGCCGCGTTCGACATCGAGGCGGTGGCGAAGAAGGCCGGGCTGGTGTAAGGCTTTCGGGGTGACGCTGCTGCAACCGGCGGCGTCACCCGCACATCCCCCCGCCACACCGGCGGCAGCGCGGCTACGGACCCACTTCGAGGCTCAGCACCCGCGCAAGTCCGTCGGCGGCGGGGGCGGGCACATCCACGGCGAACTTGCCGTCCGCCGGCGTGACCGTCACGGCGGCGCGCGCCGGGTCGGCCAGCCAGTACGCCTTGACCACGCGCCCCGGCGGGGCGGGCAGCTCGCAACGCCCCGCGGGTGCGGCGAAGAAGTGATAGTACAGCCGCCCGGGCCTGGTCGTGCACCGCCACGCCGGCGTAGCCGTCTCAGCGCCGAACGGCGTGCGGCCGGCGCCGTAGATGGCCTCGCCGTTGACCTTCAGCCACGCCCCCACCTGGCGCAGGATGGCCTGGCTCGGGGGCGGGATGACACCGGCGGCGTCGGGGCCGACGTTCAGCAGGTAGTTGCCGCCCTTGCTGACGATGTCGACGAGCTTGAAGCAGATGTCCCCGGGCTGCTTCCAGTGGTGGTCGTTCTTCTTATAGCCCCACGTGTCGTTGACCGTGGCCGCAGTCTCCCACGCGCCGGGCGTCACGCCGGCCGGGATCTCGTTGTCGCCGCGCGAGCTGTAGTCGTGGTAGCCGCCCGGCCCCAGGCGGCTGTTGATCAGGGTGTCGGGCTGGATGGACCGGACGAGGTCGGCCACCCTTTTCGAGCGCTCCGGCGTCATCAGCGTCGGGACGTCGAACCAGATCAGGCCGATGGGACCGTAGTTGGTCAGCAGCTCCCTGAGCTGCGGCAGCGACTTGTCGCGCAGGTACTGGTCGAAGTCTTTCTTGTCGTTGGCCGCGAAGTCCCACGTGTTGTTCGCCCCGTTCGGCTCGTGCCAGTCCGTCGCCTGCGAGTAGTAGAAGCAGAAGGTCAGCCCCCGCTGCTTGCAGGCCACCTGCAGCTCCTTGAACGGGTCGCGCTTGAACGGCGTGGCGTCGTACACGTTGTAGTTGGTGACGGCCGAACGGTACATCGCAAACCCGTCGTGGTGCTTGCAGTCGTAGACGACGTACTTCATCCCCGCATCCACGGCCAGCTGCGCCCACTCGTCGGCGTTGAAGCCCACGGGGTTGAACTGCCGGGCGAGCTGCTCGTACTCCTTCACCGGGACCTTCGCCTGGTGCATGATCCACTCGCCGATGCCCCCGTAGGCCTTCCCCTTCCACTCCCCCGCCGGAATGGCGTAGAGGCCCCAGTTGATGAACAGGCCGTACTTGGCCTCGTCGAACCACTTGAGGCGCGCGGACTTCTTCTGCTCCTCGAGCATGGATGCCGGCAGCTTCGCGCCCGGCGCGTAGAGCTGGAACTCCTCGATGGTCGGCACCTCGTTCGCCTCGAGCACATGCAGCCGGAAGCAGCGCGCCTTCACGGGCGCGAAGTCGTACACGCGCCGTCCCGCGATCCCCGCGCCGGTCACGGCCGGCTGCCACGCGTCGCCGGCCTTGTACTCGATCGCGAACTTCTGCGTCCGCGGGTAGCCGATCTCCATCACGATCGCGCGGCCGACCTCCGTCTCCGCGCCCAGGTCCACCTCCAGCCAGCCGCTGCGGGCATCGTTGTCCGCGCCCCAACGGGACACCTCGTCGCCGTCGAAGGCCTTCGCCGCCTCGAACCCCGCATCGCGCCAGGTGCTCGACGCCCGCGCCGGCTTGCCCTCGGAGAGCGCCACCGGCGGCGGGTTGCGGATCATCTCGCCCACCTCGCGCAACGTCCTGACGTCTATGTCGCGCAACCGGCCGCGGTAGTCCGGCCCCACGTCGAGGGCGAAGATGTTCCCGTACTTCACCGCGCCGCGGTAGTCGGCGTAGAGCTTCCCGGGCGCATGCACGAGGTTGTCGTGCCGCGGCAGCGAGTAGAACCACATCGCGCCGCCCTGGTGCGGCGGCAGGATGGGGTACGTGAACTCGGCCAGCAGATAGCCCTTGTACCCCTTCATGTGGCCGGCATTGAAGCCGGCGCCGGACTCGTCCAGCAGCGGCGAGGGATGCCCCATTTCGCCCAGCCGGATGTCGCCCGCGGGCGGCCCGTGGTTGAAGCCGATGAAACAGCCGGGCTGCAGCGCCTTGCAGAACGCGACCGTCTCCTCGTGGCTGAGCCCGCCGTCGCCGACGGCGTGATCGAACCAGATGTACTCGATCGGCCCGTACTGCGTGAGCAACTCCTTGAGCTGCGCCTTCTTCATTTCGGGGTTCGGGCCGCTCTTCTTCCCCGGCACCGACCCCGCCCAGGTCCAGTCCCCCTCGGAGAAGTACAGCGCCAGCTTGACGCCGTGCTTGTCGCAGGACTTCCGCAGCTCCGCAAGCACGTCGCGCCCCAGCGGCGCCCGGGTGACCTTGCGGTCCGTGGTCTGCGTGTCCCACAGGCAGAAGCCGTCATGGTGCTTGGTCAGGAAGAGGATGTACCCCATCTCCGCCTCTTTGGCCGTGCGGGCCCACTGGTCGGTGTCCACCTCCGTCGCCTTGAAGAACGCCACGTTCGTGACGCCCGGCGTCCACTCCTTGCCGGAGAACGTGCTGAAGCTCCAGCACACGAACATGCCCCACTTCAGGTTCTTGAGCTCGTCCGCGCGCTTGCCCATGTCCACCGGCGCCGCCGCCAGCAGCGAGGCGCCGAACAACATGGCCAACAGGGCAACAGGGATTCGTTTCATGACAGACCCATCCTTTCGCTTCTCACTTAGTCTTGCCAGCGGGCGCCAGCACGCGGAACTCCTCGATGGTCGGCACCTCGTCGGCCTTGAGGATGTTCAGCCGGACATGTTGCGCGCGAACCGGCGGGAAGTCGTACGTGCGTTCCCCCGCAATCGTGGCGCCGCGGTGCAGAACCTTCCAGGTTTCGCCCTCCCGGTACTCGATCGCGAACTCCTGCGTGCGGGGGAAACCGAGCTCCATCACCACGACGCGCCCCACCTCGACCGGCGCGCCGAGGTCGACTGCAAGCCACCCGCTCCGCGAGTTCGGG
This sequence comes from uncultured Victivallales bacterium, assembly GCA_964402115.1. GTDB lineage: Bacteria > Verrucomicrobiota > Kiritimatiellia > UBA8416 > CAYOBW01 > CAYOBW01. The sequence continues at coordinate 6,215 of CAYOBW010000352.1, forward strand.
GCCGCGCCCCAGCGGGTCTCCTCATCCCCATCGCAGGCCTTCGCCGGTTCCAGCCCCGGCCCCCAGACCGTTGACGCGCGGGCCGGCTTGCCCCGCGAAAGGGACGGCGTGGTCTCCCGCTTCCGGGCCTTCACCCCATAGGGATTCCGCGCCGCCGGCTCGACGGCCAGCGGCTCGACAACCGCCGCGGGCGGCGTGCCGCCGGCATACAGAAGGGCTTCCTCACCGCGGGCCAGAGTCAGTTCGTAGCAGCCGGAGCCCATGCTCCGCAGCGGCCTGGTCGCCCGCACCGCTTCCCCCAGCCCCGGCCGGAGGCGGCAAGGCTCGCCGGCCAGGCTGCGCACTCGCACCCACTCGGTCGTGCCGCCCCGGCGCCTGGCGCTGACCAGGAACGCGCCCTCGGCCCTCAGGTTGTGGAACACGGCGTCCGGCCACGCCCCCGGCATTGCCGGGAACACGCGCAGCGTGCCGCCGTGGCTCTGCAGGAGCATGTCCTGCAGCGAGCGGGCGAGGACGATGGAGCATTCGATCACCGGCGAGCCCTCGATGTACATTGTGTTGGGCCGCACGAAACGCTTGTCCGCCAAATGCCGGCGCACGCTCTCCAGCGCGTTGTCGCCGTCGCCCAGGGCAGCGTAAAGCGACGCGGCGGCGGCGCGCGACCAGCCGTACACACCGCGGCTGCCGT
>CAYOBW010000353.1:0-6864 GCA_964402115.1 uncultured Victivallales bacterium
AGACTTCTTGATTCCCGCCTGCCCGAAACGTAGCATGCGAGGGCATTCGGGTGGCTGCGGGGCGGCGGTGAACGGCTCACCGCTCCAGGCAGGCAGGCGGGCCGCGAGGCAGAGGAGGATTGCACCATGAAGAAAGTGCTCATACCGACCAAGTTGGACAAGATTGCCAAGGATATCCTGGAAGCCAGCGGGAAGTACGTGGTCGTGCAAACGCCCAGTAATGCGAAGGATCCCGCCACATCCATCGTCAAGCAGGCGGAGGCCCACCCGGACGCCTATGCCCTGATCGTCCGCAGCGAGGAGGTAACCAAGGAGGTTATCAACAGCTTCCCGAACCTGAAGGTGGTCATCCGCGCCGGCGCCGGCTTCAACACGATCGACACGAAGTACGCCCGCACGAAACATATCGATGTCATGAATACGCCGGGCGCCAACTCCAACGGCGTGGCCGAGGAGGTGATCGCCCTCATCCTGGCCGATGCCCGGCACATCATCGCCGCCGATGCCTCCACGCGGCGCGGGGAGTTCGAGAAGGCCAAGTTCATGGGCCGCGAGCTGACGGGCAAGACCATCGGCATCGTCGGCATGGGCAACATCGGGCAGCTGGTCGTAAAGCGGCTCGCCGGCTTCGAGTGCAAGGTGCTCGGCTACGACCCGTTCATTTCCGCCGAGCGCGCGCGCGAGCTGGGCGTGACGCTGGCCGACCTCGAAACCCTCTTCGCCCAGGCCGACTACGTGACGCTGCACCTGCCGGAAAACGAGCAGACGAAGAAGCTCGTCGGCGAAAAGCTGTTGTCGCTCATGAAGAAGGGCGCCACGATCGTCAACTGCGCCCGCTCGGGCGTGCTCGACGAGGCGGCCCTGCGCGCGGTGAAGGCGGACAAGGGGCTGCGGTTCCTGAACGATGTCTACCCGAAGGACGTGGAGGGCGCCAAGACCTGCGTCGACGTGGCCGACATCATGCTGCCGCACCTCGGCGCGAGCACCTTCGAGGCGAACTGGAATGCCGCCAAGCGCGCCGCCGAGCAGTTGATCGAGTTCGACGAGAAGGGCGTGACGAGCTTCATCGTCAACCGGGACATCCCCGAGGGGCTGTCCCGCGCCTACTGCGATCTGGCCTATACGCTGGCGCGGCTGTGCCACTGCCTGGTGGGCAGCGACACGACGCCGAAGCTGATCGAGACCAGCTTCTACGGCACCCTGCAGCCGTTCGCCGACTGGCTGCTCGTGCCGGTGGTCGCCGGCATGTGGCCGGACTTCGACCGCTCCCTCGATTTCCGCGCCGCCCACAAGTACCTGCGCGAAATGGGCATCGAGTACGCCAACCGCAAGACCGACAATGCCAAGGGCTATGAGAACTCGATCACGATCGACCTGACCGGCCAGATCGACCCGGACAACCTGCGCCGCGTCAGCGTCCGCGGGACCGTCGCGGAGAACACGCTGATGGTCGCGCGCGTGAACGACTTCGACAAGCTGTACTTCGAGCCCGTCGGCGACGCCGTGCTGTTCCTGTACGACGACCGCCCCGGCGTGATCGGGACGATCGGGCTGAAGCTCGCGGCCGCGGGCGTGAACATCGAGGACATGCGCAACCCGCACGACGCGCGCACGAACCGGTCGCTCGCCTTCGTCAAGGTTAACAAGCCGGTGCCGGTGGCCGTGATCGACGCCATCAAGGCGGAAATCCGCGCCCACGCGGCGTTCAGTATCTCGTTCTGAAACGGCAGGGGCGCCCGCGCCCCGCTTGCCTGACTTGCGCACGGACCGCGCCGCCGCGAGGGGCGCGGTCCTTTCGTACACGGCCGCAAGGGGATGTCATGCCCAGCCTGGATGGTTACGAGCTGCCTGAAGCGATTGTCCGCGAGCTGCAGCGGGTCGTGCGCGAGGCGGACGACGACCGGCTGCTGGATGCGGCAAAGCCGTTTCCGGACTTGTTCAAAGGCGGCCGTCCCACCCGCGCGGGGCTGCCGTTCATGCGCCAGCGGCTCATTCTGCTCCTCGTTGGCGCCGGCCCGGTGACGGACGAGGTTTGCACCGTCCTCGCCTCCCTCGGACTGAACAACGAATTCGTGAGCGTGTTTTCGGAGGAAGCGCTCGAGATCGGGATGGGCGCCTTCGCCGACATTTACGGCCGCGACCGGCTGCTGGCGGCCATGCTCATGGACGCGCGCCCCATCGTCCGCCTGTTGGCGCGGGAGGCGCTCGAGGAGGAAGCGCTGCCGGAGACGGCGGATGCCGCCCGCGGGCGGAAGACCGTGCTGAGCGCGTTCGCGCTATTCCTCAACACCCTGCGGGCGTGGGGAGACCCGGCCCAGCCGCAGTCCCCCGCGTCGTCGCTCCCCGGTGCGGCGGAGCCGCCGCAGGCCGCGCGGATCGCGCAGCTCGAGCAGGAGCTGGCCGAGGCGCGCACGAAGCGGGCCCATGAGCGCAGCTTGCAGCAGAAGGTCGAGCGCCTGAACGAGACGCTGGCCGCGCGGGAGCGGGAAGTCGCCGCGCTGCGCGAGGAGGCGCAGGCCGCGCGCCGCCAGGGCGCCGCGGACGCCGCCGCCGCCCGCGCGGCGGCACAGGCGCTGACCGACGAACAAGCCGCCGCGAACGAACGCGTGCGCGCAGGGGTCGCGGCCACCCTCGCCGCCGATCGCGAAGCCTGGCTGGCGCCGGCCCGCGCCATCGCGGAGGAAGCGGCGCGGCTGCGGACGGAGCTGGGCCGCGCCGACGTCCTGGTTGAAGCCGAAGCCGTCCTGCTCAAGCAGGCGGAGCTGGACCGGCATTGCGGCAACCTCCGGCTGTTGCGCGAGCGGGCGGCGGCGCTGCAGGCCATGTGCGCGCGGCTGCGGCAGGCGCAGCAGGAGGCCCTGCACCCGCTGCCCGCGCTGGCCGAACTCGCCGCGCGGGTGGAACGCGAAGGCGAGCTGATCGTAGCGCGCCTGCCGGCCGCGCCGGAAGCCACCTCCGGGGAACTGGACGTCCGGCTGCGCGCGGCGCTCAACACCGCCCCGGACGAACAGGAGCTGCACCGCCTGCGATTGCTGCTGACGGAGCTCGACGAACGCAGCCTGCTGCCGGCCGACGAGTTGCGCCGGCTCTACGCCGATTATCACCGCGCCATGCTGCGGCACTATGCCCTGCGCGGGCCCGGCGCCCCGCAGGCCGCCGGCGGGACCGCTCGCCATCCGGTCTGGCGCCTACGGCAGGCGCCGGCGCAAACGCCGCCGCTGCTTCTGCTCGTGGACGGCTACAACGTCCTGCACCTGCTGCCTGCGCTGTTCGGCGCCGCCGGGGAGAAGGACGGCCGCCCCGGCGCCGCCGCGCGCCGGCTCCTGATGGAAAAGGTGGCCCGGCTTGTCCGCGGCGCACCCCAATGCGAAACACGGGTCTGTTTCGATGGCCCCTCGCCCCAGGAACTCACGCACGCCCCGAACCTGCGCGAGGTCTACTCGGGCGGCGGGCGCGGCGCGCACCGGGCCGATGGCGTCATCCTCAAGCACCTCGAATACAGCCGCTCGCGGCCGGGCGCGCCCGCCTGCGTGCTGGTCACGGACGATCGTGCGCTGGCCGCCGAGGCACGCGGCCTCGGGGCGCGGATCATGTCCGTAGCCGAATTCGGCGCCTGCCTCGACGCGCCGGGCGCTTAGCCTGAGCGGATAACGAGGGCGCGCAGCCGGGCAGCGACAGCACTCACCACGGGCGGACGGCCAGGCGGTAGACGCGGCGGAGAGCGGCGTTGGTGTCGGTCAGGAGGCCCGCATTGTGCGGGGCGCCGGGGAGGGGGGACCAGTCAGGGCCAGCCAGGAGGCCGCCTCGGGACTCGACGCGGTAGTCCAGGTTGGGCCACACCGGGTAGTGCACCTGAACCCGGTTGCCGACCGTCCGGATGGCCAGGCGCGGAGCGGCATGCACCGTCAGCGACGCGTGGGCCGCCGCATAATCGCCGCCGGTGAACGGCTCCGGCTGGTTCGTCGTGGCCACGATGAAGTCATGCGCCATGTTGGTGGCCGTCGTGCCTGCCTGGACGCTGAACGTAACGACACCGGGCGCCAACGCCGTCACCGGTACGTTGAACAGCTCCACCCGGGCATGCTTCCCGGCGCCGGGCCGGTTCATGAACGTGTTGCGGATACCTCGCCGCTGCGCGCCGCTCGCTGTGCCCGACGACGACAGGTTCGCATAGTTGTCGCCGGTTGCCATGGTCAACTTGGAGCCATCGACGGACCCTGTCGCTCCGCTGCTGTTGAGCAGGTCGACATACCAGGAAAATACCTGCTCGCTCCGGTTGCTGTACGCCGGCTTGATCGTGGCATACACCCGGCACGTCGTCGTCAGCCCCACGAGCAGGTCCGGATGATCCAGGCTGACCGTCACGTCCACCGCCTGCCCGCGGGCATAACCGCCGCCGCCCAGGAGCAGCGCCAGCAAACCCGTGGCTGCCCATCCGGTTGCCCATTGTCTGCGCACAACGTACCTCGCTTTCGACTCGCTGGTTCAGTAGGCCAGGCGCGGCAGGTCCTCGTCCAAAGCGTCGAAGCCCGCCAACCGCCAGTCTGCATCAAGCTCAGCTCGCGCACCGAAACCGGAAAGCCACTCCAGCCCCAGCGTTCGCGCCGCCGGCCAGACGCCTCCCCACCAGGGGGGCCGCGTCCGGCCGAAGTTGGCCGTCACGATCTGCATGTCCAGCGAGGTCACGTCGCCATCACCGTCCACGTCCGCGCGCGCATCCTGCTGCGCGCGGGGCTTGGACTGGTTGCTCCAGACCGCGTACAGATCCGTTTCGTTAACCGCCCCGTCGTCGTTCGCGTCGCCCTCGTAGGGTGCCGGCAGCGCGCGCAGGTAGTTGTCGATCACGACGGTCACGTCCGCCGCGTCCACGCTGTCGTCGCCGTTCAAATCGTCGTTGGTGTCGCGCGCGGCCGCCGGCTTGAACTGGTTCATCCACACGCGGTACAGGTCGAGGTCGTTGGTCACCCGGTCCCCGCTCGCATCGCCCGCCAGCACGTGGAACGTCTCGCTTCTGCCCGCCACCAGCCCGTTCCCGAACCTGTCGACAATCGCGCCCGGCGCCACCGACACGCGGTAATCGCCTTCCGGCAGTTGCCCCTGCGGCAAACCGGGGAAGCGCAGCGTGGCCGTGTTCGTCGCTGCATCGTAGGTCACCGCCATGGCCGCCGGATCGATCTCCGCACCTGTCGTCAGATTGCGTACGCGAATCTGCGCAGCCGTCAGGGACGCCGCCACATGCGTATCGAACCGCACCTGAACCGCCTCCACCCGCGAGCGCTGCGCCTGCCCGTCCGCCACCGCGATGCTCTGCACCGCAGGCCCCCGGTAGCTGACGGTGAAATCGCGCACGAAGTCATCGCCGCCCACGCCATCGCCGTTACCGTCCAGTTTAAGGCCCGACACGTCGTGGACGCTGGTCGCGCCGGAGACGGTCAGCCGATAGCTGCCGGCGGGCAGGTAGCCCGCGACGATGCGCAGGATGACCACCGCCGAGTCGGCGGTGAATGCCGGCGTCAGGGCGAAGACCCTGTCGTCGCCATCGCCGAACAGCCCGTTGTTCCCCGCCTCGCGCAGGTCGAAATTGGCGAGCGCGTTGCCGTCGATGGGGTTGGGTTCGCGACTGAAGGTGACACTCAACTGCGTGATCAAGGTGTTGGCGTCGCCCTGGAGCAGGACGGCCGCCGGATCGGCGCCCACGATGACCGGGGGAATCGTATCGAGACTGGAGCCACGGAATTCATAAGCCCCCATATCGACAATGGCGAGGGTCTGCGTCAGCGCGAACTCGACCGAATGCGCATCGGTCAGGTTCGCGGCGCCGTCGGCCCGACCGAGTACGGCGTTGCGCTGATCGCCGCGGGAGATCCCGACGGTCGGCGTCACGTTCGCGTTACCGGCCCCATAGTGGAACTGGATGCGGCCGTCGGAGAAGAGCGTCACGGCGAAGTTGACGTCATAGCCGCCCGTCACGGTCGTGGCATTCCAGCGAATCGTCACCTGTCCCGCCGTGCCGGAGTCGATGAAGATGTCGTCGCCGGTCTGGTCCGTCCGCAGATCGTCCCAGAGCGGGGCGATGCGGATGGCCGCCTGCAACTTGGCTGTTGTGTTGGCGCCGTCATTGGCCGAGGCGGCCCCGCCGAACTGGAGGAAGCCCTCGGACGAGGCGGTCACGGCCGTGTAGCTCACGCCGTAGAAGGCAAACGCGAACGGGAGGGTGTAGCTCCAGCTCGACGAGCTGGACCGCCAGGTCTTGGCCACGCCCGTCGCGGCGAACAGGCTGGAACCGAGATCCGTCTCCGCGTAGTCGGGCGCGCCCGGGTTCGGTGTTGTGCCCGGGTCATCCTTGCGGCTGGAGCCGAAGAGATCGGTCGTCGGCGCGGACCACGTGTCGCCGCTGTCAATGGCCGGCGAGTGCTGCGCAACGTAGAAGTTGTCGTCCTGCCCCCCGTCCACCCCGCCGTTCGCCGAGCTGTAACCCAGAACGTTGTCGGCGCCGTTGGGATCGAGGAACAACGGATCGGCGGCCGGCGAGTGCGCCGGATTATCCTGCGACGTCGCCGTCCACCAGTCGTTCGAGGCGTGGCGGGTGCTGCCCCAGAATCCCACGTTCCCGCTGCCGGCCGGCCCCGTGTACAGCATATTGTAGTCGCTGCCGAACCCGGTCTGGCTGTCGTTGGCCACGTAGACGTCGTAGCCGGCCTCAACCCACAGGATGTTATTGCGCAACATGACGTTTTGCGCGCTGGTATCCACGCGGACGGCATCGCCGACCAGTTGGTAGACCGTGTTGTTGAGCAGGGTGACCCCATTCCCGCCTTGCACCCGAATCCCGTAGTTGCCGTTGGCGTACACCACGTTGTTGGA
>CAYOBW010000354.1:0-6797 GCA_964402115.1 uncultured Victivallales bacterium
CGACGAGAACGGAATACGAGTTCCTCCGGTCGTTCCTCTCTCGCTTCTCCGCCAACGCCCGGCGTCATGGTGGCGAGCTTGCGAGCCTGCCCTCATTCAACTCCGTCACGGCCACTTCTTTAATCGTTTTCTGGGGGCCGCGAGGGAATCGGGGCACCGGCTAAGGCAACCGGTTAAGGGCAGCCGAAAAGGAGTGGTGCTTCGCCCTCCGCTTTCTCCAACAACAGGCCGCGAGAGAACGGCGAAGGGGCCGGCCCCGCCGGACCATTCGCCGTTGTCGAGCCTCCGTGCCCTTCTTCTCCGTGCCACCGTGACTCCGTGGTTCAATTCTGGTTTCATCCTTCTTTGGGCCAACGCTGCGCGGCAGACATAGCGCATAACGGCCGGGGACGGCCGTCTCCATGGCGTGGGCAGGCGACGTGGCGTGGAGACGGCGGTCCCCGCCGTTATGCCCCCTCAGCGTCACGGAGGCGTTACGGAGGGCTGGACCGTTGCCGACACGTGCGGGGACGCTCCACCGTAGACCCGGAAGGCGTCGAGAATCGCGTAGTCGGCGCCCTGGTTCACCAGTTTGAGGGTATGGCGCCCGGGCGGCAGGTCCCGCACGCTGAAAACCGCGACCTGCGCCAGGCGGGGAAAGTTGGCCAGCGCAAGGTCGACCACTGCCCGCAACTGCCCGTCGAGGTGCACGGCCACGCGGCCGTGGTCCGCGTATTTCTCCGACAAGTAATCGAGGCCCGTGCCTTCGAAGGTGAACTCGGCGCTGGCGCCCGTGTTGGTCGAGTAATGGATGTCGTCGCCGTGGTCGTGGAAGCCCCGGCCGGGACGGCCGTACAGCCAGCCCCCCCGGTAGACGATGGCGGGGTCGTCGTTGTTGACCAGCCGCAAAGGCGGGGCCGGAGTCGTGCGCAGGATAACCGGGATCTCCCACATCTTGTAGAGGCCGACCGGCTTGTCCTCGAATGGGCAGCCGGAGGTGATCAGCGACAGGATCACATCCTCTCCCGCGCGCCCTTGGAACTTGGCGCAGAGGGAGGGCCCGTACATGTGCCCGCCGACCAGGAAGCGGTCGCTGACGGAGGCAGTCAGCTTCCACGGCCCCCACGGGTGCGCCGCCTGGTAGAAGTCGTACTTCAGTTCCTTCGGCTCGAACCACTTCTTCAGCGGCGTCGGAATGTACCAGGCCACCAGCAGGTAGACGCCGAGCGCGGGGACGTGGCAGGCCGGGCCGGACCCGCACTGGGCAGGCAGACTCAGGATGGGGGCGGCCAGCGCGATCTGCTCCGACCAGCTTTTCGCATCCAGCCCGTCGCCCCCGGTGAAGTAGGTCCAGTCGGCGGCGTTCAGGCCGGCGATCCGGTCCCGCGGGACGCGGGCGAGGATGTAGTCGTCGCCCCCGTTCCAGAAGCCGTTGTTCGAAAGCGCGTAGACGAAACGATCCGCCCCGTCCTGCGGCGTCTGGCCGCCATTCCGCCCGTAGTGAATGAAGAAGGGCGCGCCGAACCGCTTCCCCGGCCACATGGGATTCGCGTAGTTCTCGGCCGCGCCGCGGGTCCAGGTGAGCCCGCGGTCGGTGGACTTGATGAGGCTGGCGTTGAAGGCCGTCTGGCGCATGAGCGGGTCGCCGCTGTCCTTGCCGTAGAGGTGCCGCGAAACGAACCCATAGAACACCGCGTCCACGCACTCCTGCCCCATGACCTTCCACGTCGCGCCATCGGCCTCCTTCTGCCCGCCCTTGCCGTACTCGTCCATGCTGTTGACCAGGCGCCCCACCAGCGACGTCATGCTGCCGCCGGTCAGCACGTGAAAGGCCAGGTTGCGCGGCTGCCGGCCGAAGCCGCGGCCGTCGCAATTGAAGGTGTAGAGTTGGTCATCGTCGGCCCAGAACGGGTCCCACGTGTCGCCGTTGGAGTCGTGCCACTTGTGAATGCGGTTCAGGTCGAGTGTCAACTCGGCGACAGGCGCGCCCGCGCAGGCGGCCAGCGACACCGCCCACAGGCCGGCCACCAGGCCGTGGCGGACAATCCGTTTCATCCATCCCTCCATCGCGGCGTCACGGTCCGCACGGCACAGGGCCGGGGCCTGGACCGTCTGCGCTACTTGCTGCGAATCTTGAAGGCGATGTCGCGGGCAAAGGGCGGCAGCGGAACGCTCAACGTGTGCTCCTTGGCCGTGGCCTCGGCGCGGGCCGTGATATCGCCGGAGACGGTGTTCCAGAACTCCACGCGGAAGGGGCGATCGTCAAGCCCGCCGACCTGCAACACGAGATCCTTGTTGCGGGGCTCGCCGGCGGGGTCAATCCAACCGAAGCCGTTGCCGTTGTAGATCCACCCCGTCGCGGCGGTGGGGCTCCGCAGGCAGACGGCGCCAAGGTTGGGCGCGGCCTGGTCCTTCAGCAGCACGGCCACGTCGGCGGGCACGGCATTCGTGCCGCGCCGGTCTTCGCCCGCCATGAAGCGGCTGAAAGCCGCGAACTTGCCCTGAAAACCGGCCTCCTCGATCAACTCCCACCACCAGAACATGGGAGTGCCGCCCAAGGGCACGCCGCACGACCCCCACAGCCCGACGTGCAGATCCTCATCCAGCTTGCGGATGGAGGCGCCCTCGGGCGAGCCGCCGAACTCGGTGATCAGCACCGGCTTGCGGTAGGGGTTGTTGTAGGCCGCCGTCTCACGCATCAGGCCGAGGACGCGCAGCGGACTGCTGTCATGGTAATACGCATCCACGCCGCAGTAGTCCATCTCCGGCAGGGCCATGATGGCCGGGCTCTGGCGGCTGTAGTCGTTGCAGACGTGGCTGGCGATGAGGTGGTCGTAGGGGTCCAGCGCCTTGATTGCCGCCCCCATCTGCTTGTGCCAGGCCGTGGCCACCGGCGTGCGGTAGAAGGTCATGCCGAAGCCCTGCTCGGACCCGACGAGGTCCAGCTCGCTCCAGAGCTGCCAGGCGAAGACGCGCGAGCTGGAGCCCCAGCGCGCGACGAGGTAGCGCATGAGCTTCAGGAAGTCGGCCTGCGCGCGCGGGTCGGTGAAGAACTCCTCCGGCTTCTGGAGGTAGCCGCCGTTCTTCACGCTGAAGGGGTTGTCGTCCCACTCCGAATCCCAGTAGAGGCTGAACTTGCCGTGGTGGTGCAGGACGAGGCTCAGGTATACGCCGCAGGCGTCGGCCCAGTCCAGCACGCGGTCCAGCTCCCACGCGTGCCGCAGGTTGTACTGCCCGACGCCGTGCGAGCCCGGCTGCCGCGAAACCCACTCCAGCCCCAGCGACCAGCCCGCGAGCCAGACTTCGCCGAAGTTCTCGCCGCGCTGCTGCATGGCGCGTAAGTAGCGCTCGTAGACGGAGGAGCCCTCGGGCCAGCGCTGCTTCCAGGGGTAGAGCTTGTCGAGCCGCGCGTCGAACGGCGAGCGGATGTTGTGGCCGAGCGGGAAATAGGGGGCGCCGCCGGAGAACTCGAAGCAGCGCGGGTCGCGCGCGGAAACGCGCACGAAGCCCGGCTGCCGCGCCGGCCCGGCGACGAAGGCGGCGGGGCCCCAGTGCGCCTCGCCCCAGCGGTCGCGCACGTGCAGGCGGTAGACGTGCGACCCTGCCAGCCAGGGGGCGAACCGCACACGCCACACGGGCGCGCCTTGGGGCACGATGCGTTCGCCGGTGGGCCGGAGCTCGCGGTAGTAGTCCTGCGCGTAAAAGCCGTCCACCGTGACATCCTTGCCATCGGGCAGCGTCACGCGCGCGCTGACCTGCACGGCTGCCGCGTCGAACGGATCGGGGTAGCGGTCCGGGAGGCGGAAGGTCAGCTCGAACGTCTCGTAGCACGGCACCGTGCGCGCCGAGGCCCGGACGTCCTCGATGACGGGCGCGCCCTCGTCCGCGCGCGGGAGGGCGGCGCCGGCCACCACGCGGCAGGCCCCCGTCCAGGCGGCGTCGGTGAAGACGCGCAGGCCGCACACCTTGGGCTCCATCAGCGTCCGCAGGTGCCACGTCGCGTGGTGTTCGTGCGGCACCCACTGCCGCGAGCCAGGCAGGAGGTCCACGCGCACGACGTTCGTCGCGCCGGGAATCAGCGCGCCGGGGCGCAGGTTCTGGTACCAGTTGTAGTCCCAGTCCTGGAAGAAGAAGAGCACCTGGGCGTTGGTCGGCGCGCCCGCCGGCCACGCGAGCGCAACCTCCAGGGCGCCGAACGCCACCCAGTTCGAGGAGGGCGCGAAGATCCGCACGGGCGCCTCGCCCGGGAAGCGCAGCGGCACGCTCAGGGAGGGAGCGGTGGCGCCGCCCAGCAGGTTGGTCGTGAACGCCAGCGGCACGGGCGGCGCCGCCGGAGCCGCCGCGGCCCCGCCGGCGGTCCGCGCCGCGCAGAGCGCGAGCGCGCACAGCCCCCCGACCGCCGCCATCCGCCTGCCGTCTTGTTTGCCCCGCAACTTCATGCCCGCGCACTCTAGCCGCCCGCCCCGCGGGATGCAAGGGGGGGATTTGTCCTTTGCAGCGCTTTGCCGGCTACGTATCATCCCCGCCATGAGAGTACAACAGGTGGCCTTGAGACCGACGCCGGCGAGCGAAGCCGCGGGCCGGCCGGCGCTGACGCCGGAGTTGCTGGCCGCCACCGGCGCCCGCTACTCGCGCAGCAACGCGGGGCTGGGCGCGATCCTGGCGAAGATCGACCCCGCCAACCTCGACGCCTCTGTGGACGCGATCTTCCGCATGGTGGACTACGGCCACCAGTCCATCGCGGACATGGCTCCCGTGGCGCTGTTCCTCGACGACCTTTCGCTGTGGCTGGCCTACGTCGTCTGGTCGCTCTGTCCCACCGCCGGCGGCCAGGAGTCGTCCACGCGCTACATCCACCTGACCGATACGCTGCTGCCGCCGGCGGCGGAACTGGGCATCCCGCCGCCGCTGCGGGAGGAGTGGACCGCCGCCATGCAGTCCGCCTTCGCGGCTTACGGGCAGGCGCTGGCGTGGTGGGAGGCGCTCGGGGTGCGGCAGCCCGCGCTCACGCAGCTGCCCGCGGCGCTGCTGGCCGACCCGGCGGACGCCGCCCGCAAGCGCGTGGCGCGCCTGCGCCGCAACTACGCCTTCGACCGTGCGCGCTACTTCCTGCCCGCCGCCGCCCGCACCAACGTCATGCTGATCATGTCGGCCCGCGGCTGGGCGGCGCTCTGCCAGCACCTCGGCGCCAGCCTGCAGCCGGAGGCCGTCGCCCTGTGCGCCGCCATCCGGGCGGAGCTGGCGCTGGCCGCGCCGCGCCTGCTGCGGCACGCGGAGGCCAAGCCGTCCAGCGTGCAGGGGCTGCGCGGGGAGTTCGACTCGCTGCGCGCTATTGCGGCCGGGGGCCTGCCGCCGCACTTGCGGCCGGAGGCGGCCGCCCCCTGCCCCTGCACCGCCACGCTGGACGTCCTCGCCCCGCCTGACGCCCCCGGCGCGGAGGCCTTTGCCGGCGACCTCGCGCACCACGACAACCGCTACGCCTGGATCGGCGCGGGCCTCCGGCGCACTGCCGTCCGTTTCGGCTGGGAGGCCATGGCGCTGGCGGAGATCCGCGACCTCAACCGCCACCGCACGGGCGCCAAGTACGCGCCGCTCCGGCCGCTCGGCTTCTACGCGGCGGAGGAGCAGCTCCCGGCCGCGGACGCAGAGGAGGGAGCGGCGCTGCTGGCCGGACTGGGCGCGGCCGCGCGCCAGCTCTCCGCCCGCGCCCACGCCCTGCTCGCCGCGGGCGATCCGACGTACGTCTACTGGACGCTGCTCGGCACGCAATACCGCTTCGAGCACGTGACCACGGCGGACAAGTTCATTTACGAGGCCGAACTGCGCACCGGCACGGGCGCCCACTTCCAGTACGCGCGCCACCTGCGCGAGGCGCTGGCGTGCTGGTACGCCCGCTTCCCCGCGACGCGGGGCCTCATCCTGGAAGGTACGGCGGAACCGGAGTAGGCGAAAGGAATCCAACATGGCAGGCGGTTTGTCCTCTTTGACGTTTCTCCTGATCGGGGCGGTGGCGGGGTTGTGCTCCGGTTTCTTCGGATTGGGCGGCGGCGTGGTGATCGTGCCGGCCCTGGTCTACCTGGCCGGCTTCTCCCAGCACCAGGCCGTGGGCACCAGTCTCGCCGCCCTCGTCGCGCCGCTGGGGCTCGGCGCCGCCTTCCATTACTACCGCCAGGGCCACGTGAACATCCAGGCCGCCATGCTCATTGCCGTGGCTCTTTTCGTGACCGCGTGGCTCAGCGCGAAGTTCGCCACGCGCTTCAACGCCCTGCACCTGCGCCTCGCCTTCGGCGTCTTCATCATCCTCATCGGCCTCTATATGGTCGTGAGCACGTGGAGAGCAATTAAGAATTGAGAATTGCGAATTAAGAATTGGGAGGGGGAATGAGGGAGAACGTGGTTCAGGAGAAAAGCTATGGCTTCGCCGTACGCGTGGTGAGGTTGTACCAGCACCTGGCGGCCACGAAAAAGGAGTTCGTGCTGTCCAAGCAGGTGCTGCGCAGCGGAACGAGCATCGGCGCAAACGTGGAAGAAGCGATCGGCGGCCAATCCCGCGCCGACTTCCTCTCGAAGATAGCCATCGCTTACAAGGAAGCCCGCGAAACCGAGTACTGGCTACGACTGCTCAAGGATACGGATTACCTTTCCCCCAAGGAGTATGCCAGCATCCATGCAGACGCAGACGAACTCTGCCGCCTGCTCGGATCCATCCAGAAGACAACCCGCCAGAACGCCTAATTCCCCATTCCCAATTCCTAATTCCTAATTCACGGGCATCCCATAAGGCATCCCTCGATGGCACAACCCGACCGCAACCCGTG
>CAYOBW010000355.1:0-6786 GCA_964402115.1 uncultured Victivallales bacterium
TGCCTCCAACTCACCCGCTTCCTTCCGTCCCAAGACGTCAAAATGCGAACTGCTGATGGTTTGGTGCTTCACACGGCACGTCGCATTCTGTATAGTGCGGTGCCTGGTGTGTGATCGGTTGGGGCGCAACCTGCGCGCGGCGCCGGGTGTCTCGACAGGTGGCGTGCCGTCGCAGCCTCTGCGAGGCGGTCTCCAGGTTGCCTGAGAAGGTTCGCGCTGGGGTGGTTTGTGGGCGGGGGCTGACGGGACTCGGGGTTCATCATGGCCTTTATTAACTTTGGCAAAAAGACGATCAATTTCAAGATTGTCTACTATGGCCCTGCCAAGAGCGGTAAGACCACGAACCTGGAACAGATTCACGCCGGTATCAGTTCGGACAGCCGTGGCGAGCTCACGACTCTGGCCACGCAGCAAGATCGCACCCTGTTCTTCGATTTCCTGCCGCTCGAGTCCGATGTCGTTACCGGTTTCACGTCCAAGTTCCAGCTCTACACGGTGCCTGGACAGGTCATTTACAACCAGACCCGCCGGCTCGTCCTGCAGGGGGTGGACGGTGTGGTGTTCGTGGCCGATTCTCAATGGGAAAAGGTCGAAGAGAACATCGAGAGCGTTAAGAATCTGGACGCCAACCTGAAGGAAATCGGGCTTTCCCTGGAGCAACTGCCCTACATCCTGCAGTTCAACAAGCGCGACCTCCCGGGGGTTGCTCCCGTCCACTATCTCGATTTTCTGCTGAACCGTGGGGAAACGCGTGTGCCGACGACGGAGGCTGCTGCGGCAACCGGCAACGGCGTGTTTCCCTCATTGAATCTGATCAGTCGCATGACGTTGTCTGCCTTCATTCGCAAACACAACTTGAAGAGCGCATCCATGCCGGACCAGGTGTGCGTCAGTGAGTCGGGGAGGGGTGCAACATGCTCTCAGGTCTGACCGTCGAGCAGAGTCAGCGGATCGAATGCCTGTTGTCCGACCTTCTGGTGCGGGCGGAGGCCGAAGCGATCTTCCTCTGCAACAAGGGTGGGTACATCCTGGCAAACGTGGCGGTGGAGCGCTATGCGCACAATGACAACATTGCGGCGTTGGCAGCCGGTTCCTTCTATGCCACACGCGAGATTGCCCGCCTGATTGGCGAACCGGAGTTTCGGTCGGTCTTTCACCAGGGCGATCACAAGAATCTCTATATGCAGAACACGCCGATGGACTTGCTCGTGGTCGTTGTTTTCGGCGAGCAGTCGAACCCCGGCCTCGTGAGGTTCTGTGCCAACGAGACCTGTTTGATGCTGGACGAGGAACTGCGCAACTCGGGCGATGGGGATCTCGTGCAGGCGGCCTTGCAGGCCGCGGACATCAGCATCAATGCCGACGGCCAGTTGTTCAAAGTCGCCGCCGGGCGGTAACGTGCTGGCGCCGCGCGCGTGCGTCAGTGGGTCTCGTCCATGTATCTGGCGGCTTCCAGCAGAAGGTTGGTCGTCGAGCGGGCGATGTCGCCGTCCTGGGCGGTCGGCTCACACTGCTGAAAAGTGAAGCAGGCGCCCCCTCGTTGCATGATTTCGAAGAACGCCGTCGTACCCGTGGCTGTACCGCACCTGGCACGGACGACCTGTCCTGCGCGGCACTCCAGCAGTGCGATTTCTTCCCGCTTGTCGTCAGAAAGCGTCAGGCGCCCGCTGCGTCCGCTGGACTCAATCAACTGCAGCACGTCTGTCAGCGACAGGATGTAGAGCGAGCCGGAGAAGTTGTCGCGCGCGCTCGCGTCATGCATCTGGAGTGCGGCTTCTTTCTGGATGGCCGACTGGGCCTTGCGCTGCTCGGTTATGTCCACGAAGGACAGAACGACACCCACGACCTGATTCGAGGCGTCGCGCTTGGGCGAAGCGGCCACTTGCAGCTGGACCGGATGCCCCAGGCGGGGTTCGGCGACCACCTCGCCCAGCCATGTCCGCGCGGCCAGCGGTTCGGCGATCATCTCCTCGGGGAATGCTTGGCTCTCCCAGAACGTGCGTATGTTGTGGCCGATCAGTTCCTGGTCCGTCGTCTTCTCCCACAACCTCACGAAGGCCGGGTTGACGTACTCCAGAACTCCGTCCGCCTGCGTGATGGCGATACTGCTCACCGCGTTCTGCAGCGCATTGTGCTCAGTTTGCAGCTTGGCCTCCGCCTCCAGGCGCCATTCGATGCTGCGGATCGAGAAGACCAGCAGGCCATGGCCTCCCAGGTTGACGCGGCTGATCGCGATTTCGGCTGGGAACGAGCAGGCATCGCGTCGCGCGCAGTGCGCATTCATCACCATGAAACGGCCGGACTCCAAGTGCGGGCGGATGCGACCCAGGCGGGCCGGACTGAGTCCCATGATGACTTCGGAAATGGACTTGCTCGGCAACTCGGCCAGGCTCCAGAGCAGGAACTCCTCGGCCCGGCGGTTGCCCTCGACGATCTGGCCCTGCAGGTCGGTTAGCACGATGGCGTCGTAGAGGCCGTGCAGCAGTTCCCGGTAAAGGGTACGGGCGTCCGCAGCCGCCGGCAGGTCGGTTACCGCAGGTTTCCGCGCTACCAGGCGCACGGCGGCGGCTGCTGCCTGCGGGGGGAAGGTTCCGCTTCGAGCCGGAGACCTGTCCTGGCCGGTATACGACGGGTTCTGCTGGGCTTCCATGCTGTTCCTCGCCCGCTGGGGGCTGCCTGGCATTGTCGACGCGCCTCGGCGCTATAACCATTTCGAGCGTAGCAGGCCGCGCGTGCCGGTGTAAAGCATATCCCCGACACGCAACGGGATACACCCGGTGGCAGTGGTCGGATGCGGGAAGAGGGCCGCTTAGGGTTGTCTGTCTTCGCGCACGGCGTGAATTTGGAACTCCTGGAAAGCCGTGTTCTCGCCGATGTCCGTGACGGGTTGGACCTCCCAAAGGAGCCAGCGGAAGGCGCCCAGGCCTCGGGCACCCTCTCCCACCATGTGCACACGCGTCTCCAGGTATGACTCCGAGCCGTTCCCGGCTTCCACGACGGCCAGTGGCTGGTAGACTCCCAGTCGCGCTGTGTTCCAGCCCGGGTCGGTCGGACTGGAACTACCAAAGAGGGTGAAACGTTGCGCGGCGCGTTTGCCGTTCTGATTGAACGAGAAGGTGCGTACCTCCTCCACCCCTGTAGCGAGACCCAGATCCACGCGGTAGCATCCGCCGCGGATGCCGTTGGCCATGACGGGGCCATAGTGTGGCGCCACGGCGCCGTCACGCAACACGGACAACTCCTCGTTCTGCGTGCCCGGACGGGTCTCCAGTGTGCGGATGGGCAGCAGGCGTCCGTTGCCGAGGTCCGGCAGTTTCCCCCCAGGGGAGGGGGCAAACGACCGCGTTTCCACCTGGACGTAGTTCGCCAGACCGATTTGCCGCGACGTTTGTGCTCGCACGATGCCGAGGCGCAGTAAAACTCCGCTGGCGGCGTCCGTTGCGGTCTGCAAGGTCGCGACGGAGCGCACGGCCCGGCCATTGACGTCCTGGATCAGATCCTCGGCCTGAATCCCGGCCTGTGCCAGCCAACCTCCGGCCGGGATCGTCCTGAGAATAACGCCGCCGCTCTCGCGGCTGACTCCGTACGCTGAGAAGGCCTCGCCCTGCAAATCGTGCACTTGGGCGCCCTGCCAGTAGCGCACCGGGGAGGAGGCTGCCGCGGAGACCTCGGCGCCCTGCGCCGCTCGCGGCAGCGGGATGGGGGGCGTTCGCGCCAAGGCTTTCAATGCAGGTTTTTGCACGCCAAACTGGTCCATGGGGAAGTTCACAAAACCCAGCTTGCACGCCGGCGAGTCAGCCTTGACGCGGAAGTCGCCCGCCGCCGGGTTCAGAAAGAGGGGATCCCCGGCCAGCGAATGGGCGTCACAGCCATGGTCGGCGAAACGCACACGGTCTGCTTCCCGCGTGAACAGGTTGCGGTCCATGGCCTGCCCCCAGTGCCCGCGTGGCATTCCGCCTGCCGGTTTGTACGCGTCCATCCAGATGTTGTTGGTGACCACGTCCTGGCTGTTGTCGTACCAGACGTGCGGGTGCAGGCTGTTGTTGATGGCGATGTTATTCCAGACGCGCCGGTGGAAGCCCTCGCGCAGTTTGAGCCCGCCGTTCAGGAAGAGGTTGTTGTAGATCTCGTAGTGCGCCGATCCGTCAAAAAAAACCACGTCCCAGCCGTGGTCGCAGCGCCAGCGGCTGTTGCGGATGACCGTTGGCAGAACGGCATCGAGCAGGGCGAGAGACGGCAGGGCTGCCGGCGGGGCGTCGCGCAGGCCCCAGAACCGGTCGCGCCCCCAGGAGTTGAAGCTTCCGTGATCGCCGGTCTCGCGCACGGTGTCGAATACGTCGCAGAACTCGATGAGATGGCCCCCGAAGGTGCCTTCGCTGATGTTGATGCCGGCTCGCGAGGTTTCGTAGATGGAGCAGTGTCGGATGGCGATCCCGCGTGACATGGAGATCTGGACGCCGGTGGCCTGCTTCTCCACGATGCCGACCCGTCGGATGAGGCTGTCCTCAACCGTGCAATCGGCCGGAAAGTTGTCGTTTTGCGGTCCCGGGGTCCGGTCGATATCCGTGTACGCCTGCCGTTGCCCGTACTCGAAAAGGGGATTGCGAACGGCGGACGGATCGCCCACGAACGCCACCCCGCTGGCTCCGGCGTCGTGGATGTCGCACCCCCGGACACTCACCCGTCGGTTATAGCGGTTCACAAATACGGCATTGCCTCCTACCTGGTCAAACTCGCAGTCCTGCAACAAGCAGTCCTCCGCACCCTCGAGCAGCACCGTGCCGCCGCGATAGATCGTCCAGTCACTGCGAAGCAGTGGCTCCTTGACGTCCATGAAAGTTCGTGCGGCGTGGCGGAAGACGAACCCCCGCAGCGTGATGTGGCGCACCGGTTGCGCTTGCGAGCCGCGGAACTCGACCAGGTGCCGGAGTCGAACCACCTCGACCCTGGAAGTGGGCAGAGCGCTCGCCGTGACGGGTTGGTAGTAGAGCCGTGCCGCTTGCGCGTCGTGGAACCACTCGCCCGGCGCATCCAACTCCTCGAAGATGTTCTCGACGAAACGGTGTTCGGGGTGCATGCCCATCTGTCGGTTGTTCTGCCAGCCGCCCTCGAAGGTAACCTCACCCTGCTGGTTCTTGCCCGTGATGCGATAGTGGTAGCCGCCCCAGTGGGCCCGGTGCATGGCATGAATGTAGCCGCCGGCGGGTTTTGCCCAGCGTCCAGCGCGCTCGCGGCTGAAGGCATCGGCGGCGAACCCGTTGTACGGTCGCTTGTCGGCGTCGTAGTTCGGGTAACGGGCCATGGGCTGCCGCACACCGTTGCAGAAGAGCTGGTCAATGGCCAGCCCCGCCGGTGTAGCGGCTACCCAGATGCCGTCACGACCTGGCGTCCAGTTCAACCTCAGCGCCTGGCCCCCGCTCAGGACCGGCACGGTCCCCGCAGCGGCGGCATACAGTACCGGCGCCTGGGCCGTGCCGGAGTCTGCCGCGGTCAGGCGGACGGTCTCCGGGAGGTAATAGACGCCGGTTTGGAACAGTACCGTAACCGGTTCACGGCCCGCCAACTTGCGGACGGCGAGCTGCGCTCCGGCCAAACTGCCGAAGGGGGCGCCCTCTGTACCCGGTCCGGTGTCTTGTCCATTCGGGGCCACATAGAACGTTGCGGCCCAGGCGGGGGTTACGGCCACGAGCGCGAAGAACAATCTCAAGTGATTGTATGACAAGTACATACATCATTCTCAATCATTGTAGAATGCGCGGCGCAGAACCTCCAGGCTCTTCGGCACGGCGGTATCGGCATGTTCCTTGCCCTCGTATTCCAGCGACACGTAGCCGGTGTACTTGACTTCTGCCAGAATACGGGCAATGCGTGGGTAGTCCAGGTTCAGGGTGTACCACTCACCCCCGCCGTTGTAGGTTTTGGCCTGGACCATGACAGTACGCGGAGCGATTTGCCGCAACCGATCATAGGGATCCTCCAGGAAGTTGCCGGTATCCATCATGATCCCGAGCCAGGGAGAAGGGACTGCGTCAACGAGCCGCCGCAGGCCAGCCGCTGTGCGGGTCAACCCCCAGTGGTTCTCGAGCGCCAGAACGACCCCGCATTCGGCGGCCTTGGGCAGGCACTGCTGGATGCAGTCGCCGCACCAGCCAAACGCATCGTCTTCCCTGTAACCGGGCAGCACGGGCTCCTCGCCGCGCGCCTCCATGAGGGCGTTGAAGTCAGGGATTGTGTTCCACCGTCCGGAATTCAGCCGGATGCACGGAATGCCCAGGGCGTAAGCGATTTCGATGCATTTGAGTGTATGCTCAACCTGCTGGCGGCGCACTTCGGCGTCTGGATCGACGAAATCCTGGTGAATCGAAAGGCAGACAAGATCCACGCCTTGCCGAAAGGCGTGTTGTTTGAGTCTCTGGAGGTAGGCTCGGTGTTCCCCCGTCAGCGGTTCCTTCTCCGGTATGTCCATCTGTCGGTGCAGGATATCCACCCCTGCCACGCTCAGGGCCGCGGCTTTCTCGATCACCGTCGAGACGGTCACTTTCTCCGTGCGGAAATGCCAGAACGAGTAGGTCGAGACCGCCAGCTTGATACGCGACGCTCCGCCTGTTGGCGGTGCATCGCCCGCCGGTTGCGCAAGGCCGCGGCCGACGGTCGCCAGTCCCGCCACCGAGGCTCCGATGGCGGCCCCGGCGAAGGCACGGCGTCCATATGTCTGAGTCGCGCTGGATGCAGTATGCGTAGTCATGCATACACGGTACGTGTTGACGGGGTGTCGAGTCAAGTTGC
>CAYOBW010000356.1:0-6775 GCA_964402115.1 uncultured Victivallales bacterium
GACCTGGATCATCGCGGCGAGAATGTCGTTCCAAGTCTGCGGCTTCAGCATCACCTCGTTGGGGAACATGCAGCCGTCCCAGCAGATGTGCTTGATCTTCCGGGTCACCTTCCCCTTGTCGTCGCGCAGCCAGTACGCGGCGTCGCGCGCGATGTTGAGCTTGCCGTTGGGGTCGGTTGGCAGGCAGTGCCGGCCCGTCTTGTCGTGGGTGCCCGAGCCTTTCACCGTGGCGTCGTTCTGGGCCACGTGGAAGTCGAACGTCCACGGGCGCAGGGCCTTGGTGAGCTTGGTCATGGCGGCGTGGAACACGCCGGGCTCCCAGTTGAACTTCGCGGGCACAAGGCGGTGCTTCGGCGCGTTGTAGCCGAGCATGTAGAGCAGCGTGTGGGCCATATCGGCCTGGAAGCCCACGACCTTGGGCATGGCGGTCTCTTCCAGCAGGTTGAGCATGTTCTTCCAGCTGTGAAGCCCGCCCCAGCAGATCTCGCCCTCGGCGGCCAGCCGCTCGCCGTGGTCCTTCGCGATCTTCCCGGCCTCGCGGAACGTTTTGGCGATGAGTTTCGTGTTGCCCTTGGGATCCTTCTCCCAATCCGCCACACCGGCCGCGGAGTCGATGCGGACCACCCCGGAGGGACGCACGCCCAGGTCGCGCAGCTTCCGGGCAATGCCGCAAGCCTTGCGCACGGCTGTCACCCAGTTCTTCCGCTTCGTCTCGTCGCCCATGGCCGACCCGTCGAACCAGACGGGCGCGACCAGCGAGCCGACGACGAGGCCCTTGGCCCGGATCTTGTCGGCGAGTTTCCCGATGCCCGCGTCGTCAATGTCGATGTCGGTGTGCGGGTTGTAGAGGAACAGGTCCACGCCGTCGAACTTGACCCCGTTGACCTCCGCCTGGGCGGTGAGGTTCAGCATCGTGTCGAGGTCGATGCAGGGTTCGGCCCCGGGGCTGCCCTTGCCGACCAGACCCGGCCACAGGGCGTTGTGCAGCTTCGGATAGTTGTTGCTCATGCTGTGTTCCCTCCCTTTCACTTGTTTGTTTGCGACTCTGTTCTCAGGCTTGGGGACTTTGTGCGGCGAGCGCCGGCGCGTCGGGGTTGACCGCCGGACCGAAGTAGCGCAGGACCACCAGCGGCTCCACGGGCGAGAGGTTCCTGAACGTCACCCCCGCCTGCGCCGCGGCCTCGGTGCAGAACACCTCGTCCTCGGTCATCTCGCCGAAGCGGATGAGCTTCGGGCAGTCCAGCGTCAACCCGTTCATGCAGCCGTGGCCCTGCACGGTGATGAGGCCGTAGGCGCCCTTGTCCTTGATCGTGCACGTCGCCCCGGGATCGACGGTAAGCTCCTTCGCCGTGAAGAGCTGCTCGCCGTTGATCTTCCCGTAGACGATCCAGCGGTCCATGAAGCCCTCGGGCGCCGTGGCGGCGACCGGCAGGGGCTCGAGGTAGTGGTTCGCCTTGAAGTTCGGGTCGACGTTGGCTTCCCAGTCGAGCTCCTCCACGATGAAGTCGAGATCCCGGTGCTTCGCGCGGGGCATGTCCTTGACCAGCAGGGACCAGGGCACTTCGCGCCCCTCCACGAGGTTCTGGTACATGCCGAAGACGTCCGAGCCCCACTGCGGCTCGTAGGTGCAGAGCGAGCCGGGGGCATGCAGGATACCCGGCCCCACCAGCCAGCCGCTGCCCGGCTTCAGGCGGTAGGCCTGGGACAGGTCGAGGATGCCGTTCTCGCCCTTGTTCCAGTTCTCCAGGCACCGGCGCACCTGCGCCTTCGTCACGCCGGGGTTCAGGCCGAAGAAGGTGTAGGGGAAGTTGTTCCCCACGTTGTTGTGCTGGCGCGGGAAGTAGTACGACTCGGGCTTCCCTTCGCGGCCGACCAGCTGCGCGTGCTTCTGGGCCTGGTGCATGTGCAGCGGAATCGGCCCCATGTTGTCGAAGAACTTGCTGTAGACCGGCCAGCGGCCGTACTTGCGCCAGATCCGCGGGCCCACGATCTCCTCCCCGCAGGCGGCGACCGCGTCGGCGAGCGTGAACCGGCGCTTGCCGTGCACGACGTAGCTCAGCCCCTCGTCGGGCGTGCGGTTCTCGTTGGCGGCGGGCGTGGTCGAGGCGAACCAGCGCTCGTCGATGCCGCCGCGGTTCAGACCGAAGGCGTACAGGTCATCCGGATGCAGCTTGAGCCGCCGCCCCGGGTGCAGGAACGACCGCGGCACCCAGCACGGGGCCAGCCGCAGCAGGCCCCCGCCCGCATCCAGCGCCCGCCGCGCCAACGTCGCCACCGATTCCGCCTTGCGTTTCTTCGCCATGTCGCGTTTCTCCCCCTGTTAGCCCGGGGATGCTCCCCGGCGCGCGCGTCAATCTTTCGGTTCCTCGCCCGCCGCCACGAGGCGGAGCTCCAGCCGCCTCACCGTGATCTTCATGTTCCTGGCTTCATTCCCGCCGTGGACCTGCACGCCGATGCGCCCTTTGGCGTGTGTGCTGTCTTTCACGTCGGCCACTTTCCGGCCGTTGAGCCACATGACCACGCGGTCGCCGTTGGCGAACACCCGCCCCTCATTCCAGCCGTCGCGGTTCTCCAGGCTCTCGTCCAGGTTCTTGGCGAGGAACAGCTTGCCGGGACAGTACAGCGTGCCGCTGAACGCCACCGGGTTGGTGTACTTGAGGATGTCGAACTGGTACTGGTTGCGGAACCAGATGCCGCTGTTGGCCGGCCAGTTCACCTTGTAGGTGAACCGCAGCTCGAAGTTGTCGAATGAATTGGTGGTGTAGAGATCGCCACCCTTGCCGTCGGTCTGGGTGCCGACCAGGCAGCCGTCCTCGACGGTGTAGACCGCGGCGCCCTCCTGCTTCCAGCCCGCGAGATCCTTGCCGTTGATGAGGCTGGTCCAGCCCGTTGCGTCGTCCGCCGCCGCGGCCGCGAGCGCCAGGCCGAGCAGCCCCGCCATGATTCCGCCAGCCCTTCTGCCTGCACGTGCCTGCATGTCGCTCTCCGTGATCTGCGGTCGATTGCCGGACAAACGCACCCGCGGCCCCCGGCCCGGGTTCGTAACAGCGTCACATCGCGGAGAAAGTGCCAGATTCGAAGCCGAAGTGCAAACGCGATGTGCAAGCGTTTTTCGGCGGGCTGTCCTAATCCGGCATTTTCCCGTTGTTAACTGTTAAAGCGCCGCTCTATCTTGGGGATGGACGCGGGCGCGAAGCACAAACCGAATCAGCGGAGGCACGAGACGATGCAGACGAAACACTTCCTTCCTTTGGCCGCGTGTGTGGTGGCGTTGACCCTTCCGGTCGCCGGTTTCGCCAAGGACAAGGGCGGGGACAACGCGGCGGGCGCGGCCGGCGTGAAGAAAGAGCAGGGGCCCATGACGGCCAAGCAGGTGCTGAAGCGCTTCGACAAGGACAGCAACGGCCAGATCGCCGCCGACGAGCTGGACAAGCTGCGCAAGATGTTCGGCGGCAAACAGCGCGAGAGCCTGAAGGCTTTCGACACGAACAACGACGGCACGCTGGACGACGCGGAAGTCGCGGCCATCGCGACCGCGGCCCAGGCTCCGGCCGGCGGCAAGGGCAAGGGCAAGCGCAACAAGTAGCAGCGGGCGCTTGCGCAAGAGGCCGGCTGACGGTGCGGAAGGGACGAACATGCCGCCCACAACCGAAACGCCGACGGAGCGGCAGAAGCGGCTGGTGCTGCTCCTGACTCAGCACCGTCGGCGCCTCTTTTCTTACATCTATACGTTGGTGCCCGATCGGCACGCGGCCGAGGACTTGCTGCAGGAAACCAGCCTCGTGGTCTGCGAGAAGTTCGACACGTTCGAGCCGGGCACCGACTTCGCCGCCTGGGCCTGCCAGATCGCCTACTGGGAAGTGCGGGCGGCCCGACAGAAGTACGCCCGCGCGAAGGTGCTCTTCGACCAGGACGTGCTGGATGCCGTGGTCGAGACGACCCAGGTGCTGGCAGCGGAGGTGGAGCCGCGCCACGAGGCCCTGGCCCACTGCCTGGCCAAGCTGCATCCGCGCGACCGCGAACTGCTGCTCGTGCGCTATGAACCCGGTGGCGGCGTGGCCGAGGCCGCCCGCCGCACGGGGCGCTCGCTGGTGGCGGCCTACAAGGCGCTCGCCCGCCTGCGCCGGCTCCTTTTCGATTGCGTCAATCAACGGCTCAGCGTGGAGGGTGTCGCATGTCCCTGAGCGACAACGAACGGCTGGAGCTGCACGCCCTTTGCGACGCCCGCGTGGACGGTGCCAGCACGCCCGCCCAGTTCGAGCGCCTGCAGGCGCTGCTGCGCGCCTCGCCCGAGGCGCGCGCGAGCTATGTACGGCTGATGGCGCTTTCCGCCAGCCTGCTCGACTACGCTGGCGAGATGCAGGCGGACGCCCCGACCGGGAAGGCGGAAGCTGCCCCTCCCCCCGCCACGCGCCGGTGGCTGGCGTGGGGCGGCGGGCTCGCGGCCGCGGCGCTGCTGCTGGTGGCGCTCGGGGTCGGTTTGCGGCAGCGGCCCGACAGCGGCGAACGGCTTGACGAACCAGAGGCCGTGGCCCACCTCTCCGGCCAGCGCGCCGGCCAGTGGCGCGGCCCGCCGCCCGCCCCCGGCGGCGAACTGCGGGCCGGCGAGCGGCTCGAGCTGTCCGTGGGCTATGCCGAGGTGACGTTCGATTCCGGCGCACAGCTGGTGCTGACCGGCCCGTGCGTCGTCGTGATCCGCTCCGCCTGGGAGGCCGGCCTCGAGGCCGGGTCGGTTACCGTGCGCGTGCCGCCCGAGGCGTTGGGCTTCCGGGTGCAGCACGCGCAGGTCGAGGTGGTGGATCTCGGCACCGAGTTCAGCATGGTGGCCGGCGCGGATGGCGCGGCGGAGGTGTTCGTGCTCAAGGGCAGCGTCGAGGCCCGCCCGTGCGCCGACCCGGGCCAGCCGCCGGCGCGGCTGCTGCTGGCCGAACGGCAGGCCCGCCGTTTTGCGCCGCACGCCGTGACCGAGGTGGCCGACCGGGAGCGCAAGCTGCAGCGCCTGGCGCGCGAAGTGCGGCTCGACTCCTGCCTGCAGCCGGCCGGCGCGGTGCACTGGTCGTTCGATCGGGCGGAAGGCGCCGTCTCCCCGGCGCGGATCGAGGGGCGCGTGGCCGGGCGTTTCGATGCCGAGCTAGCGGGCGGCGGGCCGGGGGCGGGCGGCGGCGTCGGTCGCTGGGCTGGCGCGCTGCCGTGCGCGGAAGGGCGCCACGCCTCCGCGCCGCTGCCGGCGTTTGTGCGCCGCGCCCCGTACACGGTCGCCTGCTGGGTGCGCATCCCGGACGGCGTGCGGCTGTCCGATTCGGGCGCGGTCGTCGCGTGGCGGGCGGCGGGCGCAACGGACGCCCCGCCCTTCAGCCTGACGCGAAACGACGAACCGGGTCGCGGTGTGCTCGGCGCCCTGCGCTGCAGCGTGGGGCGCAGCGTCGTGGTGGGCTCCACCGGGCTGTGCGACGGTCGCTGGCACCACGTCGCCGTCGTGGTCCGGCGCGGCTCCCGCTCCTCCGGCAAGCTGCAGGTCAAATCGTACGTGGACGGCAAGCTCGAGAACGTCTCGGCGCGGTACCAGGCAAAACGCGAGGACCCCGGTCCGCGGCGCCTGCGCGTCACGGCGGAGGCGGGCCGCGACCGCTGCTGGATCGGCCGGCTGCCCTCCTCGGTCGGCGCCGAGAGCGGCTTCCGCGGCGACATCGATGAACTGGTCCTCGTGGACCGCGCCCTGACCGCCTCGGAGATCCGCCACCTGAAGCACGAGAACCGCCTGCCCGCGGCGGGTCTGCTGGCCGATGCCCAGTGACCGAGTCGGCTACGAGGGAGGCATGCCCGCCACCGCCTCCCACCTGTCCGCAACGCGACATCCACGGGCTGGCGCCCGCGGCTACGGGCCACGGGCTACGGGTTGACGGGAGACGGCCGACTTTCTGTGCAGCCGCGCCCTCCAGGGCGTGGGCTTCTTCTTTCGAGCGGCACCGGCGGCGGATGGCGAAAGAACGGATGGCGTTCGTCCGTATCCCTATTCAAGCAGCGCGGTCTTGTGCGGAACATTCAGACGAATCGCACGCGTGGTCGGCCCCACGTTCAGCGTGAAGACCTGGCAGTCCCCCTCCGTCTTCACGGCGGCCTCCACGTCATTCGGAGCTGCGCCTTCCCGGGAAGGGACGAGTGCCGTCAGGAAGGCCACGCGCTCGTCACTCGCCGCTTTCGTGATCCTCCAACTCCACGCCGGTCGGGACTCCTTCTTTGCGATGGTGTATGAAATCCAGCCCTCCTCCCGCTCGAGGGCAATTTCCTTCCCAAGGCCAAACGTCTTCACCAGAAGATTGGCGCCCGTGCCGTGGCAGGTGCGCGCGGTCAGGTTCTGTATCTCCGCCTCACCCGGGGCAAACTGGAAGTGAAGGCGCACACCTCCGGCATCGCCGCCGCTCGCTTCATCGTGAATCAAGAAATACCGGTTGTCGCAGAACATCACCGTGCGACGATGCTTGAGCCCGGCATAACTCCCATTCTCCACCACCAGTGCAACGAGGTTCGTGGTTTCACTCCACAAGAGGCACGTCGGCTTGCAGTCGCTGTCGCGGTTATCCAGCGTCAGGGTCTGATGCACTTTGGTGCTGCGGAACCAGGCCCTCCAGCGTTGCTCCTCCGGCGACGTGCTGCCGTACAGGTAGCACCCCGAGTCGGTCATCAGACTCCGGCCATAGGCGAAAAGCTCGAAGGTCCCGTTGTCCGGCTGGTTGTGCCACTCGGCCGTCGCCCCGCACTTGAGCGGCATGAAGAC
>CAYOBW010000357.1:0-3985 GCA_964402115.1 uncultured Victivallales bacterium
CAGCCGGCGGGGGAGCTTCCGCTCGGCGGCTCAAGCCGGCACCACACGGTCGTCAGGCATCGCACCATAAGTATATTATGGAGAATGACATGGGAGAAATGGAAGCGGGCTACTTCCGTTTCTAGGATTATCGCTGTGCTCCATACGGCACGGGCAGATTCCAGACGTTGTCCTGCGCGTGAGCGGCCTCCCACGCGCGGACCTTCGACCGGGCCGTGTCGAACAGGCGGACGTAGTTGGCGTATTGGACGTCGTGGGCAACCTCGGGACCGACCTTGTCCCAGAGCGGCTTCAGGAGGGCCTGGACGGCCAGGTAGTCGGCGACCGGCATCTCTTTCCCGATCACCAGATTGCCCTTGTCGTCGATCTTGTTGCGCGAGTAGATGACGGTGTCGGACCCCCAGAGCACACGGTGCCGGTATTTCTTGACGAACGCGACCCACTCGTCCTGCGACGGCATGCCGGGTTTGGGGTCCACCATGTATGCCTGCACCAGATCCCAGGAAAGGTCCGTGTACCAGTTCGGGCAGGCGTCCAGCACCTCGGCGACGACCTGGAGGTGATTCGACGCCGGCTTGACGAAGCGGCCGAGCCCGGTATGCGCCCAGCAGACCGTGGCCGCCGGACTCCCCGCGTGGAGGTGCTTCAGGCCGGCCGTGTAGGGCGCCTCAGGCGACAAACCGAGAACCTTCCCGTCGTACGTCACCCGGGAGGGGTAGACATCGCAGTGAAGGTTGACGACCAGGCCTGCCTCGCCAGCGAAGTCGAGGAGCGTCTTGAGCGCCGGGTTATAGAGGGTGTTGCGGCTCGAATCGGTCGCGTCCGGGGGCAGTGTCTCGCCCGGCGCCAGGTTCGCCCGGGTCTGATCGTCGCTGATCTTGTCTCCGACCAGCTCCTTATGCACGGAGAACTCGCCGATGCCGGAGAACACGCCGGGGAAGAGGAGCAACATGCGCTTGATGTGGTTGACGCCGTACTGATCCATGGGGTTGAAGCCCACGATCATCGGATCGAGCCGCTTCCGGTCGACGGCGGACAGAGCGAGGAAGTCCTTTGCGATCAGCGTGTCGATAGCGGAGTAATAGTACATCCCCGCCTTCGGTCCCATGTAGTAGTTGGGCGGCATCCGGTCCCCGGCGTAGTGCTCGAAGCAGTCCCACTTCTGCTGCAGAGGCAGGGCGAACACCACTGACCGCGCGATAGCGTCCCCCATGTACCGGTCTATGAAGGTCTTCAGCGGTACGCCCTGCATGGCGTAGTTGGCGATGTGGAAGTGCGCATCGGCCACCGGCGCGCGGCCGACGCTGGGCTCACGCCGTTCCCCGCCGGGGCGAGGCGGCGCGGCACAACCCGCTATCAGGAATGCCGAGGCCGCGAGGGCCAGCGTAAGGAACCGTATCGTCAGTCGACCCGTCTGCATAGCGCGCCCCCCTCCGTCGTTGCAACCGGCCCCGCACTATTGCATATTGACGCCGTCGCGGCAAGGGGCAGACGTTGCCGGGCTTGGGGGTTTCCGCGATGACCGCGATGGCGTCGGCGTTCTTGCCGGCGAACAAGGTGACAACAAGCGCACTGCACTTGTAGGTGCTTGCCAAGGCCAGAGTTGCATGTCGTGACCGATTGGAGACAGGCAAGAACATGAAATCCAGATGCGCCTTCCCCGTTCCGCTGTCGGTGTCGCCGCTCGTTGCGGCTGTCACGCTCCTGGCGCTTGCGTCCGGTCACGTGTGCCCCGCCGCCGAGCCGCCGCCGGCGCCGATCAAGGCGTTCTGCCTCGATTTCAACTGGGGACCCGGCGGGCCGAACGCCTTTCCGAAGCCGGGTGCCTGGGCGGACGCCTCGCCGGCCGCGCAGGTGGAATGGTGCGCGGGGCTCGGCTGCAACGTCATCCAGACGTTTGCCGTCTCCTGCAACGGCTACGCCTGGTACAAGGGTGGGACCGTGCCGGCGCAGCCCGGGCTCACCAGCGACTTCCTGCCCGAGGTCGTGCGGCTCGCGCATGCGCGGGGCCTGCGGGTCATGGGCTACTTCTGCATCGGCGCCAACACCCGCTGGGGCCTCGCCCGCCCGGATCTCAGCTACGGGGCGCCCAGCTCGCAGCACATTCCGCTCACCACCAACTACCTCGCCTACCTCTCGCAGGCCATCGCGGAGTCCCTGCGGCTGAGCGGCATGGACGGTTTCATGATCGACTGGGTCTTCAACCCGGCCGGTCCCACGCGCTGGCTGGCGTGCGAGCAGTCCATGTACACGGAGCTGCTCGGCGAACCGTTTCCGGGCAAGGACAAGGTCACCGCCGCGCAGGATCTCGCTTACCGGCGCAAAGCGATCGAGCGCACGTGGGCGGCGATCCGGTCCGCCGCCAGGGGGGTCAAGCCGGACTGCGTCATCTGGCTGAGCTGCCACAACCTCGCTTCGCCCGAGGTGGCCGGTTCCAGCCTGTTTCGCGAGGTGGACTGGCTGATGAACGAAAACACCGACCCCCAGGCGCTGGCGGCGGTGGATGCGATCCGGGGGCCGCACACGCGGCTGGTGCAGTGCATGGCGGGGTGGGGGGGCAAGCACGACACGCGGCTGCTTTTCGAGGAATCGCAGCGCCGCGGCTACGGTTTCTACGGCTTCGCCAAGCCGCGGGAGGATGGCCTGCTGCTCCCGATCGCGGAGTACCGCGCGAAGCCTGTCATCGCCTTCACCGGCAACGACCGGAACGTGGCGGTGCTCATGCGCGCGTTCAACGGCCTGCCATTGGAGGAGGTGTCGGCGCAGGAACCGGGCGGTGGCTTCACGCTGCTGCCCGCGCAAGCGAATGCCCAGGGCAACTCGCCTGTCTTCGTGGAGGGTCAGATCGGTCACTGGGAGAACCGGGCCGACGCCGTGTATTGGGTGCTGGACGTCCGGCAGCCCGGCCGGTTCCTCGTGGAGCTGGACGCGGCCGTGGCCGCCGGCGCGGGTGGTAGCACGCTGGCCGTTGCCGTCGCCGGCACGACGAACGTGGTGACCAGCGTGGAGACCGGGACATGGCGCGACTACCGGATCACTCGCGTCGGCGCCGTTGACCTGCCTGCCGGGCGGAGCCGGCTGGTCATTCAACCCTCGACAAGCACCCCCTGGCATGCGATCAGCCTCCGCGCGGTCCGGCTCAGGCGGGAAGCAGCGCCGAAGCCCTGAAATCCGTGCGCCATGTCTCGTGAGGTAACCGGTGTGAGGCTGCCCATCGTTCGAGGAATGCGGAGGCTGATGTGCCCCAGACTGTGAAAGCGGATGCGTGTCCGGCGGACGCCTCCAGCGGCAACCCCGGAAAGTGCGGGCGGGCGGTGCGCCTGCGGATCTGGCCGGCGGTCGTGATTGTCGCGCTGCAGGTGGCGGCCTCATCCGGGGCCTCGTTCTTCGTTTCGACGAACGTGCAGAGCGCCGTGTCCCTCGGTGCGATTCCGCTCGCGGCGGCCATCCTGCTCACGCTCTGGTGGTTGTTTGCCAGCCGGGCGCCCGTGGCGGATCGCGTGGTCGGGTTGGCCGTGTTCGCGGGCGCGCTGGCGCTGGTGGTGTTCTCGCAGGCCTCGCGCGGCATGGGCGCGCTGCTGCTGGTAGCGGCCCTGCCGGCCCTGACGACGTGCGCGGCCGTGGTGCTGGTCGCCACTTGCGGCCTGCGCTGGCCTGTCAGGCGCTGGGTGCTGGCCGCTTCCCTGGTCGCGTGCACCGGGGTCTTCTGCGCCCGGCGCGTCGATAGCATCGGCGGCGACCTGGCGCCGGTGGCCTCCTGGCGCTGGAGCCCGACAGTCGAAGCACGCTCGAAGATTCCTGCCTTGCCCGCGTCCGGCGTGACGGCCGCGCTGCCCGCGGAAGCCGGCCCGGCGGACTGGCCCGGCTTTCGCGGGGCCCTGCGCGACGGCCGCGTGACCGGAGTCCGGTTCTCCCCGAACTGGGCCACGCCCCCGCGGCAGCGGTGGCGCCACAGGATCGGCGCCGGCTGGTCCTCCTTCTGTGC
>CAYOBW010000357.1:4085-6727 GCA_964402115.1 uncultured Victivallales bacterium
CTCACGAAGGATGCGGCTACGCGCGTTCCCGTCTACGGGTTCTCAAGTTCGCCGCTGGTGGTGGGCGACCTCGTGCTTGTCTTCACCGGCGGGGCGGAAGGCCGGAGCGTCATGGCCTACGAGTGCGCCTCGGGGGCGGTGGCGTGGCGCGCCGGACGCGGAACCGGCGGATACAGCTCACCCCAGCTGGCGACACTGGGCGGCGTGCCCCAGATGCTGATCGTATGCGACATCGGCATGCAGTCCTTCGCCCCCGCGACGGGCGAGTTGTTCTGGGAACACCTCTGGAAGATCCAGGGCTACTCGCGCTGTGTCCAACCCCTCGTTGTCCACGACGACGCCGTTATGCTGGGCACGACCGGCGCCCTGGGCTCGCGCCTGCTTCGCGTTGCCAGGGCGGGAGCGGCGTGGGACGTCAAAGAGGAATGGACAACGCGAAAGTACCGGCCCTATTTCAACGACGGCGTGCTGCACAAGGGGTGCGGCTATGGGTTTGACGGCGAACGTCTCGCCTGCCTCGACGTCAAGACGGGCGCGCGGCTCTGGGAGGGGAAGCTCTGCGGCGGGCAGTTGCTGCTCGTGGCCGATATGGACTTGCTGCTCATCCTGAGCGAGGCCGGCGAGGTGCTCCTCGTTCCCGCGACGCCCGAGGCTTTCACCGAAGCCGCGCGTTTCAAAGCCCTGGACGGCAAGACCTGGAACCACCCCGTGGTTGCCGACGGCTGTCTGTTCGTGAGAAACTCTGACGAGGCCGCCTGTTACGAACTGCCGTGAGCAGGCGTGGGCGGTCCCCGAGAAAGGAAGGCCCTGGATGCGATTCTTGATGTCGGCCCTGCTGCTGGTCGTGACCGCGTTGAGCCGTGCCGCCGATGCGCCCCCGCCGCCCCCGCCGCTGCCGCCGACGATCGGCCCCTACCTGCAGAACCCCGCCCCGGACGGGATGACCGTCTGCTTTCTCACGCAGGTCACCGGTTCGGTGCAGGTGCTGGCCGGGCTGCAGGCGCCAACGACGCCTGTCCCTGCAGCCGGGTCGGCCGTTCCCGGCACGCCCTGGACCCTCTGGAAGGCGCGGATCGCGGGGCTGCAGCCCGGCGCGGCCTGCGCATATCGCGTGGAACAGCGCGCAGGCGGGCGTGTTGTTGCGCAGGCGGAGTCCGCCTTCACGACGCTGGCCCCCGCGGCGGGTGAGGCGCGGTTGATCCTGCTCAACGACCTGCACAATCGGGCCGCGACGCTGGAAGCGCTGCTGAAGCACGTGAAGCCGGAAGACTTCGGCCTCTCCGTGCTGCTGGGCGACTGCTGGGCCGATCCCAGCCCCGCGCAGGGCGCCGACGGCGTCTTCCGCACGCTCGAGGCCTATGTGCG
Organism: uncultured Victivallales bacterium; assembly: GCA_964402115.1. Lineage (GTDB taxonomy): Bacteria > Verrucomicrobiota > Kiritimatiellia > UBA8416 > CAYOBW01 > CAYOBW01. The sequence continues at coordinate 5,451 of CAYOBW010000357.1, forward strand.
CCTGCTCGACGCCGGCCGCAAGCCGATGCTGCTGGTGCGCGGCAATCATGAGACGCGCGGCGGCTTTGCGGGGCGCCTGGCGCACTTGTTCGACATCCCAGGCCTCGACGCCGGCTTGAAGCAGGACGAGCAGCTGTGGCCGTTCCGCCTGCAGTGCGGTCCCGCGTTCTTTGTGGCGCTGGACACGGGCGAGGACGACGACTTCAACACCGACGAGACCAGCTACAAGCGGCCGAAGTTCTGGCAGGCCTATCGCCAGCGCCAGACCCCGTGGCTCAAGGCTGCGCTCGCCGCTGCGGGGGCCAGCGGCGCGCCGTGGAAGGTCTTCCTCAGCCATATCCCGCTGTACAACCCGGCTGGCTGGAACTCCGAACCGTCGCGCGTGTACTGGGAGCCCCTGCTGCGCGATGCCGGGCTGGCCGCGATGCTGGCGGGGCATGACCACGGTTGGAAACTCGTGCCGGCCGGCAAGCCGATCACCCGCGTCACGAAGCACAAAGACGGCACCAGCACCTCGGAGGCCCTCGTCCCTCCCTGTCCTGTGTTGATCGGGGGCGGCCCCGCGTTGAACGAGGCCACCGTCATGCTGCTTGAAGCCACCGCACAGCGCCTGCGCGTACGGCTGCAGGATGTGAACGGGAAGCTGCTCACGGAGGCCGCACGGGAGCAGTAAGTTATGCGGAAACGATTCACACTCCTGACGGGGCTGCTGGCGCTCGGCTGGCTGGGAGGGGCGCTGGCAGCGGCGGGCGCGGACGGGGTCTTCGCGCGATTCCGGGTGAGCGAGCCGGCTGGGGCGTCGTGGTACGTGAAGCTGGGCGGCTACATCCACAACGACCCCTGGTACCTGCCCGCGGCGATCTGGCCGGCTGGCGCCGACAAGGACGCAACGCAGCGTGTCGCGCGCGATGCGTTCAGCCCGTGGTTCGACGTCGGGGCGCACGCCGGCAGCAAGCTGCACGGCCGCCTCAGGCGCGCGGGCGGCAGCGCCGAGCTGCCCAACGTGACGGCGGAATTCGTGACCGATGCCACGAACCCGACGCTGCGCGTGGTCATCGAGCTGGCCACGGAGCCGGCCGAAGCGGCGGTGGTGAAGCGCTTCGAGGAGTCGTTCGCGGGGCGCCTGACGAGCTTCCTCGTCTCGCCGGCGCTGCGGACGGACGCGGAATCGCTGGAGACCGCCGGCGAGATGACCGCGCGGCGCCTGCGCTGGGCGAACGAAGCGAGCGGCGGGGTGCGCGCGTCGCCGACCAACCTCTGGATCCAGACGCAGTTCT
>CAYOBW010000358.1:0-6705 GCA_964402115.1 uncultured Victivallales bacterium
CGCCGGGCCGGTCGTGGCGCTCGCGCCGTTGGGCGGCAAAGCCCCGCTGGCGATGTACCAGCACGGTTCGAACATCCTGGCCGTTACGGAACAAGGTGTGTGGAGGTGGCGGCTGGGGCAGTAAGCATGTTCCTTGCGTGAAGAGGAGCTACGATGTGAAGATACAGGCTCATTTGCAGCATGCCGTCGTGTTGTGGCTGCTGGCGCTGGCCGGTGTGGTGGGAGCGGCGGACGAGGCGGGGCCGCCGCGGGTGCGGCTGGCACTTTGCGCATCCGGGGACGCGAAGGGCGAGGGGCTCGCGGCCCTGGTAGAGGCGGCCCTGTCGCAGCGGCCCAAGGTGGTACTGCTGGACCGCGGGCACGTGCGGGAGGTGCTGAAGGAGCAGGCTATCGCGCTGCAGAACGGCGTGTCGGCGGAGCAGGCGTTCAAGGCCGGGAGCGTGCTCGGGTGCGACGCGTTTGCGGAACTGCGCTACCGGCCGAGTGCGGACGGCAGGGACGTCGTATCGGTGACGGCTTTTGACGCGCGCACGAGCGCCCGCCTGTGGGACCGCGGGTTGGTGGTCACGGGGGCCGTTGACACACTGGCGCAGGCCGCTGCGGCGCAACTCGCCGCGGCCGCGCGCAAGTTCGCCGTGGGGCAGACGAACGGCTTGCGCACCGTTTCGCTCGGCAGCCTGCGCGGCATGGACCTGTCGGCCGCCGTACGCCACGTGCCGGGAACCCTGGGGGCGCTGCTCGAGCGCGAGTTCCTGGCCTTCGGCAACGTCGCCGTGCTGGAGCGGCAGCGGCTCGAACGCGTCAACCAGGAGGCCGGCTTCACGCAGGACACGCGCGACCGCCTGCTCGCATCGTCCCTCATTCTCGACCTCGACATCTACACGGGGCGCACGCAGAGCGAGGTACGGGTCAAAGCCTGCTTCCGGGATGCCGCCGGCAAGCCGCAGGCCGAGACGGAGTGGCAGGGCGCGGGCACGGCGCTCGTGGCTGGCGCCGCGGCGTTGGCTCAATGGAGCGCCGGCGTGCTGCGAGCGGCGCCGACGGTCGTGGCGTCGTCGGACCTGCTGGCCGAAGCGCAACGATTCGCGCACGAGGCGGAACTACGCTCGCAGCGCTCGCAACCGGCGGAATCAGCCGCCGCCGCGCACGCCGCCCTGGCGCTCGGGGAGGCGGCCCTGGCTCGGACGCCGGATTGCGCGGAGACACAGTTCGTGATCTCGCGGTTGCTGCGACGGCAAATCGAGATCACCGAAGACCCCTGGGAGGCGCTTGGTCTGCTGGAACGCGATCTGGCGCTCTGCTCGCAGTGGACGCTCAAGGTCGGTCGCACTAACTTGGACTACCGGGACGGCCGGCGCGTGATCAGCGACTTCACCTATCTCCTCTATACCGTGCTCATGAAGCTCAAGGCGCTGCCGGGCGAACCGACCTTTGCGGATTCGCGGGTGCGCGCCCTGCGCGCGGCCACGGGACAGTGGGTGAAGAAGGCGAGCGCGACAGACAGACGCCTGTCCCACGGGGCGGGTGTGTGGGCGCTGTCTGTCGAGGAGATTCTGCAGTTCGAGGCGGCGCTGAAGTGGAGCGCACCGCGCGAGTACAGCTTCCAGGCTTTCTTCGGCATCGCGCCCTCGCTCTACCCGCTCGAGCGCATGACCGCCGCCGAGCACAGACTGCTCTGCGCGTATTACAGCGGGTTCCGCCCGATCCAGGCGCGACTGGCCGCGGTGCTCGTAGCGACGCTGTTCCCCGCCAGTTTCGACAATCCCGAGGCGCTGATCCGCAAGGAACTGCAAAGCTGTCTCGCGCCGGATGCACGTTGGGATGGGCGCGATTGGCAGGCCCTCACCACGCTGACGCAAAGTCTCCGGCACGCGTCCCCCTCGTCCGGGCGGTTTCCCTTGGACACTCTGCTCGTGCCGGTTGTGGACGCTCTGGGCAAGAGCATCGAAGCGGCACACCTGACGGCGCCCTGTCTGGTGGATTACCTGAACGATGTGGCCCCCGGACTGATCCATGCCGCGCCGGGCGCGCACCCAGGCGCCAACGCGACGCAGGCCCACGCGCCAGTCGAGTTGGCTGGACGGCAACGGCTCTGGTTCTCGTCATACGAGTGGGACGAAATCGTCGCCAGCGAAATGGTCGGCGGCCAGTTGTACTGGCTAGCTCTGGCGCGCAACCCCGAGAAGTACGGCGTGTTTCGTCTTGCGCAGGAGGGCACGGACTGCGAGTGCATGGGGGAGATGACGGCCTCCGGGCAGAGTCTGTTTCCGCATATCCGTGTTCGGGGGGGCAAGGTCGCGCAGCATGCGCTGGTTCCCGGTGCCGCCGGGGTTTACGTGCCCACGGCCGAAGGCGTGTTGTACTTTCAGCAGGGCGCGCCCGCACGATTCGTTGTCCCTGCCTCGGCCCTTCCGGTCGCAAACGCCACGGCGTGTTGCGAAATCGGGCAGACGCTGTACCTGGCCTGTGCGGGGGAGCAGGAGGGGTACTTCCTCCGCTTCACCCTGGATGCCGGAAGACTCGATGTGCTGGCCTGCAGCGGGCGCAAGGAACAGCGCTCGCTCCTGGACAACTGCATGCCCTACAGCATCGAGTCCATGCACTACCACGCGCCGACGCGGCGGCTCTTACTGACGGTCATCTACCCGGACACGTGGACGCCGTGGCTCAAGGCGTACAACGTGGAGGCCGGCACGCTGGGCGAAGTGTGCGAAGGGCACTACTTCGCCAAGCAACTGCGAGCGCTCGACAACGACCGCTATCTGGTCCGCGTGCACTCCAACTCCTACAACGGCCCGCACGGCCCCTGTCTCATCGGCTACGGCATCTGGGATGCGCGCCAGTTCACGGGCAAACCCATTGCCCAAATCGAAACTACAATGGCTTGCGTGTTGGGCAGCATCCATCGCGACGCGCGGAAGACCGCGGCCCCGCGCCCCGATTTCAACGCGCGTGAGATCCCGCTGGACCCGCGCTTCGCCTCACTTGGACTGCAGCCCGCGACCCCCAGCGAGTCCGTGCCGCGCCTGCTGGCCGCGTCCACCGCCAGCTTGCTGTTTCTTGACGATCGGCATCTGGCGGTGTCCGACGGCCGCGCATGGCAGATGGTCCCGCGGTCGGACTGTGCGGAACCAGTAATCCCGCTCGCCCTGCTGGGCGACCAGGCTCCGCTCGCGCTCTATCAGCACGGATCGAACGTCCTGGCTGTTACACGGCAGGGCGTCTGGCGGGGGCAGTTGCCGCGGTGATCCGCAGGGGAGGGAAGCGATGAACATGAAGGCGTGGACGTGTCGGATAAGGGGGAATCGCGGTCTGCTGTCGGCTGCGGCGTGGGTTGCCGCGGCGGGGATGACGGCGGGTGCGGGCGCGGAGGGCTTCGCACCGCGTTCGCTGGCGTGCGCCGGCGGCGACTGGCTGGCCGTCATCGGGGCGCACTCGGACAAGGTGCTGGTCGTGGATTGCGCCCGCGGGGAGGTGGTGCGGGCTTACCCGGTACCGGGATACAAGGAGCTGTGCGGGGTCCTGATCAGCAACTCCACGGCCTACGTTGCGGCCATCAGACCGCAGTCCGCCGTAGTGGCGTTGGATCTGGGCACCGGCGCCGTGAGCAAGCGGTTCACGTTCTGCGGCGCGATCGAGCGTCCAAGTGCCATCTGGTGGTCCTGGAACCGGAAGCACATCTACATCGTCCTGAGCGGCAAACGACAGGTTCAGGATCTCTGTCTGCACTGTGGCGACCTGCTGCCGCGCAATGCGCGGCGCGAACCGGTCGGAGTCGTTCTCGGGGGCGACGGCGAGAACATGTACATCGCCAATCACCTGCCGTTCGTCCGGGCGTTCCCCCACAATCGGAACATCCCGCTCGCGGCCGAAGTGACCGTGGCGAATACGGATAGCGGCTACGACGTGACCGCCATACGCTTGCCCGAAGGCAGCCAGGGAGTGCGGGGGATTGCGCTTTCGACCGACTGTCGCCACATTGCCGTCACGCACGTCTACAGCCGGTACAAGGAGCCCGTTCGCCGCATCGCCGATGGGGCGATGAACCTGAACGTCGTCTCGTTCATAGATCCGGCGACGTGTCGCTGGATCGGTACGGTGCTGCTCGACGAACGCGAACGGGGCGCCGCGAATCCCTGGGCCGTCGCGTTTACCAGCGACGATCGCTACCTGCTGGTCACGCATGCCGGTACGCACGACATGAGCGTGATAGACTGGCCGGCGCTGCGGCAACGGCTGGCTGCCGGTCCGCCGCCGACCGGACTGTTCGACGACCGGAACCTCGCCGTGCTCGCCGGTATCCGGCGGCGCGTCGCGCTTCCCGTAACGGGTCCGCGCGCCATGGCGGTACAGGGGCGGGTGGCCTACGTGGCCGGGTACTTCTCCGATTCTCTGGCGCGCGTGGATCTACGCGAAGCGGAACCCGCCGTGCGGGCCATCTCGCTGAGCAGCACACGGCAGACGCCGTCGAACGAACGCCTGGGCGAGCGTCTTTTCAATGACGCCGCGATCTTCGCCCAGCAGCGGCAGAGTTGTGCCAGTTGTCATCCGGAGGGTCGCAGCAACGCGCTCTGCTGGGACTTGTCCCGCGAGGGCGGCCCGGAGGTCAAGAACGTCCGCAACACGAAGAGCCTGATCGCCGCGGGGGTCATGCCCCAACTCATGTGGGATGGCACGGGCGGCGACCTGAACACCGCGTTGCGTGCGGGGATTCACCCCCTGCCGTTCGCCGCGCCGCAGTCGAATCAGTGGGTCGCAATCGAGGCCTATCTGCGCGCGCTGCGCCCGGAGTTCCCGTTTGAGGACGAACAGCCATTGCAAATGACCTGGACGGTGGCGCCTGAACTGAAGTCGCAGGTGCGCATCATTCCATCCAATCTGGGTCAACAACTTTTCGAGGGTCAAGCCGGTTGCGTGGAGTGCCATCCGCCACCGAACTACACCAACGGCAAGAAGATGGACACGGGACGGGGAACGGGCGAGACGTGCATGGTGCCGTCTCTGGCCGAAGTGTGGCGCAGCGCGCCCTACCTGCACGATGCGGCCGCGCCGACTCTCATGGAGGTGATTACCGACTTCAATCCAGATCAGAAGCGTGGGCGCACGAAGGACATCAGCAAGGACGACCTCTGGCAGTTGGTGCGCTATGTCGAGTCGTTGACGAGACCGTGACGCGGCGGCAAGAGGGCGCGGGGCGGGGGGGCAAGGTTGAAGGATTAAGATTGTACCTGGAAAGGTGTTTAGGCTGTAGGCTGTTAGCAATTGTTGTCGCGATATGCGCTCTACGCCACTTGCCCGAAGCTGTCGTAGGCGTAAATCGTGGCGGGCAGGCCGGCGGTCTCGACGTGGACGAGTTAGCCGACCGTGTTGTAGAAGTAGCGGTTGGTGAGCACCCCGCTGGCATCCTCTGAACGGCGCTATTCCCCCCCACCGTGGCGACTCCTGGCATCCCGACGTGCAACCACAAGGATTCCGATGCAGATTCCCGCAACTAGGCTGAACTGCAGCCATTTAGCGCTTCGCGCCCGTGCGGCAAAACCACCTTGGATGTAGGCGTGTCGGAGTTCTGGCGTGTCATACGGACACTGTTCTGGCAAACCTCTGGTCGAGGTGTAAGTTGCCATAAGGTGTCCCCAGTAAAGGGCACCAACCAAAAGCAAAGCAGTGAATACTGGGACGCTTCGTTTCGCCCGTGACGCCGATACTGCGAACCACACGAGGACAAGGAGCGCAAGTACTGCGGCCAATTGACCGATCACAGGCCCTCTCCTTCCCGTGCGAACCTGCTGCGGACTGGTTCCCATCGCCGCCAGTCTTCCAGAACTCCAATCCAACACTCCGTCTCCAACGCCTTGCGGAGCCAAGCTGCGTACCGATCTACTCCTGCCATCACGTCTTGATTCGCGTCATTCGTGATGGCATGCAAGTTGGTACTGCTTAGCAGCACACCGCTCTGATAAAGCAGTCGGCGTATGTTCAAGAGGTCGTTCAGCGCGAGATCGTCCGGCATCATAATCCCGGATGCTTGCTCTCTGCGCCTAGCGTCAGCCCCAAGAACCGCGAGCAAACTGCGTGTTTCGGTTACGTCCATCGGCCAAGTGATAAAGACCCCGCGCGCTCTGAGCCCCTCGCACCACCATTGCTCCTGGCTTTCTTGCCAATGGGCACCCAACCACGAACGCCATTCCTCGCGCGTGGTGAGGGCACTGCTGTCTCGCCACGAGGAAGATGACTGGCCCGTAATGCATGAGAGTACCGCTGCGGGTGACCAGTCGCGGTACTTGTCTGGATCCGCGTCTTCGCGCCATATCTCGTTGTTCTCAACGACCCAGCGCGCCCACTTCTTGCCCCCATACATCGCGAGCATTACACCGGTTCTGTAGTTGAAACCGCGCGCAGAACGGTGCAATGCACGGTCGCATTCCAGGAGAACCCTCTTCGTTCGATGCTCACCGACCCATTTCGCATCACGTGTCCGAAGCACAGGAAGTAAGCGCACGTAAAGACCGCCACCGATGGCCGCAAGGACCAACAGCGCAAGTACGCTGCATGTTCGGACGTGACGCCGGATTCGCACGCCGATATCACCGTGAAGCAGGTGTGGTGCAACCCTGTTCATGACACTGACAATCACGGAAAAACGGACAACTCTTTGCGTTCCGTGGCGATCGTGATCAGGCCATGGAACGGCAACCACGCATGGAC
>CAYOBW010000359.1:0-6699 GCA_964402115.1 uncultured Victivallales bacterium
GCCTACACCTCGGGCCTGCTCTACGGCAACTTCGAGTGGATGGCGGGCTTCACGCTGATTCTGCTCTCGCTCTTCTTCGCCCCGCTTTACCTGCGCACCCGTGTGGCGACGCTCCCGGACTACCTCGAGCGGCGCTACAACCGCAACTGCCGCGACATGCTCTCCTTCTTCTCCTTGGTGTCGGCGATCGTGATCCACATCGGCGTCGCGCTCTACACGGCTGCCGCGGTGCTGTGCTTCATTTTCGGCATTCCCGAGTCGCACCTGATCTGCGGCCTGCCGGCCCTGTGGTTCTTCATCGTCGTCCTGGGCCTGCTCACCGGCGTGTACACCATGGCCGGGGGCCTGCTCGCCGTCGTCTGGACCGAGAGCCTGCAGACGATCCTGCTGCTCGGCGGTGCCATCTGCATTACCGTCGTCGGCTACCACGCCGTGGGCGGCTGGTCCGTCCTCTCGAATCTGCTGGCGACGCAGCCCCACCCCCTGACGGGCACGGCGGAGGGGGACAAGGCGCTGGCGGACGGCATCACGCTCTCCACGCGCACGTTCCTGAGCATGGGACATCAGGCCGGTGACACGTCCGTCATCGGCAACATCCCCTGGTACTCGATTCTGCTCGGCTACCCGGTGATCGGCATCTGGTACTGGTGCTGCGACCAGACCATCGTGCAGCGCGTGCTGGCCGCCAAGGACGAGAAGCATGCCCGCCTCGGCCCCCTGTTCTGCGCCTTTATCAAGATCCTGCCCGTCTTCTTCTTCGTGTTGCCAGGCGTCATTTGCGTCGCCCTCGTGCAGAAGGGGTTCTTCGGCGCCACGGGCGTCGGCGAGGCTGTCCGCAATCTGGGCCCGGCCGCGTCGCGCGACACCTACGCGTTCATGATCACGCACCTGCTGCCGGTGGGCCTCAAGGGCCTGGTGACGGCGGCCATGCTCGCGGCCGCCATGCAGACGTGCTCGGCAGCCTTGAACTCGGCGGCCACGCTCTTCTCGTACGATATCTGGAAGCGCTGGCGGCCGGCGACGACCGACCACAGCCTCGTGAAGATCGGCCGCGTGACCACGGTGGTCGCCACGGTGCTGGCGATCGTCCTGTCGCCGATCTTCGGGCACTACGACACGATCTTCCAGGGGCTCAACAAGCTCATCTGCTACATCTCGCCGCCCATCACGGCCGTCTTCCTCGTCGGCGTCTTCTGGCGCAAGGCCGGCGGGCGTTCGGCGTACATCACGATGGTGGCGGGAGCGGTGATGGGGGCGCTCGCCTTCTTTCTGGACTTCTTCAAGGCCTCGCTCGTGGGCGAGGGCGCGGCGGCCGTCGCCGCAGTCCAGGGCAGCGCGGCCTACGGGCTCATCTACAACGTGCTGCTCGCGGACTGGATGCTCACCTCGTTCGGCATGTTTGTCGTCTGCGTCCTGATCCAGGTCATTTCGCAGCTCGTGATCGGCGAACCGCTCAAGGCCGAGGCCAATGGCCTGTGCTGGGAGCACTGGACCGAACCGCTGCGCGTGAAGTGCGGGAAGGGGCTCTCCGACTACCGCGTCATGTCCGCTGTCGTGCTGGTCATCTTCCTTGTCCTCTACATGATCTTCTGGTGAGGATGGCAGGACGCGCGCCGGCTTCCCCGCGCACTGTTTCCGACCGTGGGCTGTGGTATGCATGGCAGCCAAGGAAGGGAGAGACATGATGGACCGGACGCACCCCCTGAACGTGGCGGCCTTGCGGCGGCCCGAAGCGCTTGGCGCCGCCCTGCGCGCGGCGGGCTACACGCAGGCCGCCCTGTTGGAGACGATGCGCGCCCTGGGCTTCAGCCAGCGGCTGGATCTACCCGCCGTGGCTTGCCGCGTGTCGGGTTGCACTCCGTTCAACGTGCTCGCGCGGCTGTTCCTGCTCGGGCGGGCGGTTGACCCCGGCGAACTGGCGCTGGCGCTGCCCGCCGCCCTGCAGGCGGAACTGGCGGAGGCCGGGGTGCTGACCAGCGGCGCCAGCGGCGTGGCGGCGCGCGTGAAGCTGATGCCCCATGAGCAGCTCTATGTCATTGCCGACTTCGGCGCGGAAATCACCGGGGAGCATTGCCCCGCCGATCACGTGCTGGGTGTCGGCGCAGCCTCCATGACGCTGGCCGGCCTCACCGTGCGCCGTCCGTGCGCGCGGGCGCTGGATGTCGGGACCGGCGCCGGCATCCAGTGCCTGCTGGCGGCGGGCCACTGCCAAGAGGTCGTGGGCACGGATACGAACGCCCGGGCGCTCAACTACGCGGCGTTCAACGCGCGCCTGAACGGCTTTTCGCACATCACGCTGCGCCAGGGCAGTTTCTTCGAGCCGGTGGCCGACGAGACGTTCGACCTCGTGGTATCGAACCCGCCCTTCGTGATCTCCCCGGAGTCGCGCTACATCTTCCGCGACGGCGGGCTCGGCGGAGACGCGGTGTCGGAGGCGGTGGCACGCACGGCCGGCAGCCGGCTTACGGAAGGCGGCTACGGCGTGGTGCTCGTCAACTGGCACCACGCGTCCACCGACGACTGGGACGAGCGCCCGCGCGCGTGGGTGACCGGCAACGGCTGCGACTCCTGGTTGCTGTGTTTTGACGACGAGGATCCGGTCACTTACGCCGCGCGGTGGCTTGCGCCGCTGGCGGAAACGCCCGAGGGGCACGCGCGGGCCCTGCAGGAGTGGCTGGCGTACTACGAGGCGTCCGGTATTCGCCGCATCTGTGCCGGGGCACTCGTGCTGCGGCGCGTGACCGGACGGGGCAACTTCTTCCGTGCCGACCGCATCGAGGGTGGAAAACACGTCGAGCAGTGCGGTGACCAGATCGCGAGGATCATGGAGGCGGAGGCCTTCCTGCGCACCCACCCCGCGGACGCGGACTGGCTCGACCAGACGCTGACGGCCTGCCCGGGGCTCTGGGTGGAGCACGGTCTGCAGCTCGCGGACGGGACCTGGAACCTGCAGGCGTCCCGCCTCAGGCAGACGCAGGGATTCGGTTTCTCCGGCCAGGCGGATGCTGTTGTGCTGATGCTGCTGGCACGCTGTACCGGCGCCTCACCGCTGCGCGCTGTCTTCGCGGGCCTGCGCGCTGAGATGGGCGCCGATGCGCCGGAAACGACCGAGTTCGCCAATCTGTCCCGACGCCTCGTGCGCGTCGGGCACCTCCTGCCCGCGGATGTGGTGGCGCCCGGTCGCGCTACTTGAGCATCTCGGATTTCTTGCGCCAGGCGCCGTCCTTGCCCTTGAAGTACTCGTCGGGTCCGGCCATGGTGAACGTGCGGATGGCGTTCTGCCGGGCGACGTCCTGGGCGGTCGTGTTCTCCTGGCGCGCGAGCAGGGCATAGAGCTGCTGCCGGTCCTGGTTCTCCGCGTCGACAAGCGTCTTGACGGCGGCTTCGCCCGCCGCGGCCGGGGTCAGGGCCTCCAGATAGCCGCCGGTCGTTTCGCCCACCTTCGCGGCGGTCTTGAGCTTCAGAATGGCTGCGTGCCGCTCCTTGAAGCGGGCCTTGAGCTCATCCTGCGTGGGTTCGGCACTGGCGGGCGCGCAAGTCGCAAACGCGACGCAAACCGCGGCAAGCGCCAGGCAGAGATGTGTGCGTATCATGGTCGTCCTCCTTATCGCCCGCCGGGGGTGGACACGTGGGCCACCTGCTTCGTACGGGGTTCTTCGTAGTCGAAGACCTGCTGCAACTGCTCCTGGATGCGGATGTTCACGTCCACCGTGGCGTAGATGGGCGGAAGTTCATGCTTCACCTTGACTGTGGCGCACCCTCCCAGCGTCGCGGCCAGGATGGGCAAGATCAGCCAAACAGCTTGTTTCATGGTCGTGTTCCTCTCGACATATGCTGCCGTCACTTCATTCGACGCGCGCCGCCCCGCCGATATTCAGAAGAAGTTGTCAATGGCGCGCTGCACGGCCTGCGCATCCGCGGGTGGCGTCCGGCTCGCCGCGGGCGTGGTCACCGCGTCGACCTGCCGTTGCAGGTTGTCGTGCAAGCGCGCTTTGACCTGTTGCGTGCGCAGTATGAGCACGTTGAGCAGCGTGTCAAGCCCGCGGATGTTGAAGGTCAGCCCGCCGAAGGTCAGCGGCTGGTTGTCACGCGGGCCGCGACCGCGGGTCTTGACGCAGGTAAGGAGCTTGCCGGTTTCGGGCTTGAACTCGATCGAGAGGTCGTCGAAGGCAAAGTCGCGAAAGGCCCGCGTGATGCGTTCGGACAGCTGCTGGTCGGCAGCGAGCGCGAGGCGGCCGGCCGCGGTCTTGACCCCGATCAGCGTGGCGGTATCGCTGGGATCGGGTATTTGGAACCAGCCGCCGCCGGGGTCCGCGGCGAGCTGGCCGGAGCCGAACACGAGCGCGGGAGAGGGTGCGCGGGAGATGGCGAGCGCGAGGGTCCCGGAAAGCTTGCCGGCCCCGCTGGCCCGGCCGGCCGCGACAAGGGCGAGAACCTGCCCCAAGTCCACGTGTTCGACGTCGAGCCGCACGTCGATGGTCGGACGCGCGGCGGAGAGGAGGACGTCGCGCGCGACCAGCCGGCCTCCGCCCCAGTCGAAGGCCAGGCTGTGGACCTCGACCGAGCGGTCAAGTCGGACGTGGAACAGGAGTTCGCCACGCGTTAGCAGCAGCGTGCCCACGCGCAATTCGCCGATGGTCAGACGCTGCTCGCCCGGCGTGTAGCCGGCTGCGCCGGAACGCAGGGCGAGGGGGCCGTTGAGCCCTGTGACCGTGAAGTCCCAGGTCTTGCTGGCAAGTCCCACGTCACGGAATTCGGCGTCCAGCGAGAAGGCAGGCGCGTCGTCGGTGAGGTCCACGCGGCCCCGCAGGAGCGCCGGGCGCCCGGAGATGCGCAGGTCGCGCAGCAGGGTGCAGCGCCGCGACAACTCGGCGGGATCCGCAAGGCCGCGGCCGGAGGTGCTGAGGTTGTCGATGACGACCGCGCCGCCAGGCAGCCGCGCCCCCCGCGCGTGGAGGCGCAAGCCTTCCGCCAGGTCTACGTCGACGGCGAAGCGGGTGATGGAGTTACTTGGCGTGATCGCGACGGTGACGCGCGGGATGCCGGTGAGCGCGCGTGCGCCCGTTGTCACCGACAGGTTGGAGACACTGGCCGAGATGTCACTGACCAGGGGGCTGGCCAGCGGTCCCGCGGCGCGCAGGGTCACGCCATCCCAGGCGAGTGCGAGCGGCTCCGGTCGCGCGGGTGCGGTGGCCGTGAAGCCTCCGCCGCTCAGCGACAGGTCGGCCGAGAACCGCTCGGCGGCGATGTCAGCGGCGCCGGCGAGCGTCCCCCGGCCGGTCGCGCTGAAGTCCGGCTGCCCAAGGGCGCGGGCCACGAGCGGGGACCAGCGGGCCAGGTCGAGGGCCGGGACCTGCACCCGCGCGCGCAGACAGCCGTCGAGGGCGTAATTCCGCCCCTCCGCCGTGAGCCGGGTTCCGTTGAGCGTGGCATCGAGGCTGAAGTCGGGCCACGCCTGGCCGCGGTTCTCGACGCTGGCCTCCGTGACGGTGAGCGGGCCGAGGTCCGGCAGGACGGCCAATCCGTCGCGCAGGGTGAGGCATGTGAAAGGCCAGCGCGCTGGCGTGCCGCCCTCGTCGCGGTGCCGCAGCAGCGCCGGTGGCCACTTCTCGCGCGGCAGCAGGCGCAGTGTGAGGCCATCGAGGGCGATCGTTTCGACGCGCCCCGCCAGCAGCGAAGGTCCTGTGTAACGGACTGTGGCGGAGCGCAGGCGGAGCCGCCAGTCATCCTCCGTGCGGAACTGCTCGAACTCGACCGCGTTCGGTCCGAGTCGGACCACGCGCACCGAGGGCTGCCGGAACCCGAGCCCGGCGACGCGCGCAGCGATCAGGGACTCCAGTGCGCGCGGCAGCAGGAACCAGCCGACGAGAGCCAGTGAGAGCGCCAGCCCGAAGAACGTGGTCCAAGCGCGCGCGCGGCCGCGTGGCTGCTCGCAGGAAACTGCCGTTGTGCGTTTGCCGCGGAACATCTGCCGGATTGAAGCCGAGCCCGGCCCAATGTGCAAGGACATACATGCCCTGTGTTCGGCGGAGCCGATTGCGACGGAGGCGGCAAGGGTGGAGGGAGAAGAGATCTCCTCGGGGTCGGGGTCGGAATCGGTATCGGGGTCGCAATCCCCTTGCCCATGGCGTGTGGCGGCCAGGTCGGTAAAGAACGATACCGATTCCGATACCGACGCCGACGCCGAGGGAGAATGAAGCGGCAGAAATGGGGCGGGAATACGCGGACACGGTATGACAGACGGGGTTCGCCAAACGAGATGAACGAGCGCTGGAAGGGACCACGAGAAGAGACATAGGAATCAGCGTGGTGCACTACCTCGCGCCCGCGACACTTACTCGTAAGCTTAACCGCCACCCTTACGCGGATACGCTTAACGCGGGCCTCTCCGAGGCCCAGCGCCGATGGCACACAACGCGTGCTGCACGCACTCCCCGGCGGGGAGAGGGCCGGGGTGAGGGGCCGCAGGCTCGCGCTGCGGGGAACCTGTCCCGCGAAAGCACGCAGTCAGCGCCTCGCTATTCCAAGCCAGACCATTACGAGAGCCGCGGCAACGCCTTGCCGGGTTGTGACATCTGTGAGTCAACCCGTGAGACAAGTACGACTGGCCGGCCGTCGTGGCAGGCCCCTCACCCCAATCCTCTCCCCGCCGGGGAGCGGGAGGCGCGCATGCCGGCCGCGCACCCTGCAAACTCCGCC
>CAYOBW010000360.1:0-6687 GCA_964402115.1 uncultured Victivallales bacterium
CCGGCTGCGTCGGCATCTTCTTCGGCTTCTACCCCGCCTGGCGCGCCTCCCGCCTCAACCCGATCGAGAGCCTCCGGCACGAGTAGCCGCCCGCCGTTCGAGCAGCCCGTACAGGGTCGGCAGCACGATCAGCGTCAGCAGTGTCGAGGAGACCAGGCCGCCCATCACCACCACGGCCAGCGGGCGCTGAATATCCGCGCCCGAGCCGGTTGCATACAGCATCGGCAGGTGGCCGATGAAACTGGTCAGCGCAGTCATCAGCAGCGGACGGAAGCGCAGGTCGCACCCCTCGTGCAGAGTTTCGGCCACGGAGCGGCCGGCGGCGCGCAGCTGGCGAAAGAAGGAGAGGAGGAGAACGCCGTTCTGCACCGCGATGCCGAGGAGCACGATGAAGGCCACGGCGGCGGACACGGACAGCGGCATGCGAAACGCCACCACGGCCACCACGCCGCCAACCAGCGCAAAGGGCAGGTTGAGCAGCACGAGCAGCGAGGCCGAAACCGACCCGAGTGCGAGGTACAACAGAACGAGGATGAGCAGGAGCGCCAGCGGCACGACCAGCGCCAGCTGCCGCATGGCTCGCTGCTGGTTCTCGAACTGCCCGCCATAGTCCACCCAGTAGCCTGTCGGCAGGCTTTTGACCAGCGGTGAGATGGCCGCCTGAACATCGGCGACGAAGCCGCCCAGGTCTCGGCCGCGCACGTTGGATTCGACAACGACGCGGCGGATGCCGTTCTCGCGGCTGATCTGGGCGGGCGCGCCGACGAGCTTGACCGCCGCCAGTTGCGCCAGCGGCACACGCGCGCCGCCGGGGGCAGGGATCAGGAGGCGCTCGATCTGCGCGACGTCGGCGCGCGAGGCCTCGGGGAAGCGCACGACGATGGCGTAGCGTTGCTGCCCCTCGATGAGTGTCCCCGCCGCCTTGCCCGCGACCGCGGTCTCGATCACGTCGTTCACGTCAGCGACGTTGATGCCGTAGCGCGCCACGGCGGCGCGGTCGATGACGATGTCGATCTGGTCCATGCCGGAAACCTGCTCGACCTTGACGTCCTGCGCGCCGCGCACGCCCTGCATGAGCGGGGCCATGCGGTCCGCGAACTGCTTGAGCACGTCGAGATCGGGACCGAACACCTTCACGGCGAGGTCGCTCTTGACGCCCGAGATCAGCTCGTTGACGCGCAGCGCTATGGGCTGGGAGAAGGAGAGCCGGAGGCCGGGGATTTCCGCGAGGTTCTGCTGGATGGCTTCAACGAGCGCGGCCTTGTCACGGCCAGCCCCCCAGCGGCCGCGCGGCTTGAGCATAATGAAGACGTCAGTCTGCTCCGGCCCCATCGGGTCTTCGGAAATCTCAGCGCGGCCGGTCTTGCTGACGACGGTGTCGATCTCCGGAAACGCGCACAGCCGCTGCTCGATCAGGCCCGCGACACGGGCCGAGCCGTCGAGCGAGGCGTTGGGCAGGCGGACGACGTTGATGGCGATGGCGCCTTCGTCGAGCGGCGGCATGAACTCCGTGCCGACAAGCGGCACGAGCGCCGTTGCGCCCGCCAGCACCAGGCCGGATAGCGTGAGGGTGATGGCGGGGTGGCGGGTCGCCCGGTCCAGGAGCGCGAGGTAGCCGGCGTGCAGGCCGCGAATGAAGCCGAACTCGCGCTCCGGTTCCTGCTTCAGGCTCATGGCGCAGAGCACCGGCACCACGGTCAGGGCGATGACGAGCGAGACGAGCAGCGCGATGAGCATGGTCAGGGCCATGGGCGCAAACATCTTACCCTCGATGCCCTGCAGCGTGAACAGCGGCACGAGGATCAGGGCGATGATCAGGACCGAGAAGGCCACCGGTCGTGCGACCTCGGCCACCGCGTTCGCCACCAGCGCGCGCCGCTCCGTTCCCGGCGTCGCGTGGGCCAGGTGGCGGCGGATGTTCTCGACGACCACAATGGATGCGTCCACGACCATGCCAACCGAGAAGGCAAGCCCGCCGAGGCTCATGAGGTTCGATGTCAGCCCCGTCCGCCCCATCACGATGAAGCTGACGAGGAATGTAAACGGCAGGGAGAAGACGACGATGAGGGCGGTGCGGAACTCGGCGACAAAGAGAAACAGCACCAGGATGACGAACAGGCCGCCTTCCAGCGTGGCCTTGACCACGGTGTGAATGCAGGCCTGAATCAGGGAGGTGCGGTCGTAGAAGACGTTGAGGCGAGCCCCCTGCGGGAGCGTGTCCCCCAGCCGGTCGATCGCGCTCTTGACGCGGTTGACGACGTCGTGGGAATTCTCTCCCTTGAGCATGATGATCATGCCCGCGACGGCCTCGCCGCGGCCGTCGCGCGTCACGGCGCCCTGCCGCGGTTCCGTGCCGATGGTGATTTCGGCCACATCGCGCAAGTACACTGGCGTGGCGTCGGCGGCGCGCAACACGATCCGGCCGATATCGGGGATGTCCCGGAGCAGACCGACGCCCCGGAGGTAGAACTGCTCCCAACCGCGCACGAGGATGCCGCCGCCCGCGTTGGCATTGTTCCGTTCGATGGCGGCGACGACGTCGTTTGCCGTCAGGCTGTGTTTCAGCAGCTGCTCGGGGGACACCAGCACCTGGTACTGCTTGAGGTAACCGCCGAAACTGTTCACCTCGTTGACGCCGGCGATGGGCTTTAGCCGTGGCGCCACCAGCCAGTCCTGGATCGTGCGCAGCTCCATCGGGGAGTGGCGGTCGCTTTCGAGCGTATACTGCAGGATCTCGCCGAGGCCCGTGCTGATGGGTCCCAGCTCCGGCTCCACCCCGGGCGGGAGCTGCTCCCGGGCCAGCGCGAGGCGTTCGAAGACGACCTGGCGTGTCCAGTACGTGTCGACGCCGTCCTCGAAGACGATGACAACTTGCGACAGCTCCGCCTTCGACAGTGAACGCACCTGTTTTACCTTGGGCAGGCCGCCCATGACCTGCTCGATCGGATAGCTGACCCGCTCCTCGACGTCCACGGCGGCGAGACCGGACGCCTTGGTGAGGATCATCACCTGGTCGTTGGTCACATCCGGAAAGGCGTCGATCGGGAGCGTCTTCCAGGCGAGCACGCCGACGCCGGCCAGGACGGCAGCTGCGAGCAGGACGAGGAGCCGCTGCCGCAGGAGAAACTGAACAAAGGAATCAAACATAGCCGTGTCCTTTCCTTAGTCGGCGCAGCCGGCGCCCATCTTCTCGCGCAGAACGTCGGATTTCAGCAGGAACGCCCCCTCGGTGACAACGATGTCGCCGGCCTTGATCCCGTCCAGGATCTCGACGAACGCGCCGGCGGATCGGCCGGTCTTGACGGGGGTGCGCAGGTAGTAGTCCCCCTCCATGTGCTTGAAGACGAAGTCGCATCCCTCGTCGGCGAGCACGGCCGCACGTGGCACGGCTACAGCTTCGGCTGTGGCGGGCAGCACCATGGCGGCGTGGCAGAACATGCCCGGGCGCAGGCGCTCCGCCGGATTCAAGACGCTGACCCGGGCCTTAACGGTGCGCGTGGCCTCTTCCATGGTCGCCGCAATCAAGTCCAGCCGCCCGGTGAAGACCTGCCCCGGGAAGGCCCGGGTCTCGATCCTGACGGCGAGCGGGCTGCGGGCCTGTTCGTCCAGCAGCAGGGCGAGATCCTGCTCGTAGATGTCGAGGAGCGCCCAGACCGTGGATGTGTCGGTAAGCACGAGCATGTCTGCGCCGGGCTCAACCCGCTCGCCCAGCGTCGCGTGCCTGGCGATAATGACCCCAGCGCTGGGAGCCCGGAAGGGCAGTCGGCCTGACAGCGAAGGGCTCTCCGCGGCAGCGAGGTCCGTCACTTCCGCCTTGCTCAGACCAAGTACCTGGAGCTTGTGCGCCGCCGCCTCGAAGTCGGTTCTGTGCTCTTCGTAACGCATTTGGGCCTCGGTCATGTCGAGGTCCGAGGAGACCTGCCGCGCCTTCAGCGTCTTCTCGCGTTCGTAGTTCCGCTGCGAAAGCGCGGTCAGCGACCGGCTCTTCAGGTAGGCCCCCAGGGCCTCGCCCAGCTCCACGCTGTCGATCTCGAAGAGGACGTCCCCCTGATTGACGCGGCTGCCGACGTCCACGTTCACGCGGGCAATGACGCCGGCGATCCGCGGGGCGATATGCACCGTGGCGTTCTCGTTGAGCCGGATCTCGCCCGTGGCCGTCGCCGTCAGCTCGATGGCGCGCATGTCGGCGGGGGCTGTCTCGACCAGGCCGATATCACCCTCGCCGCGCTTGATGATGCTGGCTGACACCTTGACGATGCCCAGTTCATAGCGGCACTCGTCGCAGGTGTACATCGGGATGTCGTGCTCGCAGCGGGCGGCTTTGACGTCCTCCACCGTGCGGGGCGGGGCCGCGTGGGCATGGCCGGCATGGGCGTCGGCGGCAGGCTCACGTGCGGCCCGCTCGTTTGCCTGTTCGTCCGCATGTTCGTCTGCGGCGTTGAGACGCGCCGCCAGCGCAAGGGAGGCGGCCAGGGTCAGGGCGTATCGGATTGTCATGGGTTGTTCCTAGCGGGTTGTGGGTTGCGTGAGGGGTGCATGGAAGGTACTGAGTTCGCCGGTCAGCGCAGCGAGCGCGACCCGGTGTTTGTGAAACGTTGTCAGGGCGGTGAGGAGGCGGTCCTCCGCATCGATGCACGCGCGTTGCGCCTCCAGGACGTCAAGCTGACCGAACTTGCCGGCGCCGTAGCCGGCGAGCGCGGTCTCGTACGCGCGGCGCGTGGCCGGCAACGCCGTGTCGCGCAGGGCCACAGCCTCCGCGCGTGCCGCAGCCACGGCGGCGTGGCAGACGGCGAGCTCGCGTCCGGCTTCGGCCCGCGACGCGGCCTGCAGCTGACGCGCCTGGTCGAGCGCCAGCCCGGCCGCCAGCCGCGCACCCCGGCGACGGTCGAAGAGGGGCAGGGGTACCGACACGGACGCCACCCAGGCGTGATCGCCGGTCTCCTCGAACCGCCGGAAGCCCGCGCCTACCTCGAGGTCGGACACGGATTCCGCCTGGCTCGCTCGCAGTTCGGCTTCGCGCGCCTGCACGAGCGCGGCCTGCACGGCGAGACTCGGCCCGCGCGCAAGCGCCGTCGCGGCGGCAGGGTATGGCGGGAGCGACGGCAAATCAGCCAGGTCGCCCGCCGGGACGGGGGGCGGTTCGGGCACTTCACCCCAGTACGAGGCCAGGTGGCGACGCGCCGTCAGGCTGGCAAGCTCAGCCTGCGCCAGGGCCACCGCATCGAGGGCGGCTTCGGCCTCGGCCCGAATCGCTTCCAGGGCCGCGCCTTTGCCGGCAGTGACGCGTTCGCCGGCCAGGCGCTGGAACTCCGCACCCAGGCGCGCACGCACAACGGCTTGGCGCCGCTGGGCTTCGGCGGCGAGGGCGTCCACGTAGGATTCCGCGAGTTCGGTCCACACAGCGGCGCGGGCCACGGCGGCCTCGGCAACGGCCTGCAAGCCCTCGGCGTACGCCACCCCCTGCCGCGCCGCGCGTTTGCCGCCGCGTTCGAGGGGCTGTGTGAGAGCCAGCGTGGTTTCGGCCGCGTCGAGTGCACGCAGGGCGCCGCTGCCGCCGGCGTTTTCGAGTTCAACGCCAAGCGACGGGTTGGGTCGGGCTGCGGCCTGCACGCACCGTGCGTCGGCGGCGGCCACGCCCAGCGCCGCGGCTTTCAGCAGCGGGTGCCGTGACTCCGTGAGGCGCCAAGCCTCCGCAAATGTCACGGGCGGGCTGTTGGTCTGGAACTGGGCACAAGTCGTGCGCCCGGCAAGCAGCGTTGCGGCCGTGACCGCAAGCGCTTGAATAGCATAAGGATACGGAGAGCCATGCATGTTGAGAACCTC
The DNA here is from genome assembly GCA_964402115.1 of uncultured Victivallales bacterium. Classification (GTDB taxonomy): domain Bacteria; phylum Verrucomicrobiota; class Kiritimatiellia; order UBA8416; family CAYOBW01; genus CAYOBW01. Next base: position 5,824 of record CAYOBW010000360.1, read on the forward strand.
CCTGAATCGGTCAAGCGGGTAGCGAGTGCCTTTGCCTGGAGCCCACACGCCGCTACGCGCAATGTGCAACAGCGGAGCGAAGGGGCAGACAGATGCGAACCGGAGCGGAGCGCTCAGGCAATGGGAGGTCTGAAAATGTCGGCGGTCAGCCGTCGCTCGTACGTCGAACGCGGCGGAGGCGGCAGGCGCGTGAAGTCGCGGGGGAGCACGATCGGCGTGGACACGGAGGCTATGGCGGTCGAGGCATGGCAAACGCAGACGCAGTGCGCGGCGCTATCCGCCCTGTCGTCGTCCGCGTGGCAGTCATGCGCACAGTGCGTGACGATGCTGCCCAGAAGCAGCAAAGCCGCAGCCGCAAAACATGGCAACCGTTGACGCAGCCATAACAACATGTGCATAGGGTGACACGATTGCCGGGCGAGTGTCAAGCGGTGGTGAGCACCGCACCAGGGCAAACGCATCTTATCCCAGTGAGATCTGTCGGGTGTTGACCCGGATAGGGCACCGCCCTGCCCTGAACCCGCCGAAAGGCCGCCGGAGCCGATCCGGCGCGACCCCACCGCCCGGGGCGACGGCCCTGCACGGCGGGGCTGTGAACAGTGAATCAGGCCATCCCGTCATCCTGAGCGCAGCGAAGGATCTCGGCGTACCCGCCGCGCGGCAGGCGGGCGAGCGGGTACGGGCGGGCGCCCCGCCCAATGCCACTAACATTTCGGACCGTGCACACCGGGATCGTGGTCGCCTCGGCGGTCGGCCCGCGTTGAGCTTACGCTTGATCGTGGCACAGTCACCACACGCTGGCAACCAGTCTCCCTCTCCCCGGCGGCTGAGGATTACCCTTAAATGGTACTGGACACCGTCCAT
>CAYOBW010000361.1:0-6614 GCA_964402115.1 uncultured Victivallales bacterium
TGCGACAGTCGGGGCTCCTGCCGAATCCCGAGTTGGAATTCAACGGCTTCAACGGATTTGTCGATGGCTCCGGCGATGAAGGCGTTTTCACCGTCGGACTGCACCAGGCACTGCCCCTCACGGCGCGACTTTCCCTCGCGCGTGAAGTGAGTCGGGTTGGAGTGGCTGAAGCTCTTCGCGAAGTGCGCAACGAAGAACGTCTGCTCATCGCCCGAGTGCAGGAACTCTATATCCGCACCCAAGCCGCGCGGAGGCGCGAGGCGGACGGTCGCAACGCACGGACCGAAGCGGCCAAGTTGGAGAGCCTCGCGGCCGAGCGCATTGCCGCCGGCCAGGGTTCTCTTTCGGAGTCGGCTCTCGCCCGGGTCGAGGAGCAGACGTGGACGATGCAATCGACCATGGCCGCAACCGGCGCCGAAAAATTGCTGCTCGAATTGAAAACGGCGTTGGGTTTGTCGGCCGGTGCCCCGCTCGAATTGACGCAATCGCTGGAATCCGCCGTCGATTCCCTGCGCCAGCGCGCCGCGGCGTCCGGCGCATCCTATCGCCCGGACGTGGAGCTTGCCCTGTTGGCGCTGGACCGGGCTGGGGCGGAAACGCGTTTGGCCAAAGCCAGCGCGTGGGAAGGAATCCGTGTCGGTGTGGAATACATGCAGGACCGATCCGTCGATGCACCCGCGGGCGTGGACCCGGGAAATTTTCTCGGCGTGAAAGTGAGTCTGCCTCTGCCGGTGTGGGACAATAAAAAAGGCGAGATCGAGGCGAACCAAGCCGCCGAGGAACAGCGCGCGGCGCAGGTGCGCGCGCTCGAACTCGAAGTGGCCAACGGCATCGCCGCCGCCCGCCATCAAGTATCCTTGATCGAACAGCAGTCGCGCGTCTACGGACGCGACACGCAACCGGTCATCGATGAAGCCGAGCGCGACATGGTCAAAGGCTTCGAGGAAGGCCGCGTCGATGCACGCGATCTGCTCTTCGTGCGCGCGCAGAACGCGAGCCTGCGCATCGAGTCGACCAAGATCCTCGAGGATCTCGGCCTCGCCTTGGTCGAACTGGAATCCGCCGCGGGCACGCATCCCGCCGTGGCTGCACCTTATCTCGAAGAAAAACCCATGCATCGGAGCAAAAAACCATGAAACGAAAACTTGTCTTACTCTGCCTGCTTGCGGCGGCGATGCCCCTGCATGCCGGCCCCGGCCACGATCATCCGTCCGAACCGGGCGGCACGGCTCCGCAGGGCGGTCCGGTCGAGCTGACCGAACAACAAGCGACGAACCTCGGCGTGCAGACGGTTGAGGCGGAAATCATCGAGCTGGCCCCGACCTTGGAAGTGCCCGCCGTTTTTGTGCTCCCGCCCGAGCGCCACGCGCGCATCACGGCGCCGTTTGCCGGACGCGTCACCGCACTGCTGGCCAAGCTCGGCGACCATGTGCACCGCGACCAACCCTTGATGCGGGTGACCCCGCTCGCCGTGGGCAGTCCGCCGCAAGAAATCAAAGCACCACTCGACGGCGTCGTCTTCGAGCAGGACGCGGTCATCGGTCTGCCCTTCACTCCGGAGACCACGTTGATGCAAACGGGCGACTACCGCGAACTGCTGGCCCGCGGGAGTTTCTATCAATCACCGGAACTGACGCGCATCGCATCCGGACAGAAAGTCGTGGTCTTGCTCGACGTCTTTCCCGGTGAACGCTTCGAGGGCGTGGTGCAACGGGTTGATCCCGGCCATCTCGATGGCAGCGCCTTCTTTCACATCTACGCTCTCGTGCCGAATCCCACGGAAAAACTGCATCCGAATTACCGCGGTCGCATGCTCATCGAAACCGGCGCACCGCAAAGCATGGTGTCCGTGCCGCGTCGCGCCGTGCTCGGGCGACTGGGAGCCAAGTTCGTTTACGTGCAGACCGAGCCGCTGCATTTCGAGCGGCGCGAGGTGGTGACCGGAATGGTCTCCGGCGACCGGGTGGAAATCGTCGAAGGCGTGTTGCCCGGCGATGTCATCGTGACCAACGGGCATTACCAATTGCAATACGCCACGAGCGGGGCGGCGCCGGCCGGAGACGGCGGACACGACCACGCGCACTGATCCATGTTCGACCGCCTCATCGCCTTTTCCGTGCGCAACCGCCTTTTGGTGGTTGTCGTGGCCGCTCTGCTTGCGGCTTACGGGGGCTATGTGCTCACCCGGATTCCGGTCGATGTCTTTCCGGATCTGAATCGTCCGACGGTCACCATTTTCACCGAAGCTCCCGGTCTCGCGCCCGACGAGGTGGAGTTGCAAGTCACCTTGCCGCTCGAGACGGCGGTGAATGGTGCGGCCGGGGTGGAGCGCGTCCGCTCCATGTCCGGCATCGGTCTGTCGCTCGTTTTTGTCGAGTTCGGCTGGGATATGGACGTCTACCGCGCGCGGCAGATCGTCGGGGAAAAAGTGGCGGAAGTGACGCCGTCCTTGCCGCGCGAGGTCCGACCGTTTCTCGGCCCGGTCTCTTCGATCATGGGGCAGATCATGGCCATCGGACTGACCAGCGAAAATCCCGAGATCGGTCCCATGGAATTGCGCACCTTGGCCGGTTGGGATTTACGGCGACGGCTGATGAGCATTCCCGGCGTGTCGCAAGTCACCGTGATGGGCGGCGACGTGCGGCAATACCAGGTGCTGGTCGATCCGGTCAAACTCGCAGCCAATCGCATCTCCCTGCACGAAGTGCAGACCGCCATCGACGAATCCAACGTCAATTCCTCCGGGGGCTTCCTGCCCGACGCGCATTCCGAAATGCTCATCCGCAATCTCGCCCGCGTGGAAACGGCGGACGATCTGGCCGCCACGGTGGTGAAAGTTCTCCCCGATGGCTCGAGCATCCTGCTCGGGCAAATCGCCGAGGTGCGCGAAGGCGCCGCGTTGCACAAGCGCGGCGATGCCGGCATCGATGGAAAACCCGGCGTCATCCTCACCGTGCAAAAGCAACCCGGGGCGGACACCATTTCCCTGACCCGCAAAATCGAAGCGGAGTTGGAGATGATCAAGACGAGTCTGCCCGAGGGGGTGCTCGTGCATGCGGATATTTTCCGTCAGAGCAACTTCATCGAGCGCGCCGTGCGCAACGTGGAAGAGGCCTTGCGCGACGGCAGCATCATGGTGGCGGTCGTGCTGTTTATTTTTCTCCTCAATTTCCGCACGACGGCCATCACGTTGACGGCCATCCCGCTCTCCCTGCTGGTCACCTTTATCGTCTTCAAAATGGCGGGGATCGGGATCAACACCATGACCTTGGGTGGATTGGCCGTGGCCATCGGCGAGTTGGTCGACGATGCCATTGTCGATGTGGAGAACGTCTTCCGCCGCCTGCGCGAGAACCGGCATGCCGCGCAACCGCGTCCCGTTCTCGACGTGGTGGTGTCCGCCTCGCGCGAGATCCGCAACTCCATCGTCTATGCCACCATCCTCGTTGTTCTGGTCTTCCTCCCGCTCTTCGCCCTGCAAGGCATCGAAGGCCGCATCTTCACACCGCTCGCGGTGGCCTACATCGTTTCGATTCTCGCCTCGTTGCTGGTCTCGCTGACCGTCACCCCCGCGCTCTGTGCTCTGCTCTTGCCGCGCATGAAGCGCATGGAACACCGGAGCGACGGCTGGCTGGTGCGGCGGATCAAGGCCCTCGAGGCACGTCTGCTCGACATCGGATTCGCCGCACCGAAGCGCGTCTATCTGGTGGCCGGAGCGCTCTTTGCCGCGGCGCTGGTCACCGTGCCGACCTTGGGCCGCGAGTTCCTGCCGGAATTCAACGAAGGCAGCATCACCGCATTTGTCGTATCCGCTCCGGGAACTTCCTTGGAGGAAAGCAACCGCATCAGCCGCATTGCCGAGCAACTGCTGGCCGGCGTGCCCGAGGCGCGCACCATCGCCCGGCGCACCGGACGCGCGGAGGGTGATGAACACGTGCTCGAGGTCAATACCACGGAAATCGAATTCGAGTTGGAACCTTCCGACCGCTCCAAGCCCGAGATCCTCGCCGACATCCGTGAACGCCTGGCCACCCTGCCCGGAGTTGGGGTGAGCGTCGGCCAGCCCATTTCGCACCGCATCGACCACATTCTCAGCGGGGTGCAGGCGCAGATCGCCATCAAGATTTTCGGCGACGACCTCGAAGAACTGCGCCGCTTGGCCGCCGAAGTGCGCGATGCGGTGTCCGGGGTGCGCGGCTTGACCGATATCCAGATCGAACGTGTCACTCTCGTGCCGCAGGTCCATGTGCGTTTCGATCGTGCCAAGTGCGCGGCCTACGGTCTGCGGCCCGGCGAGGCCGCGCTCTACACCGGTATGGCGCTCAGGGGTGTGGAGGTGACCGAAGTGCTCGAGGGGCAGCGTTCCTTCGATGTTGTGCTGCGCCTCACCGACGAGGCCCGCCGCGATCTGGATGCCATCCGCGCGATTCCGATCGACACACTCGGAGGTGAACTCGTGCCGCTTGGATTGGTTGCCGAAGTCTCCGAGGCCATGGGGCCGAACATGATCAACCGCGAGAACGCCCAGCGGCGCATTTACGTCTCGGCCAATGCGGCCGGCCGCGATTTGGTTTCCACGGTGCAGGAGGCGCAGGCGGCCGTGGCCGAAAAAGTCGCTTTGCCCGAGGGATATTTCATCACCTACGGCGGACAGTTCGAGAGCGAGGCGGGAGCCTCGCGCCTCATTCTCGTACTCGGGGCGCTCAGTCTGGCTGCCATGTTTTTCATCCTCTACATGCAATTCCGCAGCACGGCCTTTGCCGCCCAGGTCATGCTCAATATTCCGCTGGCCTTCGTCGGCGCGGTCTTCGGGGTGAAATTTTTCTCCGGCGGCGTGCTTTCCGTCGCTTCTTTGGTCGGATTCATCGCCCTGACCGGCATTGCCGCGCGCAACGGCATCATGATGATCACTCATTACCTACACCTCATGCGGGAGGAAGGGATGAAGTTCGACCGCGCCATGATCGTACGCGGCACGCAGGAACGCGTCGTGCCCGTGCTCATGACCGCTCTCACCGCCGGCTTGGCTCTCTTTCCGCTCCTGCTCGGCGCCAACCAACCGGGCAAAGAAATCCTTCACCCCGTCGCGGTGGTCATCTTCTGCGGACTTTTCACCAGCACCTTGCTCGATCTCGTCGTGCGTCCGCTCGTTTTCTGGCAATATGGTCGCCGCGCCGCGCAGCGACTCGTGCCTCAGGCTTTCACCGAAAATCCAACCAACAACACACCATGAAACATATCCTCACCCTCCTCGCTCTCCTCGCATCCTCTGCCGCGCTCCTTGCCGGCGAGTCTGCCGAACACGGTCATAGCCACGAGCACATCGTGGTTCCCGCCACCTTGCCCGAGGTGCGGGCTGCCATCACGGCCAAGCAGGCGGAATTGTCCGCCGCGCTCGCCGCCAAAGATGCCGCGGCGGCCCACGCGGCGACCGATGCCCTCGCGGCTTTCGTCAAAGCTGTGCCGACGATGGCGGAAGGATTGGACGAGACCGCGAAACAACGCGTCACCGGCATGGCCAACAATGCGGCGCGCGCCTGGAACGAAGCTGCGCACGAGGCCGAGCATGGCGACTACGACAAAGCCGGTCGCGAAGCCGCCAAAGCCGACGCTGCCTACCGGTTGCTCGAAGCACGGTTGAATCCGTAGCGGACGCCGCGGCACCGGACGTCCCGGTGCTTAGTCCAACGGAAAAATCCGCACATCCACCGGCTCGGCGACGAGCATGGATGCGGGTGGCGCGGTCAAACGGCCCAACCCGTCTTCTTCGATCGGCAGCGGTGACCACTCGCTGCACTTTGCTTCTTCGATGCGGTAGGGCTGGTGATGGACACGTCCGGACCGAATCTTTCCGGTGCGATCCGCGGTGAAGAGGAGATACCGCTCCACCAGAAACCATTCGAGGGATTGCTCCCGGGCGGGCTCGGCGCGGACCGGCCGCCGGTAGCGGAAGCGCGACACGGCATCGGAACCTTTGCGACGGCTCGAGTAGATAATTTCCCCGTTCCGGAAGTCCGCACGCATCCGCGCATGATGGTAGGGAAGATGGAAAAAGCGCCGGGCCACTTCGACGGCTATGGGTTGGTTGCAATCCAGCGAGAAGAACCAGACACCCGGCCGACCAGACTCGTCGTGCACATACGTCCGCACATTGAGTTCGAGAAACCAGGAAACCCACGGCAGAGGCGGCAGCCCGACCGGGTGCACGCGCTCCATGGCGAAGGGCACGACACCGAGCCACGCTTGGTTGTCGAAAAGGTCCACCTGCAAACCCGGCGGCAGGTGGCGGCGGATCACTTCCGGATCCACCGGCCAATGCAGGAAGAGAAGGTCGCTCCACCGTTGCCGCATGACCGATCTGCCCGGCGGCTCTTGCCGCAAGGCCAGACGCTGCAGCGGTGTGGGTGTCTTGAGCGGTGCGGCTTTGCCACCGCTTTGGATTTGCGCCGACTCCATGGTGTCCGATGGCTACGTTACGCGGGCTCGATAACTGTTCCAAAGAAATTGCCGGGCCAAGGTGCCTGAGCGCGGCATCGACACGGGCCGCAGACGCGTAAAGCATCTGTCATGCGCGGCGTCAAAAAGCAGCACCTCCCCGAAAAGATCTGCACGGT
>CAYOBW010000362.1:0-6509 GCA_964402115.1 uncultured Victivallales bacterium
CTCGGCTACCACTTCGCGGGGTGGACCGGCAACGTGAGCGGTCCCACGAACAGCGTGGCGCAGACCATGACCATGGACCAGGCCCGAACCGTGGTGGCGCACTTCGCCGTGGACCGGCTGACCCTGGTGATCGCCTCCGAGCACGGCGTAGGCCTGCTGCCGGTGGGCGTCTATACCAACGACTACGGGACCACGCTCACCAACCGCATCACGGGGCTGGAGACCTTCGTCGGTACGCAGTACGTCGCCGCCGGCTGGAGCATGATCGGCAACGGTCCGGCCGCGGGCAGCACGACCAACATGGTCATGACGCAGACTAACAACGCCGTGCTGACGTGGCTGTGGAGCACGAACTACTACCTGACGCTCACCGCGACGCATGGGTCGATTACCAACGCCACGCCGGGGTGGAAGCCCGCCAAATGGGTCTACGATCTCTACCCGGAGCCGGCTTTCGGGTACGGCTTCGACCACTGGGAGGTGAACGGCGTGAACCTGGGGACCGGCGTGCCGCTGAATGTGACGATGGACGAGGCCAAGGACGTCATCGCCCACTTCACGCCGATCTTCGTGGACGTGACGTCGGAGGTGCTTACGAATGTCGACTGGGTGTTCGACCCGCGGAAAGGCTGCTTTATCGGTACCCTGACGCTTGTCAACCGGAGTGACTCGCGAAAATCGCTGCTGGCGCCCGTCTGGTACGAAGTCCAGAGCACCGAGTGGCACTGGCTGCGCTTCCCGACCGGCTTCGACACCAATACCAGCATGCACTACCTCGACATCAGTGCAGCCGTCACCAGCCGGGTGTCGGAGAACGGCAACGGCAATCAAGCGCTCGACCCCGGCGAGTCCGTCACCATCACGGGCATCGAGCTGATGGGCCGTCGCGTGTCGACCGGCCTGGTCGTGGCGGTGTGGGCCGATCCGCCAGGCGCGGGCGGCGCCGCGCCGCTTGCGGATGCGGGTGACAGCGACCACGACGGCATCCCGAATGCCTGGGAGGCCAGGTACCCGGGCGTGCTGAACGCCAACAACCCGTTCGACGCCGGCGTGGACAGCGATGGCGACGGCGTGTCGAATGGCGACGAGTACGTTGCCGCCACGGACCCTGGGAATCCCCTGTCGCTCTTCTCCATCCGGCCGGTGGCCAGCGGCAGAGGCGTGACCTGGGATGGCCAGGCGGACCGCGTCTACACGGTATGGGCTGCCACGGACCTGGGGCAAGGCTTCACCGTCGTGGCGACCAACATTGCCGGCGCGGGCCTGGCGACCACTTACGTGGACAACGCCCGTGTGTTGGAAAACAGCAGTAGCGCGATCTTCTACCGGGTGGCAGTGAAGGTAAAGTGAGGAGGTCTGAAGTGAATTCAACGCATGGAATCATAGTGGTAGCAGTGGTGCTGGGGGCAGTTCTGGCCGGGCAGGCGGAGGACGCGCGCACGGACAAGTGGAAAGTGCAGGCCGGTTGGGTGCATCAGTGGGGCCGGGGGATGCACGTGGATGGGCCGGCGCCGTCGCTGCCCAACAACGACTTCCCGGCGCTCACGCTGGGAGGCACCCGCCTGCTGTCGGGACGGCCGTCTCTCACCTATCCCGACAACAGCCTGCTTATCCCGCGCCTGTTCTCCGATGGCTCGGTGCAGCCGGACTACTGGACCACGGACGCGGGGCTGCTAAGCGGTCCCAATCCGGAGCGGTATGGCATGACCTGGAACTGGCGGGCCGACAGCGCCGGCCAATACAATTACGATGGGGGCAACCACCCCACGCTCTCCTATCAGATCGGCCGTGGGGCAGTCCTGGACGGCGAGGTCACCGTTGCTGGTGACAACACCTCGGACAACGACCTCCCCGCGGACGGTGTGGAAGTCAAGGTCAGCCGCTTGCTCCATTCGTGGCCGAGTGGCGCCGGCGCGGCGAACGACTCGTACACCAACGTCCTGCTCAACATGGACCTGGTGCTTGGGCTGGCGTGGTTCCGCAACGCTAAACAGCACTCCAGCCGTTCGGTCGATCAGCGCGTTTACGGCCAGACCGAACGCTACACATATTCCGACTACTATGGGGCGAGTGGGGCGCCCGGCGGCCCCTGGCCCGCGCTGGTCGTGCCCTATTCCGGGAGCTACGGATCGGCGACGGACGCGGGGCCGCTGCTGCCCGCAACCCCGGAATCCTCGGTCATGGTCTCCTCGTTAGTGGGGACGCTGCGCGACAGTGTGGTGATCGAGAGCCAGATGTGGTGCCTGCGGGGTGAGATAGGGCTCGAGTTCGCGAAGCCGCTCACGGAACGGCTGACCGTGTGGGTCACGCCGCAGTTCGTTCTCGAGTGCGTCGACATGCGTGTGACCCGCACCGAGACCGTCACGTTCGCGGGGCGCTCGTCGGGAGCGACGACCCAGGTGGGCTCGGCTGCATACCGGGAGCAGAAGACGGCGCTGGAGCCGGGCTTTCTCCTGACCGCGGGCGCCGACTACCGCTTCAGCGAGCATTGGTTCGCGGGCGCCAGCCTGGGCAGGGAATGGCTCGTTGACGATCCGTCCGTGAAAGTCGGGCCGGACCGGGTGAGTTTCGACTTGGACGGTGACGAGGTCAGTCTGTTCCTCGGGCGGACTTTCTGAAACGAAATGGCGGAGTGACAGTGGTAATGAAACGGCGGCAATAGGAGCGGTGGGTATGGAAAATACAAGCAGTGACAAGATCGTGGAAGCTCTGAAACTTCTGGAGGAAGCGGCGAAGCAGAAGAAGGACGAGTTGAAGAGCGTCATGTCCGACAAGTACACGCACTTGCGCGACGTGATCGTGGAGACCGAAACCAGTCTGGTCAAATCGCTGTCCGACGCCAGGAAGCATGCGGTTGAGGCCACGCTGCATGCCAGGGATGTCAGCGTCGAGAAGGCCCGGGAGCTTGCGGGCGGCGTGGACAAGAACGTGCACCAGAACCCCTGGCCCTACATCGGGGGCACGGCCGTCATCGGTTTGCTGCTGGGATACGTTCTCGGCCGGAATCGCAAGTAACTGCCCTGAAAACAGGTTGGTTATGCTGAAGTGCCTGTTCAAGGGGTTATTGTCTGGCTTGGCCGTCAAGCTGCTGGAGAACTACCGGCACTTGTCGGTCGAGCTGCTGAAGATCGAGGCCGCGAAATCGTATTTGCACGGCGTGCGGATGGCGAGGTTGTCGGCTGTCGGCCTGCTGCGGATGGGGCTCCTGATCGGTCTCGTTTGCGTCGGCGCGGTGCTGTTCCATGTGGGGCTTTTCGTCTTGCTGCCCTGGACCGTGAAGGCAAAGGCGGTACTCGGGATGGTCCTCGGGTTGGCCTATGTCACCATCGGCGGAGTCGCTCTTACGGCGGCCATGGATGAGCAGACGTGGATGGAGAAATCGGGCGCCACCAAGATGCTGGAAGATGCGACTGTACGGTCCAGGCGATCATGAACACGCGCGATATGCCCCTGGCGATCCCCCCCGTCGTGAACGACTGGGGATCCAGGGGGCACGTCCAGACACTCGTGCTGATGGCGGCGACCGTCCTGGGGGTTTTTCTCTGTTGGCGGCTGGCCGTGCCCTTCATGTCCGCGCTGGTTTGGGCCTTGGCCCTGGCGATTGTGTGCGCGCCCTGCCACGAGTGGCTGGAGTCGAAGCTGAAACGCCCCAACCTGGCGGCACTGGTCTCTGTCCTGGGGATCGGTCTTACCGTGCTTGGGTTCGCGACCTTCGTCGGGCAACGTCTGGTCCAGGAGGCAGTGAACGGCGCGGAACTCATCGCGACGAAGGTTGAGTCCGGCGAGTGGCGGCACGCCCTGGAAGCGCACCCGCGCCTGGCGCCTCTCGCCGACTGGATGGAGCGGCAGGACCTGCCCGGAACCGTCAAGACCGTCGCCACATGGCTGACCACCACTGGCGCCTCGTTCGTCAAGGGCTCCGTGGCTGAGGTGCTTGGACTTCTCCTGACGTTCTATCTCCTCTTCTTCTTCCTGCGCGACCGCCGCGCGGCGCTGCAGTTGATTCGGTCGCTGTCGCCCCTCTCGGGGACGGAAATGGACCAACTGTTTGGCCGCGTCAACGACACCATTCATGCGACGATTTCCGGCACGCTGGTTGTCTCCGCCGCCCAGGGCCTGCTGGGGGGGCTGATGTTCTGGTGGCTGGGCCTGCCTGCGCCGTTGCTCTGGGGGGTCGTGATGGCCGCGCTCGCGGTGGTGCCGGTGCTGGGCGCCTTCGTCGTGTGGATTCCGGCCGCCCTTTTCCTGGCCATGGAGGGCAGTTGGGGGCGAGCCCTGATCCTTGCCGTGTGGGGCGGGTTGGTGGTCAGTACCATCGACAACTTGCTTCGTCCCATCCTGGTGGGGAACCGGCTCAAACTCCACACCGTTCTCGCCTTCATTGCCCTGGTCGGCGGATTGATTGCGTTCGGCGCGTCGGGGCTCATTCTGGGTCCTGTCGTCCTCACCGTCACCACGGTGCTGCTGCGTATCTGGCGCAATCGAACGGAGGTGGGGCATGTCGAGTCTGTGGGGCCGGACGGCGGTGGTAGTCTCCCCCCGTCTGCAGCCTGCTGCGTACGAAAGGAACGTTGGACATGAAGACGAACGTGATGCGGATGTTGGGTGTCGTGGTTGTCGCAGGCGCCGTAACCGTGGCTGGCTGCAAGCAGAAATCGGAAGCGTACCCGGCGCGGGGACCCGGGGCTGGCGAGAGAGCTGGCGCCGCCGTGGATCGGGCCGCGGCCAAGACCGCGGCTGCGGCGAGTGCCGTAGCCGAGAAGAGCAGCGAGGTGGCGAAGCAGGCGGCGGCGGCGACGAAGGACATGGCGGGTCAGGCGGTGGAGAATACCGGTGAAGTCCTGAAGAAGGCTGGCGCGGTCGTGGAGCAGACGGGTGCGGACCTGCAGAAATAGACGCGCACAAGGGAGAAGGTGCGGTGAAAGCTACTCATGGGTTCGGCGCCGCGGTCGCTTGCGTGGCCTTGCTGGCTGTGCTGGTGGTGGCGCCGGCGTTCCGGGCTCTCAGGCAGACCCGCGAGGCGGCTGACGCGCGGCAGCACACGTATCAGGTGATAGACCGCGCGAATGCTCTGCTGGCTGCGCTGATAGACGCCGAGACCGGAGAGCGAGGCTACTTGCTGACCCGTGACGAAGCTTTCCTGACGCCGTACGCCGCGGCGCGCGACGGCGTCCGTGGCCAGTTTGACGAACTGCTGCGGGGCACCCAGATCGGCGCAGCCCGCAAACGCCTGGTCGCGCTGGCCCCGTTGATTGACGCCGAGCTGGCGTACCTGGCGCAAAGCGTTGAGTTGTGCCGCGGTGCTGACAAGTCGGTGGCACTGGAGCAGGTACGCGGCAGTCAGGGCCAGCAACTCATGGACGCCATCCGCGCCCAGACGCACCGGTATATCCAGATAGAGCATGAAGCATTGGTGCGGCACGACGCTGACGTTGACTCCAACCTGCGCCGTCTGCTGACCACAACCGTTGCCGCAAGCCTTTTTACGCTGCTCTTCGCGCTGACGTTTACCTACTGGATCTTCCGGGAGTCCCGGCAGCGGCTCAGGGACCTGGAGCGTGTCGAATCCCAGCGCTTGCTGGAGGTGCGGGAGACCGCGCATAGACAGCTGCAGCAGGCCAACGTGACCCTGCAGATGAGTGAGGAGCGGCTGGCTGTCACACTTGCGTCCATTGGCGACGCGGTGATCGCGACCGATGCCCGAGGATGCGTGACGCTCCTGAATCCTCTCGCCGAACGGCTCACCGGTTGGACGCAGGCGGAAGCGCTGGGGCGACCTGTGGACGCCATCATTTGCATCGTCAATGAGCTGACCCGCCAACCCTTCTCTTTCCCGGTCCGGGAGACCCTGGCGAACGGTGCGCTGCAAGCGCTGGCCAGCCACGCCGTACTGATCGCCCGCGATGGCAGGGAGTGCTCCATCGCGGACAGTTGCGCGGCGATTCGCAACCTTGAAAGGCAGGTGGTTGGCGCCGTGCTCGTGTTTCGCGATGTCACGAGTGAGAACGCTGCCCGGCAGGCCTTGCAGGACAGCACCGCCGTGCTGCAGGCGATTCTCGACACCGTGGCGGACGGCATCATCACGCTGCATGACAACGGCGTCATCGTGGAGACCGTCAACTCGGCTGCCGAGCAGATGTTTGGCTACAGCGCGGCGGAACTCATCGGCCAGAGCCCCGGCCTGCTGATACCGGAATTCCAGCAACCCCAGGGCAACGTCTTCCTGGCGTGCCGCAGCGAAAGCGCCGTCGATCGCGCGGCCAGCCTCGGGCACGAGGTCGTGGGCCGCCGCAAGGACGGCAGCCTGTTCCCGGTGGAGATTGCGACAAGGGAGATGTGGTTGGGCGGCAAACGTCACTTTACCGGAATCCTGCGAGACCTCACCGCGCGCAAAAGGGCGGAAGCGGATCTCCTGGAGGGGGTGACGCTGCAGAACGCCATCTTCAACAGCGCTAACTTCTCGAGCATCGCGACGGATGCGAAGGGCGTCATCCAGATCTTCAACGTCG
>CAYOBW010000363.1:0-6499 GCA_964402115.1 uncultured Victivallales bacterium
TCTCGAAATCATGGGAGCTTCACAACGCAATCAGGGTCATTACCAGAAGGCAATTAATTACTTTCAGGAAGCTTTAAAAAAAATTACAGATACAACCTTCATTTTAATTGAGGCTAACCTATATAACAATCTATCAAAGACATACCTGGCCATGAATGATTTTCCAAATGCACTTTCGTATGCATTGAAGTCAGATGAAGCTGCACGGAAAGCCCAAAATAAAATTCAGATCGAAGCCGCTGCCGAATGTCTGGCAAAGACTTATGCCGCGACAGGCAATTACAAGCTAGCCTATAATTATCTCGAAATTCAGCAAATCCTGAAGTGGAAGCGGAATGCAGAAGCCCAGAGCAGGCTTGTTGCCGAGATGAATGCCCAGTACGAATCAGGAAAAAAGGAGGCGCGTATAGCTGAGCAAAACTACATGATCATTCAGGAGAAAAAACAGAAAAACTTACTTTCTGCCGGAATGACTTTGGTATTTTTGATTTTGGTGTATGTTGTATTTACACAAATAAAACTAAAAAAGATCAATCGCCTGCTTTTTCTCAAAAATGAAGAGATCAACAGCCAGGCAGAAGAGTTGGACAACAAGAACCAACAATTGCATAAATTGTCGGATTTTAAGGAAACCATGACAGGAATGGTTATTCACGACCTGAAGAACCCGCTGAATACGTTGATCAACATCGATCATGTCGAAAAAAATCCTGAGAAAGCCCGGATTATTGTCGAAAAAAATGGACGGGCGATGCTACACATGGTAATGAATATCCTTGACGTTTACAAATACGAAAACTCCGCTTTAAAAATCAGGAAAGAATCCACAAATATCAAAAAAATTGCCGAAGATGCCTGCAACGATGTAAGATTGCTTTGTAATGATAAAAGTCTGTACATCAATATTATAACCAATAACATTTTTATACTGGTTGTCGATATTGAATTGGTGCAAAGGGTGTTTTCCAACTTTCTTTCCAATGCCATCAAGTTTTCAAAATGTGGCGGAAATATCGATATCATCTTTTCTGAAGCAGAACCCGGTTGGCTTAAAGTTGAAATTGCCGATAGTGGCGAAGGTATTGATCCAAATATTTTGCCAATGATTTTTGATAAATTTAAACAATCCGAAGCTAAAAAATCGGGATTGGCTGGTTCAACCGGATTAGGCCTTGCTTTTTGTAAAATGGTTATCGAAGCACACGGCGGAAACATTGGGGCAATTTCCGAAAAAGGGGCAGGTTCTGTTTTTTGGTTTACACTGCCTTTAGTCAAAAAAATCGAAATAGATGATTCCAGAGCTGAAAGCCAACTAATTTTGGGCAAAACCAATAATTTGAATTTGAACAGCGCCGCCTTTCTTGAACTCGCTCCTTACCTGTCGAAACTCCGCAAAATGGATGTTTATTCGGTTAGCGAAATACATGCTTGCCTAAAAACCATTCCCAAATCAGAAAATGTTGAGGTTCAGCTTTGGAAAGATGAAGTTTACCAGGCTGTTAATTCCATGAACAGTTGCTATTACCATACACTATTAAACAAGTAAATATGCAAAACCGAACCGTACTTATTGTTGACGATCTTGTTGAAAACCTTCAGGTTGTAGTTTCCATATTTGAGCAAAACCGCCCCGATTTGGTCATTTATCAGGCTAACAGCGGGAAAATGGCATTGGAGTTGGCGATTAAAATTTTGCCCGATATTATCCTAACCGACTGGGACATGCCTGAAATGACGGGTATTGATTTAATCCTCGAACTAAAAAAACTCAAAGCTACCCGTGCAATACCGGTAATTATAGCTACCGGCATTATGCTTTCGCCCGAAAACCTCAGGGAAGCCCTCGAAGCTGGCGCGGTTGATTTTTTGACCCGCCCCATAAATGCAGTTGAATTGCTCGCCCGCAGCCATTCCGCATTGTTGCTTTCGGAGCAGCATAAAAATGCTTTAGCCGAAAAGGACAGGCAGCTTGCAGAAATTGCGCTCGATGTTACCAAAAACGATGCTTACCTTACCAGATTCAAAAAGCAGATAGAAGCTTTGCTTCTTACTATCCCTGACGAACAAATCCATGAAAGGGAAGAGTTAGCTGCAATTGTTGCCAGCCTCGACAGCCATTTGAATCACGATAACTGGCAGCGGTTCCAGCTTTCCTTCGAAGCCGTTCATAGCGGCTTTATTCAGAGTCTTTCCGAAACCCATCCCGAACTTAGCCCTGCCGAGGTTAAACTCTGTATATTTTTGAAATTGGGCATGAACACCAAGGATATTTCCAATTTACTCTATCTCGCTCCCGAAAGTATTAAAGTTGCCCGCTCAAGACTCAGAAAAAAACTCGGACTGAGCCTTGCCCATAACCTTCAAAGTTATCTGGCGGCATTATAACCCGCACCGAAACCGGGCCTCCTCGCAATATCAGCATCACTTGCCAGGGCGTTTCCTTCCATTTCTCTTTATCCTTTTCCGTTCAGTTTTCAGGTGATGAGATTGCTGAAGCTTTGTTATCCTTTTGCTAACACTTTTCTCCGGCTTGTTATCCTTTTGCTAACCTTTTGATGTACTGCTTTTCGTTTTTGGAGTGTAGTTTTGTGTTTAAGAGTAAACAAAATGAAACTATTTGAACCTTTTGATGATGGACTTGAAATTTGCCCTTCCGGCAAAACGGTACAGCTCAAAAGCAAAGTGCCCATTCCGCGTTGCTGGATAAAAGTAAGCGATACAGCCGGAAAAATAGTATTTAAAAAGATTGAAAAAGAATTAACCGAAACCACAATACCGCTGGATGTTAAAGCCGGGTTTTACCATGTTACCCTGGTTACCGAAAACAGCTTTGCAACAAAAATGATTTATCTGGAATAAGAAAAACAAGGGGCATGAAAATTTTAATTGGAATTGGCTTTTTTTATCTGCTTGTTAACCTTTTGCTAACCTTTTTCCGCGCCTTGTTAACCTTTTGCTAACCTTTTGAAGAACCGTTCTTTTTTTGTGGGGTGTATGTTTGTAGATGAATTTTGTGAGAGTTACAAAACTGGATTAACGCTGACAATTACTGACAATTACCCTAAAGTTTTCATTTTAAACCAATATAATTATGAAAAAACTTTATAAACTAATCACGCTGCTCATGTTCATTACATTGAGCACTAACCTTATGGCCACCGATTACAGGGTAAGCGGTGCAGGCACTACAGCCGTAAACGGCACGTACACCCCGTATGGAACGAATATGGATGGTGCCCCCATATGGAAACTTTCAGAGGGATCATATTATCTGCATAGTAATGGAAGGGATCGGTGGGTAATTAACGGTAACGGTGATATGCCTTTTGGTGGATATTATGTACATAGGGACCCATTTTCCTTCAATCAAAATATCCCTCCTTTTACAGGATGGGAGCGTGAAATGGGAAGTGATCCTGCACCAACAATCGCAGAAGCCGGTCCGGGGTTATCATACAGTTCAGATACATTTACTGAATCATCAGCCCATGACGGCAGCATTGATAACAGCCAACCGGTTATTATTACCCATAACAATTTTGGTGGCGGAACCTTTAACGGTGAAATTGACGAAGATATTGTGGCAAGTGGTAAGGTAATAGTTACAAATCTGCCCACAGGGCTTACAGCCGTTATCACCCTTACAAGTGCTACCACCCTGAGTGTAACATTTACGGGCACAGCATCTAATCATGCAAATCTGATTGAGGTGTCGAACCTCACTTTTACTTTCCAGAATTCAGCCTTTAACACAGGCGATGCGTCTGCCATAAGAAACTCTACAAAAAGCGATTTAAAAATCAACTTTTTTCAGATTTTATATGTAACGACCACGGGCAACGACGCCAACGACGGCCTGAGCTGGGCAAATGCCAAGGCCACCTTCTCCGCAGCCGTAAACCTCGCCGGACCGACCGACCAGGTATGGGTGAAGGCTGGAACCTACAAGCCTGGCAGCTCACGTAGTAATTATTTTGCTTTGAAAAGTGATGTATCTGTGTATGGCGGATTTGCCGGCACGGAAACTTCTGTTTCAGAACGGGCCATTGCCACCAATGAAACCATTTTGAGCGGCGAGATTGGAGAAGCTACCAATACGGACAATTGCTATATAGTGGTTTCATCCAACAGCATATCAAATGCATTACTGGATGGATTTACAATTAAGGGTGGTTACATGAATGGCTCCTCCCCTGGAGGGTCATTACCAAATAACGGAGGAGGTATTTTTCATGTCTTTTCACAGGTTACATACAACAACTTAAAAATAATCCAGAATTATGCACTATGGCATGGAAGTGGTGTTTTTGTTAATGGTTCAGAACTGGCGTCTTTTAACAATTGTTTAGTGGCTAATAATACGGGAGGTACAGGTGCGGGAGCATTTACAGTTTTTAATGGCACTTCAACCTTGAATAATTGCACTTTCACAAATAATTGCACTCCTCAAATAAAAGTAGAAGCCAGTGGGAAAACCAATACCTTTAACAATTGTATTGTTTGGGGCGGCACTGAAAATATTAAAATAGATGCAGGAACAGTAAATTTAAACTATTGTGATTACCAAAGTTGTGGTAACACCGGTACATTTACTGCCAGTAATTGCATAAGCTCAGATCCCAAATTCGCTGATGCAGCCAATGGCGATTACAGGCTTTTTGGTAATTCGCCCTGTGTGGATGCAGGAAACGATTCATATAATAGTTTACTTACTGATATTCGGGGCTTTGATTATGGTCGTAAACTCCTGAAAACAAACCATTCTTCTACAGGAACCATAGATATAGGTGCTTACGAATACAAAGAGGGAACAGACCAACTTGTGCTTGGCCCCACAACACAGGCCTCAAATCTGGTTTTTTCGTCCGTTCAAGCTACCCAAATGACTATTGGCTGGTCAAATGGAAATGGAACATCCCGTGCTGTGTTTGTAAAAGCAGCCAACACCGGAACAGCATCACCTGTTGATAATACAACCTACACAGCAAACACAACTTTTTCAAGTGGAACACAAATTTGCTTAACAGGCTGGT
The DNA here is from genome assembly GCA_964402115.1 of uncultured Victivallales bacterium. GTDB lineage: Bacteria > Verrucomicrobiota > Kiritimatiellia > UBA8416 > CAYOBW01 > CAYOBW01. The sequence goes on from CAYOBW010000363.1 coordinate 5,034, forward strand.
ATTGTGTTTATAATGGAACAGAAACTAGTGTTACCTTAACCGGATTAACTGCCGGAACAGATTATATCGCTCAGGTTTATGAATACTCTGGTGCATCTGGTTCAGAGATATATAACACAGCTATAGCCACTAATAATCCGAAGAGCCAAACAACTGTGGGCAGGCCAATTGTTACCACACTGGCTGTAACCAATATCACTACCATAACCGCTACTGGTAATGGAAATATTACCGATTTAGGAGTTTCTAATCCAACCCAATATGGTGTGGTTTGGAGTACTTCTACCAATCCAACTGTGGATTTAACCACCAAAACGGCACAGGGCGCAATTGCTGTAACCGGAACATTTACCAGCTCAATTACAGGACTTACAGCCAATACCACATACTATGTAAAAGCGTATGCAACCAACAGTGTAGGTACAGGTTATGGTGAGGAGGTGAGTTTTACTAATTGCCTTGCCCCTACCATCACCAGCCAATCTACCACAGCCCAAACACAATGCCTTGGAGGAACATTCACAGCCATTACAGTAGAAGCCACAGGAGACGGATTAAACTATCAATGGTACAGCAATACCACGGCAAGCACCAGCGGGGGAAAATCACTTGTAGCAAGCAATGGTGCGCAAACATACAGTTATACGCCACAGACAACAACAGCAGGCACTCTTTATTACTATTGTGAGGTTACCGGGATTTGCGGAACGGCAACAAGTGCCGTTTCGGGGGCATTTGTTGTGAACCCATTGCCAACACCAACATTGTTTGCAGCCGGTGCCACCACATTTTGTCAGGGCGGATCTGTTGTCCTCAATGTAAGTGGCAATGCCTTGAGATTTGGTTCAAACAGCAGTGTAGAAATAGCTGATAATGCAAGTCTGCGTTTTACCAGTGCTCAAAGTTATACGGTCATGGCATGGGTGTATATCGAGAGTAATACAAATACATGGAGAGGGATTGTTACAAAATCAGGGTATGAAGGATATCATTATGGAATATGGCTCGATAATAATAATAAATGGGTATATGGAGTATATGGAACTGGCAATATTGTTAGTTCTACTGCTGCTACCACAGGTTGGAATCATATCGCTATTGTTCAAACAGGAGGGGGTAGCAGACAACTCTTTGTGAATGGAGTTTCAAGTGGAACTGGAACAGCACAAAATTCAACTGGTACAGGGAAGTTAAGATTTGGTCAGAAGGGAAATACTTTAGAACAATTTGTTGGTGGCATACTCGACGAAGTTTCTATTTTTAGCACAAATTTGAGTTTGGAAACAATTAATACATGGAAGAATACATCCATTACGAATGCACATCCTAATTATGCCAACCTGGTTGGATACTGGAAGTTGGATGAAGGAACTGGTGCGGTTTCTACTGCTGATGCAAGCGGACATGGGTATACAGGCACCCTGGTAAATTCACCGGTTTGGGTAGCCACATCTGCACCGGTCAAT
>CAYOBW010000364.1:0-6495 GCA_964402115.1 uncultured Victivallales bacterium
TGCCCGATGGTGTAACGGTAGCACAACAGACTCTGGATCTGTTTGTCTAGGTTCAAATCCTAGTCGGGCAACCATCTCTTCGCATCCTGACAAGCACGCTCGCGCTTGGCGTGCCGCCGGGTGACCGCCAGGCGGAAACTTGTGCGCAAAACCCCGGGGAGGTCGGCGGCGATGACACCATATCCGCTTTGGGGATTGCGAATCGGGCTGGCGAGCGCGCTTTGCACCCTCGGCGCGGGCGCAGCGCACGAGTTCAACGGGCCATACTCGGAAGCCTGCCTGAACCGCGTCGCCTTCCCGATCGGCGGCCTGGGCGCGGGGATGTACTGCATCGAGGGCAGCGGCGCGATCTCGCACATGTCCGTGCGGCACCGCATGGAGTTCTTCCACGAGCCCGCGTGTTTCGCGGCTGTCTCGCTGGCTGGCGAGAGTGCGACGTCGCGCCTCGCGCGTGTGCTCGAGGGCCCGCTGCCCGACTGGAAGTACTTCGGCCAGGGCGGGACGGGCAACGGCGGGACGGGGCGGACGTACGGCTTCCCCCGCTTCCGGGAATGCACGTTCACGGCACGTTTCCCTTTTGCCACAGTCCAGCTGCGCGACGCGGCCGTCCCACTCGAGGTCGAGCTCACCGGCTGGAGCCCCTTCACGCCGCCTGAACCCGATCCGTCCAGCCTGCCCGCGGGTGCGCTGGAGTACCGGCTGCGCAACACCTCCTCGCGGCCCCTGAGCGGCGTCTTCTCGTTCAACACGCGCAACTTCATGGGCGACGGGTCCGTTGGCCCGATCGAGGGCGGATTCGTGCTCTACGCCGCCGCCGGCGCCAGACGCGAGCAGAACGGGGCCTTTGCCGTGTTCGTCGATGAGCCCGGCGCGCGGGTCGACCATTGCTGGTTCCGCGGGGGCTGGTGGGATCCTCTGACCCTGGCCTGGAACAACGTGGCCGAAGGGCGCGTGGTGGACAACCCGCCCGTGCCGGGCGGCGCGCCGGGCGCGTCACTCAGCGTGCCCTTCGAACTCCAGCCGGGCGAGGACAAGACGATCGTCCTGAACACGTGCTGGTACGTGCCGGGCAGCAACCTCAAGTACGGTAAGCTCCGCGTGGTAGCGGGCCCGGCCTTCCGCACGACACCCAGCCGGGGCCCGGCCCCGGGTCAGCAGGCCGTGACCGGATTCTTTGGGGCAGGGCTGGTGAACACGTACGACCCCGACGGCGACGGCGCGACCGGGACGCTGACGTCACCCGAGTTCGAGCTGAACCGGCGGTACTTGCACTTCCTGGTTGGCGGCGGATCCGCCGAGCGGAGCGTCGCTGTCAACCTGCTGGTGGACGGCAAGGTGGCGCAAACGGCCCGGGGCAGGAACGCGGAAGCGCTCGAATGGGCCACCTTCGACCTGGCCGGGCAGGCGGGCCGGAAGGGCCGCATCCAGATCGTGGACCGCGATACAGCGCCATGGGGCCACATCAACGCTGACCACTTCGTCCTGAGCGAGGAAAACGTAGCCGCGCTCAAGACCGGTGCGGGCAACGCCATCCTTGCCGCCGGGAACCGCGTTACGCTGCTGGCCGATTTCGAGGGGCCGAACTACGCGGGTTGGACGGCGGACCCGCCACCCACCTCCGCCGCGTGTGCCGACGGCGCGTGCACCAACGGTGTATGCGCGCCCGTTCCCGCCACCTATGTGCCCTGGTATGCCACGCAGTTCAAGAGCATCCGCGACGTGGCCGATCACTGGCGCGCGCAGCGCGTCGAGCTGCGCCGCCGCAGCGCACAGTTCCGCGACGCGTTCTACGACACGACGCTGCCGCCCGAGGCGGTCGAGGCGGCCGCGGCCAACCTGACGATCCTCAAGTCGCCGACCGTTCTGCGCCAGCACGATGGCCGCCTGTGGTGCTGGGAGGGGTGTTCCGATGGCGAAGGCTGCTGCGCGGGCTCCTGCTCGCATGTCTGGAACTACGCCCAGGCGATCTGCCATCTCTTCCCCGCGCTCGAGCGGGGCTTGCGTCAGACGGCGTTCTTCGAAGGCCAGGACGAGCAGGGCCGTCAGGCGTTTCGCGTCAACCTCCCCATCACCCCCGGCGGCGGCATGTTTGACGCGGCGGACGGGCACCTGGGGGAGATCATGAAGGCGCACCGCGAGTGGCGCATCGCCGGCGACGAAGCGTGGCTTCGGCGCCTGTGGCCGCGCCTGCGCGCCGCGCTGGACTATGCCATTCGCACGTGGGACCCGCGCGAGACGGGCCTGCTGGAGGAGGAGCACCACAACACCTACGACATCAACTACTTCGGTCCAGACGGTCACTGCGGCAGCTTCTACCTCGGCGCGCTGGCCGCGGCAGCCCGGATGGGCGGCGCGCTCGGCGAGGACGTGGGCCGCTACCGCGCCCTGCTCGCCAAGGGGCGCCAGCGGATGGAGACCGAGCTGTTCAACGGGGAGTACTTCATTCAACTGGTGCGCACGAACGGTCTGGCGCGCAACTTCAAGCCCCTCGCGCCGGACGAGCAGAGCGCCCACTACCGGGCCGTCGCCGCGGAGGTGAACCGGCAGGGGCCGAAGTACCAGTACGGCACCGGCTGCCTGTCCGACGGTGTGCTGGGCCTGTGGATGGCGCGCGCGTGCGGCCTCGACGAGGAACTCGTGGACACCGCCAAGGTGCGCAGTCACCTGCTGGCCGTCCACAAGTACAACCTCAAGCGCGACCTCTCGGGCCACGCCAATCCCCAGCGGCCGAGCTTTGCCATGGGCAACGACGGCGGACTGCTGCTATGCTCCTGGCCGCGCGGCGGCAAGCCGCTGCTGCCGTTCGTCTACAGCGACGAGGTCTGGACGGGCATCGAGTACCAGGTCGCCGCACACCTGATCATGCTCGGGCAACGCGAGGAAGGGCTCGAGATCGTGCGCGCCTGCCGCGCGCGTTACAACGGCGTGCGCCGCAACCCGTTCAACGAATACGAGTGCGGCCACTGGTACGCGCGGGCCATGTCCAGCTTTGCGCTGCTCCAGGCCCTGGGCGGCGTGCGCTACGACGCCGTCGCGCGCGCGCTGGAGGTCGATCCTGCCGTGAAGGGCAACCGCCGCGTGTTCCTGAGCACGGTCGCCGGCTTCGGCACGGTCGCCTTTGCGGGCGGCGCGCCGACGGTGAAGGCGGCGGCCGGCACGATCGAGGTACGGGCCGCGGCGGGGCCATGACGCTTGAGGGTCGCCTTTTTGCGCCCGCCGGCGCGCTTGACGCCGGTCGCCGCGGCTGTCACAAATCGGCTGAAGACATCCGCAAAGCGGTATGAAGCTGGTGGTCAGTTATGCGTGAAGGGAAAACCACGTTCCTCCTGGCGGTTGCCGCGGTGGCAGTCGCGCTTGCAGCCCGTGCCGAGCCCGTGCCGACGCTGCACGTCTCGGACCTTTTCCGGCCGCACGACGATCCCGACGACCACTGGGACCTCGCCACGCAATACGCGCTGGCGTGGCAGGGCCGGATCGAACTGCTCGGCGTGATGACGGATTACCCGCGGCCGGAGCGCACCAACGCGCCCGATGTCGTGGCGGTCGCGCAGCTGAACCGCATCGCCGGCAAGGCGGTGCCCCTGGTGGTCGGCTCGCCGCGCTGCCCGGCGGAGGACGAACTGCGCGCCGACCCGCCGCCAGCGGATTTGGCGGGTATCCGGGCCTTTCTTGACCTGCTGCGGAAGGCCTCGCGGCCGGCGGCCATCCACATCATCGGCAGCAGCCGCGACGTTGCGCTGGCCCTGCGGCTGGACCGGGAGCTCTTCGCCCGCAACTGCGCCGCGATCTACCTCAACGCGGGGTCCGGGACGCCCGATCCGGCCAAGGCCCAGCGGCTGGAATGGAACGTGAACCTGGACCCTGCAAACTACGCCGCGATCTTCGAAGCGCCGTGCCCGGTCTACTGGCTGCCGTGTTTCGAGGTCGTTCACCGCCGGTCGCGCGAGCTTTTGCGCGTGTCCGAATTCGGTTCGTTTTACCGCTTCCGCCAGGAGGAGATCCTGCCCCGGCTGTCGGCCCGGATGCAGAACTACTTCCTGTCCATGTACGCCGCGGGCGATCGGAAGGCCGCGGCCGCCGGTGGCGGCCGGCCGTGGCAGCAGCAGCTTGACGCCCCCGTGGACGCCGCGCTGCTGGCGGCGCAGGCCGGCCGGGACCGGAACATGTGGTGCACCGCGGGATTCCTGAACGCGGCGGGGCTGGCCGTCACGAAGGCGGGCGAGGTGGTTCCCCGGGCGACCGCGCGCGACCCGGTCTTTGTCTTCGAGCCGATCCGCGTGCAGTGCACGGCCGCGGGCGTCACGACTTGGAGCAGGGATCCCACCTCGACGAATCGCTTCCTCCTGCGCGTGACCGACGTCGAGCGTTACGGCCCGGCGCTGACCGCGGCCCTGAAGACTGAGTTAGGCGTGCTCCCATGAAGCCCTACTGGATCGCAATCGGATGGATGGCCGCCTGCCTGGCCGTCGGCGCGCCGGCCCAAAACGGACGGCCAGTCCGGGTCATCTTCGACACGGACATCATGGGCGACGTGGACGACGTCGGCGCGGTGGCCATGCTGCACGCGCTGGCCGACGCCGGCGAAGCGGAGATCCTGGCCATGGGCGTGAGCTCGGCGCACGCCTGGAGCCCGCTGTGCCTGAGCGCGCTGAACCTCTACTTCGGCCGGCCGGACATCCCCATCGGCGTGCTGAAGGGACCGGGATGGGAGAAGGACTCGCGCTACGTCCGACAGGTGGCCGAGGAGTTCCCCCGGCGTCTGGCGTCGGCCGCCGCGGCGCCGGCCGCGACGGAGCTGTACCGCCGCGTGCTGGCCGGCCAGCCCGACAGCAACGTGGTGCTGGTGACCGTGGGCATGTTGACCAACGTGCGCAACCTGCTCGCCAGCCCGGCGGACGAGATCGCGCCATGGAATGGCCGCGAACTGGTGCGGCGGAAGGTGAAGCTGTGGGTCTGCATGGGCGGGTCGTTCCCGCAGGGGCGCGAGTACAACATCTACAAGGACGCCGCCGCGTCGGCCAGCGCGGTGTCGAACTGGCCCGGCCCGGCCGTCTTCAGCGGGTACGAGATCGGCGCCCGCATCCGAACAGGAGCGGGTGCAGCCGGCCTGCCGACGAACAGCCCGGTGCGGCGCGCCTACGAACTTTACAACGGCCTGAAGCACCGGCAGAGCTGGGACCAGACCGCCGTCCTCTATGCGGTGCGCGGCACGGGCGGTTCCGCGGCTGCGCTCTGGGGCCTGAAGTCCGGCGGGACGCTGGAGGTGAACCCGCTGAACGGCAGCAATCGGTGGAACGCCGCGGCGGATGCCGGGCACGCCTACCTCGTGGAGCAGGAAAACCCGGAGAAGGTCGCGCGGGTGATTGAGGAACTGATGCTGAAGACGCCGCCCGCGCAGCCACGGCCCTGGGTGGAGGGCAGCACGACGCTGGTCGTGCTGCCGGACACGGAGGTCTACAGCCAGAAGCGTCCGGAATTCCTCGAGGCGCAGGCGAAATGGGTCGCCGCGCATGCGCGGGATCGCAACATCGCGTATGTGCTGCACGTCGGCGACATCGTCCATGACGACGTGGAGGCCCAGTGGCAGGTCGCGCGCAGGCGCCTTGGACTGCTGGACGGCATCGTCCCGTACGCCCTCGTCCCGGGCAATCATGACTACTCGGGCGGCGCGCGGCAGACGGCCATGGGCGAGCACTTCCGCGCCGACGATTTCGCACGCTGGCCGACGTACGGCGGCGTGCTGTCAACGGGGAGGATGGAAAACAGCTACCATCTCTTCCGGATGGCGGGCCGCGACTGGATCATCGTCGCGCTGGAGTTTGGGCCGCGGGACGAGGTGGTGACCTGGGCGAACAAGGTCCTTGACGACCACGCCGACCGGCTGGGCATCGTGGTGACCCATGCCTACCTGTTCCGCAACGGTGTCCGCTACGACCACACCGCCGGCGTCAACCAGCGAGCGAGCCCCGAAGGCTGGGGCAACGACGGCGAGCAACTGTGGCAGAAGCTGGTGCGCCGGCACGCCAACCTGCGGCTTGTCTTCAGCGGCCACGTGGCGTCGGGCGGCCCGAGCTACCTCGCCAGCACCGGGGACCACGGCAACATCGTCCACCAATTGATGGCGGATTTCGAAAGCCTGCGCGGCGGCGGCAGCGGCTACCTGCGGCTGGTCGAGTTTCTGCCGGACGGGAAGTCCGTGCAGGTGAGGGCCTACTCGCCCGCGCTGGACCGCTACCTGCCGGACCCGGCGAACCAGTTCCGCTTTGTCCTGACGGCAGAATGAGGACGGGTTGTGCGTGAACCCGCGGGCTGGGCGGCCAGCGTCCCGTCACATATCGTGGATCCCGCCATTAAGGCACGAAGAGGACCTGGTCCAGGAAAGGCGCCAAGGACGCCAGCGGATCGGGCGAGAGACACCGTCGTCAGCCGCGGATTCGGGAGAGCCAGGGCAAACGCATCTCATCCCTCGAACTTCTGCCGCTGAAAAGAACGCGT